>CABTMH010000063.1 GCA_902485915.1 uncultured Oribacterium sp. | reverse complement strand
AAGCTGTAAGTGCTGCAAAGCATTCAGGTGATAGTTACTAATAGGTCGAGGGCTTATCCAATGTGACTGGTAGGTTTTGATGTTTTATCTACAGAATAAATATATGAACGGTATATAGTTTTCAAGGCACGATATATAATATGTTCCCTTCGCGGGGCAGCTATTCCTCCATAGCTCAGTCGGTAGAGCACGCGGCTGTTAACCGCGGTGTCGTTGGTTCGAGTCCGACTGGGGGAGTTGTGCCGGTATAGCTCAGTTGGTAGAGCAACTGATTTGTAATCAGTAGGTCTTCGGTTCGAGTCCGAATCCCGGCTTTCAGCCTTAGCTTTTCAGAGCTAAGGCTTTTTTAAACTGATGAATATCGACTCCTCGGTATTCATATAAGATGGAACTGTAGCTCAGCTGGTTAGAGCAGTCGGCTCATAACCGATCGGTCCCGGGTTCGAGTCCCCGCAGTTCCACGCTTTAGGCCCCAGTGATGGGGCCTTTTTTAATTCCTGAAATTAATAACAGTTCATTCGTCAACTTGATGCAGGCAGGGGGCGTATCGGTCTTCCGGCCCGCTACCGGCTTCCCGACACGCCCCTGCCTGATCAGTACACGTGCAAACAGTAACGCTAATTATGAATTATCTATGAATTGTTAGCAGTACAGCTTGTAGAGTGCTAACATCAGTGCTATACTTCTTTTCGTTGTAAATAAAATGAATCATCTGTATCCGCCTTCATGTGACAGCATGCGACTATCCGTTACGAAGGATGACGATACGAGATGAAATCTACATAATAAGAGGTAAATGTTATGGCACAGAAGGGTACACTTTCGATCAATTCTGAAAACATATTCCCCATCATCAAGAAGTGGATGTATTCCGATCAGGACATCTTCGTACGTGAGGAGATTTCAAACGCATGTGATGCGATCACGAAGCTGGAGAAGTTGAGCCTCATCGGCGAGTGGACGAAGCCTGCAGATTATAAGGGCAGAGTCGATGTGATCGTCGATTCCGAGCATAAAACCGTCACCTTCCAGGATAACGGTATCGGTATGACCGCAGAGGAGGTCGAGAAGTATATCAATCAGATCGCCTTCTCCGGTGCGACGGACTTCATCAATAAGTATAAGGATAAGGCCAACGATGATCAGATCATCGGACACTTCGGCCTCGGCTTCTATAGTGTCTTCATGGTCGCAGATCAGGTCGACATCGACACCCTGTCCTATAAGCAGGATGCGACACCGATTCACTGGACCTGTAACGGCGGCACGGAGTATGAGATGACGGATGGCGATAAGAAGACCATCGGTACCACCATCACCCTCCACCTGAACGATGATTGTCTCAAGTACGATAACGAATGGGAGATGCGCGAGATCATCGAGAAGTACTGCTCCTTCATGCCGGTCGAGGTCTATATCACGAAACTGCCGAAGGACACCGAGACGATCCAGGCGGATCAGAAGAAGGACGACGATGTCGTCGTAGAGGAGATCCCTGAGAAGGTCGAGAAGGATGCTGATGGCAAGGAGACGAAGACACCGGCGAAGCTGAAAATCGAGAAGCGTCCGCAGCTCCTGAACGATACGCATCCGCTCTGGGGGAAGACACCATCTGAGTGCACGAAGGAAGAGTATATCGACTTCTATCACAAGGTATTCCGTGACTATAAGGAGCCGCTGTTCTGGATCCATCTGAACATGGACTACCCGTACAACCTGAAGGGCATCCTCTACTTCCCGAAGATCAACATGGAGTATGAGTCTGCCGAGGGCACCATCAAGCTCTATAACAACCAGGTCTTCGTCGCAGATAACATAAAGGAAGTCATCCCGGAGTATCTGATGCTCCTGAAGGGCGTCATCGACTGTCCGGATCTGCCGCTGAACGTATCGAGATCCCAGCTCCAGAACGATGGCTTCGTAAAGAAGATTCAGGATTACATCACGAAGAAGGTCGCCGATAAGCTGTCCGGCCTCTGCAAGACCGATCGTGAGAACTATGAGAAGTACTGGGACGATATCGCACCGTTCATCAAGTACGGCTGCCTCCGCGACGATAAGTTCTGTAAGAAGATGACCGATTACATCCTCTTCAAGGACATCAACGGTAAGTTCCTCGCCCTGCCGGAGTGTCTCGAGGTCGAGAAGAGTGATGTCGACGAAGCCACAGAGAAGGCCAATGCTGAGAACAGCGCAGCGGACGAGACGGCTGCTTCCACGGAAGACAGCACGAAAACAGCGGAAGCGGAGGATAAGAGCGAAAAGAACAAGGTTATCTACTATGTCACCGACCCTGTTCAGCAGAGTCAGTACATCGCGATGTTTAAGAATGCAGGTAAGGATGCCGTCATCCTGCCGGAGCGCATCGACCAGCCATTCATCTCTGAGCTCGAGGCGAAGAACCAGGGCGTTCACTTCCGCAGAATCGATGCTGATCTCAGTGAGGAGTTCCGGGCAGAGGTAAGTGAGGATGAGCAGAAGACCCTCGACGAGCAGCAGAAGGATCTGGAAACAGAAATCCGTGCAGCATCGAAGAAGGATAAGCTGACCGTAAAGCTTCAGAAGCTGACACAGTCCTCCATCGCCGCGATGCTTTCCATCTCCGAGGAGAGCCGTCGTATGAATGACATGATGAAGATGTATGCGATGAGTGGTATGCCGATGAGCGATATGCCGGTCGACGAGACACTGATTCTGAATACCGAGCATCCGCTGGTACAGTATCTGATCGAGCATCGTACAGACGAAGCCGCGAAGGAGACCGTCGACATGATTTCCGAGCAGCTGTACGATCTTGCGAAGCTGCAGCAGTCCCCGCTGAGCGCAGATGAGATGGCAAAGTTCATAAGCCGTTCGAACGAAATCCTTCTTAAAATGGCAAAGTGACAGCTTGACGGAGCAGACGGCATCTAATATAATTTTGTTGTCGTTGTTCACAAGTTTCTCGGGCGAAAGGATTTGGGGATGAAGCACATGGCTGGAAACAGACATACGAATCACCTTTTAGCGATGTGTGCACTCGGATTCTCAGGACAGGCCGGATTCATCGGGCTTAGTGTAAGCTGTGAAATGTATAACGATGTTTATTCGAATACCGTAAAATAATAGAAGGGGGAACAGCCTGCGCTGTTCCCTCTTTTTGTTGTTGATTACAGGCTCACGCTTCTGGCATGAGTTCTCTGTGATGCCCTCCGGGCGGACGTATTCAGAGTGATATCGGAAGCGCTGCTTCCACGGATCAGGAAAGGAGTTTGCATGAAAAAAGTTGCGATCATCATGGGAAGTGATTCAGATCTTCCAGTAGTTGAAAAGGGCATCCATGTACTGAAGGAGTATGGGGTGCCGGTCGAGGTTCATGTATACAGTGCCCACAGAACACCGGAGGAGGCTGCACAGTTCTCGAAATCCGCTCGTGAAAACGGCTTCGGTGTCATCATCGCCGCTGCCGGTATGGCTGCTCACCTCGCAGGTGCCATCGCAGCGAATACCACGCTTCCGGTGATCGGTATTCCATGCTCATCGAAGGTACTGGAAGGCATGGACGCACTTCTTTCCACGGTCATGATGCCACCTGGAATTCCGGTTGCTACAGTCGGCGTCAACACTGCAAAGAACGCAGCACTGCTCGCCATCGAGATGCTGGCGATCGAAGATGCCGCACTCGCACAGAAGCTTCAGGATGAGCGTGATAAGAATCATCAGACGATCCTGGAGAAGAACGCCGCCATCGAGGCACAGTTTAACAGCTGAGCGATCGACAGGAACGAAATCACACATAGTAACGATGACGCGCCGGCAGCATCAGAGGCATGCATATAAACGCACTTTATTTCATGACCATTGCAGGCGCAATTCTATTTCTATACATCTAAAGGGGAATCTATGGGAAAAATTAATGACGAGTGTGGCGTATTTGGCATGTACTCGAAGACCACGAAGCCACTTGCGCGACTGACCTACTATGGCCTGTTTGCTTTACAGCACCGCGGCCAGGAATCTGCCGGTATCGTCGTAAACGATGAGGGTGTCTTCCGTTTCTATCGTGAGCTCGGTCTCGTCAGCGAGGCGATGACGAAGGATCAGCTCGACCGTCTGGGCGACGGACAGATGGCCTGCGGTCACGTGCGTTACTCCACCTCCGGCATCACAAATCGTATCAACGCACAGCCGATCGTCGTAAATCATGTGAAGGGCCGTATGGCACTCTGCCATAACGGAAATCTGGTAAACTCCACAGAGCTTCGCCGTAACCTCGAGCTGGATGGCTGTATCTTCCAGTCCACTACGGATACGGAGGCGATCTCTTATGTCATCACGCGTGAGCGCCTGAAGACGAAGTCGATCGAAGAAGCGGTAACGAATTCTATAGGGAAGCTGCACGGTGCCTTCTCACTGATCGTGATGTCACCGTCGAAGCTGATCGCCGTACGTGATCCGCATGGCTTCCGTCCGCTCTGCTACGGTGAAACCGAGGACGGCTCGATCGTGTTTGCCAGTGAGTCCTGCGCGCTCGACGCGGTCGGCGCGAAGCTGGTGCGTGACCTCGAACCGGGTGAAATCATGGTCATGGACCAGAATGGTCTCCGCTCCATCAAGGATCACTGCAAGACGGTGAAGCCGTCCACCTGCGTTTTCGAGTATATCTATTTCGCACGTCCGGATTCCGTCATCGATGGTGCCTCTGTCCACGATGCCAGAATGCGTGCCGGTGAGTTCCTCGCAGAGGAACATCCGGTCGATGCAGACGTCGTCATCGGCGTTCCGGACTCCGGTCTCGATGCAGCGGTCGGCTACAGCCGGAAGTCCGGTATCCCATATGGTATCGGCCTCATCAAGAACAAGTACATCGGAAGAACCTTCATCGCACCGGGACAGACCGAGCGGGAGAACCTCGTAAAGATCAAGCTGAACACGATTCGTTCTGAAATCGAGGGGAAGCGCGTCGTTCTGATCGATGACTCCATCGTACGTGGAACCACCAGCGCACGTCTCGTCAAGCTCGTGCGGGATGCCGGTGCGAAGGAAATCCACATGCGTATATCCGCACCGCCTTTCCTGTATCCATGCTACTATGGAACTGATATCGACAGTCAGGAGAATCTCATCGCCTGTCATCATACGGTCGATGAAATCGCAAAGATCATCGGCGTCGATTCACTCGGCTACCTCAGCGTAGATAATGTGCTGCGCATCGCGAAGAATGATCCGAATGTCGGCTACTGTGCCGCATGCTTCAACGGTCACTATCCGACCGAGCTGCCATCCGTCAGCGAGAAGAACCGTTTCGAGGAGAAGATTCCGAAGGCCTGGAGAGATGCACATACCGATGATCCGAACAGACAGTGGGATCCGAACAACGAGGCCAACGCATAAGCCGCGAGACGCATGGCAGGTACGCATGAAATAAACGTATCCATACGAAATAGGATGAAGTAAGCGATGGCGATGAACCGTCCATCCGTGAACTTATCCATATATGATATCCATATGAAGTATCATGACGATCAAACGATAAAGGAGTTAGATATGAATACAAAGAGCTACAGTGAGGCATACAAGGAGGCCGGTGTTGATATCACGGCCGGCTACAAGTCCGTAGAGCTGATGAAGCAGTACGTCGCGAGAACCATGACCGAGGGTGTAGCATCCGGTCTCGGCGGCTTCGGTGGTCTGTTCGAGCTTCCGGAGGGCTACAAGCACCCGATTCTCGTGTCCGGTACCGATGGTGTCGGTACGAAGCTGAAGATCTCCTTCCTGATGGAGAAGTATGATACCGTCGGTATCGACTGCGTGGCGATGTGTGTAAACGATGTCATCTGCTGTGGTGCGAAGCCACTGTTCTTCCTCGATTACATCGCCTGCGGCAAGAACGTGCCGGAGAAGATCGCCGATATCGTAAAGGGCGTAGCCGAAGGCTGCGTACAGAGTGACAGTGCGCTGATCGGTGGTGAGACGGCGGAGATGCCAGGCTTCTATCCGGAGGATGAGTTCGATCTCGCCGGTTTCTCTGTCGGCATCGTAGATAAGGATCAGGTCATCGATAACAACTCCATGAAGGCAGGCGATGTCGTGATCGCACTCCCGAGCTCCGGTGTACACTCCAACGGTTTCTCACTCGTACGTAAGGTTTTCGACATCGACCATATCTCCCAGGAGGAGCTTCGTAAGCCGCTCGAGGAGCTCGGTGGTCAGTCCCTCGGTGAGACCCTGCTGACACCGACGGTCATCTATGTAAAGCCGGTTCTCAAGCTGCTCGAGAAGGTAACAGTAAAGGCCATCAGCCATATCACCGGCGGTGGTTTCTATGAGAATATCCCGAGATCCATCCCGGATGGCCTCGGCGCGAAGATCCGGATGGATGACGTGCGCGTCCTTCCGATCTTCAAGCTGATCCAGAAGACCGGCGATGTATCCACACATGATATGTTCAACACCTACAACATGGGTGTCGGCATGAGCGTTGTCGTAGCGAAGGAAGATGAGGCGGCAGCCCTCGAGGTTCTTCGTGCAAATGGTGTCGAGGCATACCACCTCGGTGAGATCATCGCGTCCGACGATAAGGTCGTTTTAGAGTAAGGAGAGTAAACATGGCAACATATGATGTAGCACAGCTTCCAGAGCTGCTGAAGAACAACGAGTACCCTGGCCGTGGCATCGTGATCGGCAAGTCCGCGGATGGACAGTCCATCGCCATCGCTTACTTCATCATGGGTCGTAGCGCAAACTCCAGAAACCGCGTATTTATCGAGGATGGTGACACCG
The DNA here is from genome assembly GCA_902485915.1 of uncultured Oribacterium sp. Classification (GTDB taxonomy): domain Bacteria; phylum Bacillota; class Clostridia; order Lachnospirales; family Lachnospiraceae; genus Oribacterium. The sequence goes on along the minus strand of CABTMH010000063.1, from coordinate 7,733 downwards.
TCACCATCTACCCGGCAGATGCCAGCAAGGTCGAGGACCCGAGCCTCATCATCTACAGCCCGATCCGTAAGATCGGTGATAACCTGATCGTGACCAACGGTGATCAGACGGATACCATCTATGATTTCCTGAAGGAGGGTAACACCTTCGAGGAGGCGCTCGAAACCCGCGAGTTCGAGCCGGATGGTCCGAACTGGACACCGCGTATCAGCGGCCTCGTGATGCTCGATGATTCTGACAGCTATAAGATGTCGATTCTCAAGTCGCAGGACGCAGAGGGCACCGACTGTGCACGCTATACCTACAGCTACAAGCTGCAGAACGGCCTCGGTCACTTCATCCACACCTACCGGCAGAACGGTAATCCGATTCCGACCTTCGAGGGTGAGCCGGAGCGTGTGGCGATCCCGAACAGCGCAGATGAGTTCGCAGAGGCGATCTGGAACAGCCTGAACGAGGATAATAAGATTTCCATGTACGTACGCTATATCAGCGTCGTGGACGGAAGCGTAAGCAACCGGATGATCAACAAGTTCACACAGGTGAACGCATAAGAGGAGGGGCAGATGAAAGAGTTTGAATTAAAGTATGGTATGAACCCGAATCAGAAGCCGGCGAAGATCTATATGCACGACGGTTCTGATCTTCCGATCGAGATTCTGAATGGCCGTCCTGGCTATATCAACTTCCTCGATGCACTGAACAGCTGGCAGCTGGTTTCTGATCTCAAGGAAGCCACCGGCATGGTCGCAGCCGCATCCTTCAAGCACGTTTCTCCTTCCGGTGCGGCGATCGGACGTAAGCTTTCCGATAAGCTGAAGAAGGCCTGCTTCGTAGATGACATCGAGGGTCTCGACGAGTCTCCGCTGGCCTGTGCGTATGCGAGAGCGCGTGGCGTCGATCGTATGTCTTCTTATGGTGACTTCATCGCCCTGTCGGATACCTGTGATGCGACGACCGCACGCATCATCCACCGCGAAGTGTCTGATGGCGTCATTGCCCCAGGCTATACGGAGGAGGCGCTCGAGATCCTGAAGACGAAGAAGAAGGGAAACTATAATGTCATCAAGATCGACCCGAGCTACCGCCCGGATCCGGTCGAGCACAAGCAGGTGTTCGGTGTGACCTTCGAGCAGGGCCGTAACGAGTATAAGGTGACCGATGAGGCCTTCGCAAACATCGTGAGCCAGAACAGGGAGCTCACCGAGGAGGCGCGTCTCAACATGACCATCGCCCTCATCACCATCAAGTACACGCAGTCCAACTCCGTAGCGTATGCAGAGGATGGACAGGCCATCGGTGTCGGTGCCGGACAGCAGTCCAGAGTGCACTGCACACGTCTCGCAGGTGATAAGGCTGATCACTGGCATCTTCGCCAGACGGATCGTGTCCTGAACCTCCCGTTTAAGGAGGGCCTCCGTCGTGCTGATCGTGACAATGTCATCGATGTATACCTCTCCGAGGAGTGCGATGATGTCCTGAAGGATGGCGCATGGCAGCAGTACTTCACTGAGCAGCCGGCTCCGTTTACGAGAGCAGAGCAGAAGGCGTATCTCGCGACACTGACCGGAACGGCCCTCGGCTCCGACGCGTTCTTCCCGTTCGGTGATAATGTCGAGCGTGCACGGAAGTCCGGTGTCAGCTACATCGCCGAGCCGGGCGGATCCATCCGTGACGATAACGTCATCGAAACTGCGGATAAGTACGATATGGTACTGTGCTTCACCGGCATGAGACTTTTCCATCACTAATCACAGTGGGGTATATACATAATGAAGAATAAAACCAGAATTGCCGTGCTGGTCAGCGGCGGTGGCACCAACCTCCAGGCGCTGATCGATGCACAGCATCGTGGTGAGATCCCGGATGGCGAGATCGTCCTCGTCGTCGGCTCCCGTGAGGGTATCTATGCGCTGGAACGCGCAGAAAAGGCCGGCATCGAGCATACCGTCGTGCATAAGGATGAGCCGAAGCTGATCGAAACCTTACAGGCCCACAGCATCGACCTCGTCATCCTGGCCGGCTATCTGACGATCCTGGGCCCGGATTTCATCCATGCATATGCGGATCGCATCATCAACATCCATCCGTCCCTGATCCCGAGCTTCTGCGGCAAGGGTATGTACGGGCTTCGCCCGCATGAGGCCGCACTCGCATACGGTGTCAAGGTGACCGGAGCAACCGTACATCTCGTAAACGAAATTCCGGATGGCGGACGTATCCTTCTCCAGAAGGCCGTCGCGATCGAGGAAGGCGATACGCCGGAGATCCTTCAGAAGCGCGTGATGGAGCAGGCGGAGTGGAAGCTTCTGCCGGCCGCAGCCGAGCTGATGAGTAAGGAAATCCGTGAACAGAAGAGTGAACAGGAGGCATAAACGATGAGAGTAGGCGTCGTAGGTGGTGGTGGACGTGAGCATGCCATCATCAAAGCAATCAAGAAGAATCCTTCGGTCGAGAAGCTCTATGCGATCCCTGGCAACGGCGGTATCGCAAGAGACGCCGAGTGCGTACCGGAGATCCGGGCAACCGATGTCGATGGCGTCGTAAAGTTCGCTGTCGAGCAGAAGCTGGATTATGTGGTCGTCGCACCGGATGATCCACTCGTCGCTGGCATGGTCGATGCACTCGAGGCAGCTGGCATCCCGGCCTTTGGACCGGAGGGCAGGGCGGCCATCATCGAGGGCTCGAAGGTGTTCTCGAAGAACCTGATGAAGAAGTACCACATCCCGACCGCGGGCTATGAGGTATTCACCGATATCCACGCAGCAGAGGCGTATGTACAGACCTGTCCGATCCCGACCGTCATTAAGGCGGACGGACTCGCACTCGGAAAGGGTGTCATCATCGCGATGACCCGTGAAGAAGCGATCGCAGGCATCCAGACCATCATGGCAGAGCACAAGTTCGGCCACTCCGGCGACCAGATCGTCATCGAGGAGTACCTCGAGGGCCCGGAGGTCTCCGTCCTCAGCTTCACCGACGGTAACGTCGTCGTACCGATGATCAGCTCCATGGATCACAAGCGTGCCCTGGACAACGATGAGGGCCTCAATACCGGCGGTATGGGCACCATCGCACCGAACCCGTACTACACGAAGGAAATCGCCGATGTCTGCATGGAGACCATCTTCAAGCCGACCATCGAAGCGATGAAGAGCGAGGGTCGCACCTTCAAGGGCTGCCTCTACTTCGGTCTCATGCTGACGAAGGATGGCCCGAAGGTCATCGAGTACAACTGCCGCTTCGGCGATCCGGAGGCACAGGTCGTGCTGCCGCTGCTCGATTCTGATCTGCTGACCATCATGCAGGCTGTCACCGAAGGCAGACTCGCCGAGGTCGAGGTGAAGTGGAAGGATGAATCCGCCTGCTGTATCATCGAGGCATCCGGCGGATATCCGGTAGCTTACGAGTCCGGCTTCGAGATCACGGGTGTCGATCAGGTGGACAATGTTTATGTCGCAGGTGCAGACCTCCGCGATGGAAAGCTCTATACCCACGGTGGTCGTGTGCTCGGCATCGTCGAGACAGCACCGACCCTGAAGGAGGCCATCGATCAGGCCTACCGAAGTGCAGCGAAGGTAAGCTTCGAGAAGATGCACATGCGGAAGGATATCGGACAGCGCGCACTGAAGCCGCTGAGTTAAGGAGGATTACGATCCATGGTAAATAGAATTTATGTTGAGAAAAAGCAGGGTCTCCGCCACGAGGCACAGGGACTCCGCCATGATATCCGTCACATCCTTCTGATCAAGAACCTCACAGACGTACGGCTTCTGAACCGTTACGACGTCGAGGGACTGGACCAGGAGACCTTTGATAAGGCAGTACAGCTCGTCCTCAGCGAGCCGCAGCTCGATGATGTATCGGCTGAGCTCCCGAAGCAGGACGGTGCGTATGTGTTCGCCGTCGAGTTCCTGCCGGGTCAGTTCGACCAGCGCGCAGACTCTGCCGCACAGTGCATCCAGATCCTCACACAGGGAGAGCGTCCGAAGGTACGTTCCGCGAAGGTGTACCTCCTCTACGGCGATCTGAGCGCGGATGAGATCGCAGAAATCAAGAAGTATGTCATCAACCCGGTGGAGTCGAGAGAGGCCGCCCTCGATACCTATGCGACCCTCGATGTGAAGTATGACATCCCGACCGAGGTCGAGACCCTCACCGGCTTCATCGATGCACCGAATGAGGAGCTCGATGCCTTCCGTCAGGAGAAGGGCCTCGCGATGGACCTTGATGATCTCGAGTTCTGCCGTGATTACTTCAAGTCCGAGCATCGTGATCCGAGCATCACGGAGATCCGTATGATCGATACCTACTGGTCCGATCACTGCCGTCATACCACCTTCCTGACCACGATCGATCAGGTGGATTTCGCCGATCCGGAGCTTCAGAAGGCATGGGATCGTTACATCGCTGCCCGCAAGGAGCTGAACCGCACGAAGCCGATCAACCTCATGGATATCGGCACCCTCGCTGCGAAGGTACTGAAGAAGGAAGGAAAGCTCCAGAAGCTCGATGAGTCGGAGGAGATTAACGCCTGCACCGTGAAGATCACCGTAAAGGTCGATGGCGAGGATCAGGACTGGCTCCTGCTCTTTAAGAACGAGACCCACAACCACCCGACCGAGATCGAGCCGTTCGGTGGTGCAGCAACCTGCATCGGTGGCGCGATCCGTGATCCGCTGTCCGGCAGAAGCTATGTCTATCAGGCGATGCGTGTCACCGGTGCCGGTGATCCGACCGTGCCGGTACAGGAGACCATGAAGGGCAAGCTGCCACAGCGTAAGCTCGTAACGACCGCGGCCAACGGTTACTCCAGCTATGGTAACCAGATCGGCCTCGCGACCGGCCTCGTCGATGAGATCTATCATCCGGGCTATGTCGCAAAGCGTATGGAGATCGGCGCCGTCGTCGCAGCCGCACCGGCAGAGAACGTACGTCGTGAGGTGCCGGCACCGGGTGATGTCGTCATCCTCCTCGGCGGTCGTACCGGCCGTGATGGTATCGGTGGCGCTACCGGTTCCTCCAAGTCTCACAACGTGGAGTCCCTCGAGAAGGACGGCGCAGAGGTACAGAAGGGTAACGCACCTGAGGAGCGTAAGCTGCAGCGTCTCTTCCGTAATCCGGAGGCAAGCCGACTGATCAAGCGCTGCAACGACTTCGGTGCCGGCGGTGTATCCGTCGCCATCGGTGAGCTCGCGGATGGTCTCGACATCAACCTCGATAAGGTTCCGAAGAAGTATGCCGGTCTCGATGGTACAGAGCTTGCGATCTCCGAGTCGCAGGAGCGTATGGCGGTGGTTGTCGCTCCAGAGGATATGGAGCGCTTCCTCGCACTCGCACATGAGGAGAACCTCGAGGCGACCCACGTGGCAGACGTCACCGATACAAATCGTCTCGTCGCTCACTGGAACGGAAAGAACGTCATCGATCTTTCGAGAGACTTCCTGAACAGTAACGGTGCCGAGAAGCATATCACCGTGAAGACCGCAGAGGGCGGAAGCATTGCCCGTGAGGTGAAGGGCAGCTTCGCCGAGAACTATGAGGCACTGGCCGAGGATCTCAACGTCGTCAGCAAGCGTGGTCTCAGTGAGCGTTTCGACTCCACCATCGGTGCAGGTACCGTGCTGATGCCGTTCGGCGGTAAGAATCAGCGCACACCGGTACAGGCGATGGCGGCGAAGATCTCTGTGGAAAAGGGTCATACCGATGATACCTCTGTGATGGCGTATGGCTATAACCCGTTTATCACCGAGAAGAACTGCTACAAGGGTGCATACCTCGCCGTCGTTGAGTCCGCAGCGAAGCTGATCGCAACCGGTGCAGGCTTCGAGGATACCTACCTCACTTTCCAGGAGTACTTCGGTAAGCCTGGTCGTGCGCCGGAGCGCTGGGGACAGCCGCTCGAGGCACTGCTCGGAGCATTTAACGCTCAGCTCGACCTCGGTATCGCAGCGATCGGTGGTAAGGACTCCATGTCCGGTACCTTCGAGCAGCTCGATGTTCCGCCTACGCTCGTTTCCTTCGCCATCACCACAGAGGATGCGAAGAACATCGTGAGCCCGGAGTATAAGGCAGCCGGTCATCCGGTACTCTGGCTGAAGCCGCAGTACCGTGAAGAGCTTCCAGTGAAGGAGTCTCTCCTCGCCCTGTTCGATTATGTCCACAAGCTCGTGCTCGACGGTAAGCTCGCGTCCATCTACACGCCGACCTATGGTGGTGCCGCAGAGGCAGTGCTGAAGCAGTGCATGGGTAACGACATCGGCTTCGATTTCGCACCGAGCCTGAGTGTCGAGGACATCTTCGGCTATCAGTACGGCAGCTTCCTTCTGGAGCTCCGTGACGCAGCGGACCGTGACGCGATCTATAACGATCCGGCTGTGAAGGCAGCGAACCTCATCGTGGCGGACCTCGGTGTCACCACGGACAATGCAGAGATCCGTTACAACGACGAGACCCTGAAGCTCAGCGACCTCGAGGCCTCCTATGAGGATAAGCTCGAGAAGGTCTTCACCTGTAACATGAACCTCGATAAGGACACGGAGGAGAGCACCGCCGATGTCACGATTCCGGATTATGCAGAAGAGGAGTGGGTCGCTCCGGCTATCCAGGTGGAGAAGCCGCATGTCCTGATTCCGGTCTTCCCGGGCAACAACTGTGAGTATGATTCTGCGAAGGCCTGCGCGGACGCCGGACTGGATCCGGAGATCATCGTCGTACGTAACATGACGAAGCAGGACATCAGTGATTCTGTAGAGCAGGTAGCGAAGCGGATCGCCGAGTCGCAGATGATCTTCATCCCGGGTGGTTTCTCCGGTGGTGACGAGCCGGACGGCTCTGCGAAGTTCATCACCTCTTTCTTCCGGAACGAGGCAGTGAAGAACGCAACCATGGATATGCTGAACAAGCGGGATGGTCTCATGCTCGGTATCTGCAACGGCTTCCAGGCCCTCATCAAGCTCGGTCTCGTACCGTACGGTGAGATCCGTGATACCGATGAGCACTGCCCGACACTGACCTTCAACACGATCGGACGCCACCAGTCGAAGATCGTCAACATCCGTGTGGCTTCGAACATGTCTCCATGGCTTGCAGACACGGAGCCGGGTGACATCTACAGCGTGCCGATCTCTCACGGCGAGGGCCGCTTCCTCTGTGAGCCGGCGCTTTTCCAGCAGCTCGTCGAGAACGGTCAGATCGCAACACAGTACGTGGATCTCGAGGGTCATCCGACCATGGATATCCAGTACAACCCGAACGGCTCCTACTATGCGGTCGAGGGTATCACCTCACCGGATGGTCGTGTCCTCGGTAAGATGGGTCATGCAGAGCGCTGGGGCAGCGGACTGTATAAGAACGTACCTGGTAACTACGATATGGGTCTCTTCCGCGCAGCGAAGGAGTACTTCAACTGATACGATGCCTGAATGGCGATGGAAGAGCGTCCCGAAAGGGACGCTCTTTGCGTTGTAGCGAAAGGACCGGAGAGCAGGCATCAGAAACACAGTACTCCGAGCTCGGAAGACTCTAAATCTGGAGACTCTAAGCAGCACTAAGTCCTCCGCCTCCTGACTAAATCCAGTTAACGAGTGAACAGTAACAGTATATTAACTTTTATCTCAGATATAACCAAATAGTAGTAGACTTCGCGTTAAGCCATAACTATAATACCGACCATAGGCAAGGGCGTCTGGAAAATCCAGACGCCCTTTTTCTATATCTAAAGGAGGAGAGTT
>CABTMH010000062.1 GCA_902485915.1 uncultured Oribacterium sp. | reverse complement strand
TCTCCTCGGAATCGCAGGGGAGAGACCGTGCGGAGGAGCCGGACGACATACGCCCGTGCTTCGAGCGTGATCGTGACCGCATCATCCACTGTAAGGCCTTCCGCCGCCTCAAGCATAAGACACAGGTCTTCATCGCACCGGAGGGAGACCACTACCGTACACGTCTCACCCATACCCTGGAGGTCAGTCAGATCGCCCGGACCTTCGGCAGGGCACTTCGTCTCAACGAGGACCTCGTCGAGGCCATCGCCCTCGGCCATGATCTCGGCCATACCCCGTTCGGGCACAGCGGCGAGCATGTACTGAACAGCCTCTGTCACGAGGGCTTCTCCCATGTCGAGCAGAGCGTGCGCGTCGTCGAGGTGCTGGAAAAGAACGGCCAGGGTCTCAATCTCACGAAGGAGGTGCGCGACGGTATCCTGAACCACCGCACCTCGGGCCATCCGAACACCCTCGAGGGCCAGGCGGTCCGCTTCGCCGATAAGATCGCCTACATCAACCACGATATCGACGATTCGATCCGCGCGGGCCTCATCCGGGAAGAGGAGATCCCGTCGGAGATCAGCGACATCCTGGGTCACTCGGTGAAGGACCGTCTCAGCGTCCTGATCCATGACGTGATTTATCAGTCGAAGGGGCAGCCGTCCCTCGCGATGTCAGCACCGGTCGAGCATGCGATGCAGTCACTTCGGGAGTGGATGTTCACGCATGTCTATATCGGTGGTGAGGCGAAGCAGGAGGAGGTCAAGGTCCGTCGCATGATGACGCTGCTGTTCCAGTATTACATGGAGCACCCGGACTCGATGACCGAGGAGTTCATCACCATGCTCGAATCGAATCTCTCGAAGATCGCGTCGGATGACCCGGAGAAGGAGCTCAAGCGCCAGATCGCGCACGAGCGTTCCGTCTGCGATTATATCGCCGGCATGACCGACGATTACTGTATCTATAAATTCAAGGAGTATTTTGTGCCGGTCGGCTGGCAGAAGTTGTAGAAGAACTGGAGAATCAGCTTGTATTATCCTGAAGAAGTCATCGAAGAAGTGCGATCACGGGCCGATATCGTGGACGTGGTCGGAAAGGTCGTCCATCTGAAAAAAATGGGGGCGAATTATTTCGGGCTCTGCCCGTTTCATGGTGAGAAGACGCCCTCCTTTTCCGTGAATCAGTCGAAGCAGATTTTCTACTGCTTCGGATGCGGAAAGGGCGGCGATGTCGTGAAGTTCACGATGGAGTATGAGAACCTCACCTTCCTGGAGGCGGTGCGAAAGCTCGCCGACGAAGAGGGCTATCCGCTCCCGGAGGGGAATTTCAGCCGTGAGGAGCAGCAGAGTCGTGACCTCCGGTCGAAGCTGCTTGAGATCAATAAAAAGGCGGCTGTCTACTTTTACGATGCTCTCCGGAAGCCGGTCGGACAGATCGGTATGAACTACTTCCGGAAGCGTCAGCTGAGTGATGAAACGCTCCGCATCTGGGGCCTCGGCTATGCCGATCAGACCCGGGATGGACTCTACCGCTATCTGCGTCAGAGTGGCTACGACGATGCGATCCTCAGAGAGTCCGGTCTCGTGAACTTCTCCGAGCGGGGCGCGTACGATAAGTTCTTTAATCGTGTCATCTTCCCGATCATGGACGTCAACAGCCGCGTCATCGGCTTCGGTGGCCGTGTGATGGGCGAGGGTGAGCCGAAGTACCTGAACAGCCCGGAGACCCGGCTTTTCGACAAGTCGAGAAACCTTTTCGGTCTCTGCTATGCGAAGAAGTCGCGGAAGAAGTATTTCATCCTCTGCGAGGGCTATATGGATGTCATCTCGATGCACCAGGCCGGCTTCACGAACGCGGTGGCCTCGCTCGGTACAGCGCTCACCGAGGAGCAGTGCCGTCTTCTCAAGCGCTATGTCGGTGAGATCCTTCTGACCTATGACTCGGATGGTGCCGGCATCAAGGCAGCGAAGCGCGCGATGCCGATGCTGAAGGCGGTCGGGATCCAGAGTAAGGTGATCAGCATGAAGCCATATAAGGATCCGGACGAGTTCATAAAGGCGATGGGGCAGGATGCCTTCCAGGAGAGGATCGACCAGGCGCAGAACAGCTTCCTCTGGCTCATCGATGTGATGAAGCTCGACTACGACCTCAAGGACCCGGCGGGCATGACGGCGTATACGAACGCAGCCGCGGAGAAGCTGAGCGAGATCCAGGAGGCCATCGAGCGGGAGAACTACATAAAGGCCGTGGCTCGGGAACAGATGATCGACGTGAATGCCCTGCGCCGCCTCGTGAATACGATGGGTGAGCAGCGGGCACGCCGAAACTCCCCGCTGAACGAGAAGATCTATCCGTCCACGACCTTCATGCCACGGACGAAAAAGAAGGTCGAGACGGCACTTCAGAAGTCGGAAAAGCAGCTCGTTACCTGGCTCAGCGAAAAGCCGGAGCTCATCCAGACAGTGCAGAAGTATATCCAGCCGGCGGACATCAGTGATGAAACCGTCCGTACGGTACTGGAGCTCGTCTACCAGCAGAAGCCGGTCAACACGATCCTCGATCGTTTCCGTGAGGATGAAGAGGCCTATGAGAAGGTCGCTGCGATGTTTAACGGAAATCTCCTGCCGGAGGATGTCGACGAGCGTGAGTTCAAGCGCGGGCTCGAGGATGTGATCCGAAATGTCAAGATGAGCTCGCTGAACACGAAAATCGCGAACGAGACGGATCCGCGTCAGCTGTCGGCACTCTTTCAGCAGCAGTCGGCGCTGCAGGGCCTGCATCTCGACTAGTTCGACAGGATAGATCAGACTACATAGATAAAACGGAGGAATCATTTGGAAAAGCAGTTTCAGCTTCCGAAAAGACTGGAAACCATCATAGAACGGATGCCGGCTTCCGGCTGTCTCGCGGATATCGGCTGTGATCACGCCTATGTCGCGATCGAGGCAGTGCGGCGGGGGAGAGCGGCACGCGCCCTCGCCTGTGACGTACGGAGGGGGCCGCTGCAGCAGGCAGCGGAGCATATTCTCATAGCCGGACTCGCCGGAAGGATCGAGACCCGCCTGTCGGATGGCCTCGAGAAGGTCGCGCCGGGGGAAGCAGACACTGTCGTCGTCGCCGGCATGGGCGGACCGCTGATGGAGCGCATCCTGCAGGGACGGCTCGAGGACTTCGCGCACTTCGTTCTGTCACCTCAGTCGGAGATCCCGCACTTCCGCCGATTTCTTCTCGCAGAGGGCATGCAGATCGACGAAGAAACGATGCTCATCGAGGAGGGGAAGTATTATGTCATACTGAACGCTTCGAAGCGTGTAGACGCGGTCGGAGCCACGATGGATACGGCCGTCCGCAGCACGTCAGGAGCATCTGACGATCAGCGAAACCGGACCGAAACGTTGGCTTCAGAAAGCACTCTCGAAGCTGCGGATACAGCAGCGGCGTTCTCCGATCCGATGTATGTGACGGAGGAAGACTTCCTTTATGGCGGTCGACTGCTTCGCCGACTGGATCCGGTTTTAAAAAGCTTTCTGGAGAAGGAAAAAACGAGATATGAGGGCATCCTCGGGCAGACCGATTCCGGAGAGGTACGTACCGCATATCAGCATTGTATGAACGCACTGGAGGCATATCGATGAACACAGTATCTATGGTTACAGAAAAGCTCGAGCAGCTTGCGCCGAAGGCAGCCGCCTGCGACTGGGATAACCCGGGGCTGCTGGTCGGTCGTTCGGACCGGGAAGTCAGCCGCATCTACGTCGCACTGGATGCATCCTGCGCGGTCGTCGATGCCGCCATCGATGCCGGCTGTGATCTGATCGTGACCCATCACCCGATCATCTTCCGTGGAGTGAAGGCTATCAACGATCAGTCGGCACTGGGCCTCAAGCTTCTGGATCTTATACGAAATGACGTTTCTGTCTTTTCGATGCACACGAACTTCGACTCCTGCCCCGGCGGCATGGCGGACATCGTCTGTGCGGCGCTGGGCCTTCGTAAGACGGGTCTGATGGAGCCGACGGGATTTCTTCCGGAGAACGCGCAGAACGGCGCAGCAGAGGGCCTTCAGCTGCGTGTCGTGGAAACAGAGGGCGATGTGAATCCGGATGCCTATGGCATCGGCTTCACGGCAGAGCTGCCGCAGATGATGACTGCTGCAGAGCTCGCGGCTCGTGTGAAGGAGTGCTTCGGACTGCCGTTTGTTCAGTACTATGATGCCGGCATGCCGATCCAGCGCATCGCTTGCTGCCCAGGCTCTGGACGTGGCGAGCTGAAGGAAGTCCTGGGCCTCGGGGTCGACGCCTTCCTGAGCGGCGATATGGGCCATCACGAGGGTCTTGATCTCTGTGAGGAGGGGATCAGTCTCCTCGACGCCGGCCACTACGGCCTCGAGCATGTCTTCGTGCACTACATCGCCGGGTTTCTGCGGACGCAGTTCCCGGAGGTCGAGATCATCGAGGAGGAGCTGCACTTCCCGGCGCAGATCGTCTGAAGAGACAGCACGGCTTCGAAGCATCGATACAGAAGAATCGGTACAGAAGAATCGATACAGAAAGATCAGATGGAAAGGCACGTTCATGTGGCACAGGCACGGTGCCTGTGCTGTCATGGAGCGTGCTGTTCGTATATAAACGATAGAAAATGACGGATGAAACGTTCATCTGTGAAAGGAGGAAAGGATATGACGATTACAGTTCAGGGGAAGACCTGCGAATATCCATCGGGCACGACGTTTTATGAGATCGCGATGCAGCATCAGGCGGAGATCCCGCATGAGATCCTGCTGGCGAAGCTCGATACGAAGCTCTATGAGCTTCATAAGCGCATACCGGAGAAGGGCGGGGAGATCAGCTTCATCACGGGTGCCGACAAGGAAGGACACATGGCCTACCAGCGCTCTGCGATCTTCATGATGCTGAAGGCCTTTTATCACCTCTGCGCCGATGTGAAGGATTTCGGCGTCGTGGTCGACTATACCCTCGGCGGTGGCTTCTACTGTTATCTGAACGGCGGGGTCGAGGTGACAGAGGCACTGCTCGCTGAAGTGAAGCAGACGATGGAAACGTACCGGGATCAGAAGATTCCGATTATGAAGAAGAGCGTGCGGACCGACGAAGCGATCCAGATGTTCCATGAGGTCGGGATGACGAGCAAGGAGCACCTGTTCCACTATCGTATGACGAGCCGGGTCAATATCTACAGCCTCGGAAATTTCTTCGATTACTACTATGGCTATATGGTGATGGATACCAGCTACATCCGGGCCTTCGACCTCGTGCCGTACGGCAGCGGCTTCGTACTGATGCTGCCGACGAAGCGGGATCCGGAGCATGTGGCGCGCTTCGTGCCGCTGGATAAGCTCTATAAGGCCCAGAAGGAATCCGCAGCCTGGGCGAACTCCATCGACTGTGGTACTGTCGCCGCTCTGAATGACCACATCGTCCAGGGTGGCACCGATGAGCTCATCCTGATGCAGGAGGCGATCTTCGAGAAGACGATCGGTAACATCGCGATGCAGATCGCGAAGCGGAATAAGAAGCTCGTCATGATCGCCGGCCCGTCCAGCTCCGGTAAGACGACCTTTTCGCGCCGTCTCAGTATCCAGCTCATGGCCCTCGGCCTGCATCCGCACCCGATCACCGTCGATAATTACTTCCGTGATCGCGAGCTCGCACCGATCGGCCCGGATGGAAAGAAGGATTTCGAGTCCATCCAGTGCGTCGACATCGAGCAGTTCAGCGAGGATATGCGGAAGCTCCT
>CABTMH010000061.1 GCA_902485915.1 uncultured Oribacterium sp. | reverse complement strand
CTTCGGTCTTCGGGGCTTCGTTGCCAGTATCTGCCGCCGGGGTCTCTCCCGTCTTCGGGGCTTCTACGGTGGCCTCGTCGTCGCTTTCTGCCGCTTCTGCGCGGATGACGCCGAGTCTGCGCTCGATCTTCATCATCGTCGCGTTCAGATTCTCTGCGATGGTCTCGATGGCTTCCTTTATGGTTCCACCGATGCCTGTATCAGCTGCTGCCACTGCGGTGTTCTCTTTCGCCTGCAGCTCTGTGTTTTCTGTGGAGGTCTGTCCTTCCGCCGGGAGCCCGGTATCCGCATCGGCATCGGCCTCGCCTTCGGTCTGCTGCGCTGCTGCGCTGGTTTCCGTCGCTCCGGAGGTCTCCGTACCGGTTTCCTCGGATGTCGCATCGGCCTCCGGAAGGATCACGATGGATCCGTCTGTGCTACCGCTCGCCTCTGTACTCGGTGCGATCGTCGCCTCGGTAGACGGCTGCGTTCCGGTTTCATCGGAAGGCGGTACTGCAGCTTCACTGGACGGCTCGGTCGCGGCTGCGCTGCTCTCCGTCGCTGCGGAGGTTTCCGGTGCCGATGTCTCGAGGGTCTCTTCGATGCCGCTCACATCGAGGGTGCTCATCACGCCCTTGATGACGCTCTCGGCCTTCGCGACCTTGATGCCCTTCTCGAGGGACTCGCCGTTCAGCTCGAGGTTGAAGGTGCGTCTGTCATCTGCATGATTTATAAATAAGAAGGTAACCTTCTCGTCACCACTCAGCTCGTAGGTGGTCGGATCGGCCTCTGCGATTTCCTTCTCGCTCGCGTTCATCAGCTGATTCGAGAACTGATCGTAGAAGCTTCCGAAGAGGGAATCCGGCTGATAGAGCAGGATTTCCTTTCCCTCGTCCTTCGACGGATCGAAGAACTCGACCTTCGTGCTCGAGCGCTCGATCTCACTCGCCGTCGCCGGCTTCAGGTTGCCAGCGTCCTCAGCCTGCTTCTGATCCATCTGGATCAGGGCGACGATCTCGACCCCTGCATCCTCGAGTGCCTGCAGCTCTCCATCCGAGAAAAGCTCCAGCTCATAGAGCGGATTCGAACCGTCAGTCAGGGCGCGGTACGCTGCCTGGGTTTTCGCATCCTTGCTGACTGCGATATACGTATCGTCATAAACATTGGCATCCGCAAGCGCAGCGCGTGCCGCCTCCATCAGGCTGCTGCCGTTCAGGTTGAGGGTGACCTTCTTTCCGTCGACCTTCACCCCGCCGACCTCGACGCGGTTATCTGCAAAAGCGATTCCCTGTACGTTTGACAGGCACATGCTGACTGTAAGTAAGCCAACAAGACCTCTCTTGGCTATGTCTTTCATTCGTCTTGTCTGTCTTTTCATTGCTCCTCCGAACCACGCGCGTTGCGTTATGCTTCCAAACTGTATCCAGCAAATTTATCTCGACCACCAACCTCTGGTGACGTCCTCATGCTTATATTCTACGATAGTGTTGCGTGCATGTCAGGCGTTTATAAGAATTCGTTTCTACCTAGTTTTAATTACCGGATTTAATTTTTAAACGAAAACCTTTTCTTTTTCTGCATCCTGTTCTGATCACTTCCCGTCACGTTTTGTCGTCGTTTCGGGCTCGATGCAGGTACCTCGTTGGTGCATGACTGTATTTTATAACAAAAGACGGGCTTTCGTGAGAATCTCGACACAAGATGTAGAAATCATGACACAAGATGCAAAAAATCGGGATTTGGTTATAGCTGGCATGTTCAGTTATAAAAAAAATCCGGCACGGTGTCGAACCATGCCGGGAATTTAATAAACGGTTATATTTTTAGATGAAGCATTCCACTCCCTATCATGCCTACTATCACTTTCGGCCCCTGTCTGAATCTAGTTGACGTGTGAACGGAAACCACTGATCATCTCTTTTGATAAAAGTCATTGACACCAAATGTGACACCACATAAAATTTAGATAGGAGGAATTTAGAATGTCAAAATGGGATAAACTATTAACGAGAATATGTGCTTTATCAAAAGACCTCCGGTTTGATGAATTGCGTAAGGTATTGGAAAGCTAT
>CABTMH010000060.1 GCA_902485915.1 uncultured Oribacterium sp. | reverse complement strand
CCGAGGATGCGCGGGCCGAGGATGTTACCGTCGAACTGTTGCAGAACCAGGACGAAGATGAGGAAGTATACACTCTGCATCGGGCTCGTCAGCAGAATCAGGATGAAGGATGGTATCGCACCGATGAACGGACCGAAGAACGGAATCACGTTCGTCACGCCGACGATGACGGAAACGAGCATCGTGTATGGCATATTCATAAAGCTCAGGCAGAAGAAACAGAGCAAGCCGATGATGAGGGAGTCGATGATCTTGCCGACGATGAATCCGCCGAAGACCCTGTTGATGTAGGCGAACTCCTGCACCACATGCTCTGCCCACTTCTTCGGAAGGAGTGCGAAGGTCAGCTTCCTGGATTCGCCGAGCATGGACTCCTTGATGTTCAGGAGGTAGATCATCACGATGAGGCCGATGAAGAGGTTCTTAAGCCAGGTGACCACCGACCAGATACCGATCCCGAGTGACGCCACGATGCTCTGCATGTTCGGCATCAGATGATTCTGCAGGAAATTCATGATGTACTCATACGCGATGTTGTAGTACTGCTGCACTGCCTCCCGTACCTCCGGATAGTCCTGAAGGTAGTTCATGATGTTCCGGTAGGTCTGCGACAGATCCTGCGGCAGCGTCGCGATCAGATTCGCGATGGAGCTGTAGAGCTGCGGGATGATCATCGACACGAGGCCGACCGCCAGTACCAGTACGGTCAGAAGGGCTACCAGTGTGCCTGCCATACGTGCGATTATGCGGGGTGCAGCACTCGTGGCCGGCTTCGAAGCCGTTTCTGTGCCGGGCGCAGCCGCTGTGTCCGAAGCTGCTTCTGTGCCTGGTACAGCTACCGTGTCCAGCGCCGCTTCTGTGGCTGGCGCAGTTGCTGTGTCCGGAGCCGCCTGTGCAGCTGTCCCCGTCGGTGCATCCGTTTTCGATGAATCCGAATCGACCTTCGTTGCCGGAGCTGCAGCTTTTCGTCCTCCCAGCAGATCATAGACGAAGTGATATACATGATTATAGATCGGCGCGGTGATGTATGCGATCACCGCACCGTAGATGATCGGTGCCAGGATCGACACCAGCGTGCCACCAAACGCACGGATCTTTCCGAAATTTACCAGAATCGTCGCCACGAGTACGCTCGCTGCGATCACCAGAAAGGCGGTGACGCCCCAACGAATCTGCTGCTCCCACTGTTCTCTCTTCAACGGACTGCACTCCTAAACTAGATAAGCCAAATGAAATCGATACGACATCTATGATACACAAAAGGCCCTCCAAATGCGATGGTTTCACAGAAATTTCACGGAAGCCGAAGCGCGCATGTTACTGTCACTTATGTACTGCTCAGGCAGGGGGCTGGAGGGCAGCCTTCAGAAACACCAGGTTACGAGTTCGGAAAACTCTAAGCCGGGGGGGGAGTCCAAAGCGGCACCCGGCCCTCTCATGTATATATAAAAAGACCGACAGGCAACTCGCCTGTCGGTCCAAATCGTAAGATTTTCGGAGTAACACCAGAACGCCGTACTACACGCTTGACTCCTAGCTCTCTTGCTAGGTGGGAAACCTCACGTATGCCACTATAGTCCTCGGCCCGAAGGGAGGCGTTATATTATGCATACAGATATCGGAGCCCCGTAGGTCGTATTTGTAGGTTCAATATGTGCAGCCTCGTACGTCCCAGCTCTTTACTTCTATCGGCATTATACCAAAGCGAAAAACTTCAATCAAGTATCGATTTATGATGAAAGTGTATCTCTTCCGAGATACAGCACTTCCAGTCATAAATCAGCAGCAGGGTCCCGTCTTTCACCGAGATTTCCGCTTCCGTACCGACGAATTCGTTACTGAGTCCGGTCGGCATCGTGTTACGGAGGGTCACATCCGTGACGATGTACTTAAACCCACGCTCGGTGACACCGTGGCACTCGTCGCTCAGCGAGAGCGCCGAGAAGTAACCCTGCATCTCCTTCGGGAAACACACGCTTTCGTTCCGAATCGCGCACACCAGCTGATGCTCACCATAGAGATAGCCATGCATCCCCTGCTGCGCGAGAAAGCCGAGGACCTGCAGGTTTGCGATGGAGTGATCGATCCTCTTCCCCGTGCCGCCGATGAGATGGAAGGAACGGAAGCCCCGCTCCATGCCGATCCGTACGCAGGCCAGCATGTCCGGATCGTTTTTGATCGGATCGATGACCCGTGTCTCGACGCCGTCCAGCTCGATGCGTTGCAGATGGTGGATATACTCTGCCTTCTCCGCATCCGCGAAGATATCGAGGTCCTTCACCGGTCCGGTGACGCCTTTCACGCCCGCCACCTCCATCGAGTCGAAATCGCCCACCACGAGGTCCGGGATGATACCTGCGGCCTTCAGATTCTCATACCCCGCATCGGCTGCGATGACGTAGTCCTCTTCCACCGGCTGAAACGGCATCCCGAAGAAGTCGCCGGCCCCCACGATGATGCAGCGGCCTCTGTTTTCGCCTGTATCGATGCTTCCATCATATACACTTGTCTTCTTTCCTTCTGCCACTCTGTTATCCTCGATTACCCTTCTCTGTCTTTAAAAACATCCGCCTGCTGCCCGTTTTCCAGCTTCTTCAGCTTCTGCTCCCGGAGCGCTGCGAAGAAATCACTCATGAGGGCTGCGCAGGCATCCTTTTCTACATCCGTCCGGACCTCACAGCGGTGATTAAATCGCTTCTCATGCAGCATGTCCAGCACCGAGCCACAGCAGCCCGCCTTCGGGTTCATGGATCCGATCACGACGCGCGGGACACGGGCCTGCACGATCGCCCCGGCGCACATCGGGCAGGGCTCGAGGGTCACATACATCGTACAGTCCTCGACCCGCCAGTCTTCGAGCGCCCTGCACGCTTGCCGGATGGCGATCACCTCCGCATGCATCAGTGCACTCCGATCCTTGTTTCGCCGGTTATAACCGCGCCCCAGGATGGTGCCCGGCTCGATGCCGAGCGAAGCCGCATGCTGGTCCGCCTTACTCGCCGGATTCGTCCCATCATAAACGATGATGCACCCGATGGGTACATCATCGTGCTTCAGCGCCTTCCGGGCTTCCCGGATCGCCAGATTCATATAGTATTCATCGCGCTCCGGGCCTGCTGCCGGAATCGTCACTGTCCTCATTCTTCTTGCTATCCTTCCAGATACCTGTTCGACCGAAGCTCATCGCCATGGATCTTCACATCCGCAGCGTGCTCGTCTCACGTAATCCGACTTTCTTCATATCCATCGCCTGAATCACCCGACGATCTTCCTATCCACAGCGTG
This sequence comes from uncultured Oribacterium sp., assembly GCA_902485915.1. Taxonomy (GTDB): domain Bacteria; phylum Bacillota; class Clostridia; order Lachnospirales; family Lachnospiraceae; genus Oribacterium. Next base: position 1,720 of record CABTMH010000060.1, on the reverse strand, counting down.
CCCGTCTCACGCCTTCTGCTGATCCTTCTTAATCAGAATCCGAATCGCTTCGATCGCTGTGCGGATGGCCCTATCCGTATCGTGCTCGATCTCGTTACGGAGGCCCTGCTTCGCACGCTCCTGGTTCGACATGATGAAGAGCACCGCACCTGCACGCACGTGCAGATAGGACGCCACGGTAAAGAGCGCCGCCGACTCCATCTCGGACGCCTTGCAGCCGAGCTTCAGCCAGGCCTGCCACTTATTGAGAAGCTCATAGCTCACCGGCAGATCCTCCGGCTTATGCTGCCCGTAGAAGGCATCCTTACACTCGACCACGCCCACATGATGACGCAGTCCGAGATTTCCGGCCGCCTGATACAGCGCCATCTCGACCTCGAAATCGGATACCGCCGGCCACTCGATCGGCGCATACTCCTTCGAAGTGCCCTCCATACGGACCGCACCGCTCGCGATCACGACATCGCCGGACTGCACATCGAGGTCCATACCGCCCGCCGTACCGACGCGGATGAAGGTGTCCGCCCCGCACATATGCAGCTCCTCGACCGCGATCGACGCCGACGGCCCACCGATACCGGTGGACGTCACGGAAACCGGAACGCCATCCAGCGTACCCGTATATGTCACATACTCCCGATGATCCGCCACAAATACCGGATCATCGAAATACTTCGCGATTTTCTCACAGCGCTTCGGGTCGCCCGGCAGGATCACGTACCGTCCGACCTGCCCCGGTGCCACACCGATGTGATACATCGTCTTATCTTCCGAATAATTGATCATATTTCCATCCTCTACGATCCCAGGCCAATGCTGACTGCTCTACGTCGCACCCGCCCGCCGGGGATACTTCACCGCAGATTTCTGCGAAAAAACCGATTTCCGGGCATGCACCCGGAAATCGTCTCATCCCTATACTGATGATGCTCAGGCGAGTTCCAGTGCCACGCGCATCATCTGATCGAAGCCGACCTGACGCTCATCCGGGCTCAGTGCCTCGCCGCGAAGCAGCTGATCAGATACCGTCAGCAGACAGAGCGCATGCTTATGTGCATACGCTGCGTTCATGTAGAGTGCGGCTGCCTCCATCTCTACGGCCATAATACCCATGCGTGCCCAGCGCTGATTCACATCCGGACGGGCATCATAGAAGATATCCGAAGAGAGGATGTTTCCGACCTTGACATTGACCCCGAGCTTCTCTGCCGCATCCACTGCCTTCTTGAGGAGACCGTAATCTGCGATGGCGGAGAAGGTGCCCGGTACCTCGAACTGCTTTCCGTAGTTCGAATCCGTGCAGGCGCCCATGCCGATGATGACATCCTTCAGATTCACCTCCGGCTGGATGGCACCGGCTGAGCCGATACGGATGATGTTATCGACATCGTAGGTATGGAACAGCTCGTAGGAGTAGATACCGATGGACGGCATGCCCATACCACTGCCCATCACGGAGATTTTCTTACCGTGATAGGTTCCGGTGTAGCCCAGCATGTTACGGACGGTGTTGAAGCAGACCGGATTCTCGAGATAGGTTTCAGCGATATACTTCGCGCGGAGCGGATCGCCCGGCATCAGAACGGTTTTCGCGATATCGCCAAGTGCTGCTTTGTTGTGAGGTGTTGACATAGTGTTTCTCCTTTCGATAGTGCCCAGCCGTAAACCATTGATTTTACAGGCTTTTCTTTCATTAGTACCTTAGATTATGAAAAATATT
>CABTMH010000059.1 GCA_902485915.1 uncultured Oribacterium sp. | reverse complement strand
TGATATAGAGGGACGGCCGATTTCCTCTAAGCAAAAAAAGCCGAAGGAAAATTCCCCCAACAGCATCCATAAGCTGACTCCGATCCAGATGCCCCATATCGACATCGAAGAAGTTCGTGAGGGACGCAAGGCATTCACACAGAAAGAGTGGATGGATGTTATGCTGCGTTCCTGCGGATATGAGCCGGAACAGCTGAACAATCGGGAAAAGTGGTTGCTGCTCGCGCGTATGCTGCCGCTGGTGGAGAACAACTTCAATCTCTGTGAGCTGGGGCCGCGCAGCACCGGTAAATCTCATATCTATAAAGAAATCAGCCCAAACAGTATCCTTGTATCCGGTGGTCAGACAACCGTTGCAAATCTGTTTTACAATATGAGTCGCAAGACCGTAGGCTTGGTGGGCTTATGGGACTGTGTTGCCTTTGATGAGGTTGCCGGAATCAAGTTTAAGGACAAAGACGGCATTCAGATTATGAAGGACTATATGGCTTCTGGCTCCTTTGCCCGTGGCAAAGAGGAAAAGGCAGCATCGGCATCTATGGTCTTTGTAGGAAACATCAATCAGAGCGTGGATGTATTGCTCAAGACCTCATCCCTGTTTGATCCGTTTCCGCCAGAGATGGGAACGGACACAGCCTTTCTGGACCGTCTGCATTGCTACATTCCAGGCTGGGAGATTCCGAAGTTCCGTCCGGAGCATTTTACAAACGACTACGGCTTTATCACGGATTACTTGGCAGAGTTTATCCGAGAACTGCGGAAAGAACAGTATGGTGATGCGTTGGATAAGTATTTCCGCCTTGGAAAGAACCTGAACCAGCGCGATACGATTGCTGTCCGTAAGATTGTAGGCGGCTATGTGAAATTGCTGTATCCGGATGGAGAATTCACAAAGGAACAGATTGAAGAAATTCTTGTATTTGCGCTGGAAATGCGCCGCCGCGTCAAGGAACAACTGAAAAAGCTAGGTGGAATGGAGTTCTATGATGTGAATTTCAGTTATATTGACCTTGATACATTTGAAGAAAAATTTGTCTCTGTGCCGGAGCAGGGCGGCGGCAAACTCATCCCTGATGGCATCTGCAATCCTGGGCAGGTATATACCGTAAGTCAGGGTAAGTCCGGTATGATCGGCGTATTCCGTCTTGAAAGCCAGATGCTGCCCGGTAACGGAAAATTTGAACGCACGGGCCTTGGCAGCGACCGCGACTGCAAGGAATCCACGAATACGGCTTTCAATTTCCTGAAGGCGAACGGAAATCGGATCAGTGGCAGTATCAGCACCATGATGCGAGATTACATCATCAACTATCAGGATTTACAGGGCATTGGCATGACAGGAAAGCTGGCATTACCTACATTGATTGCATTATGCAGTATCGCTCTTGGACGGCCTACGGTCAGTACACTTGCCGTGTTGGGAGAGATCAGCATCAGCGGCACGATTCTGAAAGTGGACGAGCTTGCCAACAGTTTGCAGGTGTGCCTCGATAGCGGAGCAAAGAAAGTGCTGCTTCCGATTACCAGCGCAGCAGACCTTGGCACCGTTCCACCGGAGTTGGTGGGCAGTTTTAATCTGATTTTCTACAGCAGTGCGGAAGATGCGGTGTTTAAGGCGTTGGGGGTAGAGTAACATGGCAAGTAAAATTTGCAAGATTGTTTATATCTATGCCAAGGTCAAGTATAATAATAAACTTGAAGTGCTTTCATGGGTCATCAATCAGGCTCTGTGTAAGCAAGAAACCAAGTAGAAATCTTGCCCCAAATGCTGGTTACCACTTGCAGACGTAAAGGTGATCGAGCGAAAAAGCCTGTACATAAGCCGAAAACTCCATTACAGTCTTACAGAGTCTGGGCAGCAGGCAGGTCGTCGGGGAGATGAAGGAGATATATGACGGAATTTGAATTTCTGGACATCATGCATCGGGCGGAGATGCTGAAAAATAATACACGGCACAGCTGGACCTCGCAGGACCGGCATGAATCGGTGGCAGAGCACAGCTGGCGGCTTGCGTTCATGGTGCTCATGTACAGCTACGAGCTGAAGAAGGAGTTTCCGGAGGTCGACATCGATAAGGTGCTTCGGATGTGCATCATCCATGACCTCGGCGAGGCCTTCACCGGCGATATCCCGTCGTTCTACAAGACGGATGCGGATTCGGTGAAGGAGTCGGACATCCTGCTCGACTGGTTCCGCTCGATGCCGTCACCGTTTGACACGGAGCTTCCGGCGCTCTGGGAGGAGATGGAGGCACTGGAGACGACCGAGGCGCGCATCTATAAGGCCTTCGATAAGATCGAGGCAGTGGTGCAGCACGATGAGGCGAAGCTCAGCACATGGCTCCCGCTCGAGCGCGAGCTGCAGCTCACGTACGGTGCGGAGAATATGAAGTTTTCGAAGACGCTTCAGAAGCTTCGCGACGTGATCGATGAGGAAACGCGGAAGAAGATCGCAGAGGGCAGGTAAGATGAAGGATTATGAGCCGGAACGGCAGCCATCGATAGAAATCTCAACACAGGCGTCGGCAGACGAGAAGTGGCAGGCGCTCGACCGGAGCACGCTCGGACTGCGCTCGGTGCTTCTCTACGCGGAGCGACTGTCGGAGGCGGTCGATCTCAGGCCAATGCTGTCGACCGGTCTGATCATGGCGGTGCAGGTGGCGGGGGATCCCGCGGAGGATGGTGCGGTGCTGGACTATGCGTTCGTGCAGGGACTTCGGAAGCAGTGCATCGCGGCCGATGTGCCGTTTCACTTCGTGGGGACCGGCGCGAACTTTCAGATGAAGGGACGGGTGTTCCATATTCCGGCGAAGCTGCAGGCCTCGCAGGCGGCGAAAGCGGAGATGGAGTATTTTCCGATCCGCCTCGCGATGAACCCACCGGCGCCTGCATTGGCCCAGGATTTATCTGAGGATGCGGATGGTTTTACGGCGGTGAGCTTCAATCCTTTCGAGGATGTGGATGCATCGGTACATGAAGCTGCGCATCCGGAGGACGAGGATCATGCGTTTTTCGGCTCGCCGGAGCATCCGAGTGTGAAGAATCTGCACTATACGATCGAGGTCTCGGATGACGATGATGATTATCAGGGTGCCAGTGCCGAGGATCATCGGCAGCTCGAGGAGAGTGAGCGGGCGCGGAAATCCGGCGCGCAGGTGCAGTTTCTTCAGGAGTCACTGCGACTCGCTGAGGACCGGGGTCATCCCTGACCAGGCCTGTGCAGGGGATGGGATCAATGAAGCGTCGATGGCGCACCTCTTCGAGCGCCTCGCACAGAGTAAATTCCGGTCCGGCTTTCATCTTCGGGCACAGGAGCGCGCGTACTTCGAGAAACAGGGGCGTGCGAAGATCGAGGAGCATGCGCGGGATTTCATCCGGGAGCGTCTGGCACCGGCGGAGCCGCGAAACGATGGGAAGCAGACCCCATGGCGGGGACATCCGGTCTTCATCGCACAGCATGCCACCGGCTGCTGCTGTCGCGGCTGCCTCCGTAAGTGGCATCACATCCCGCCGCATCGGGCACTCCGTGATGACGAGCAGCGCTACATCGTTTCGGTGCTGATGTGCTGGATCGACCGGGAGATGAGATCATGAAATCGACGTGCCTTCCGGGTCGCCATGTTTCTGTTCGCACGTGTACTGATCAGGCAGGGGCCGTGTCGGGCAGCCTGCCTGAATCCGGTTGACGAGAGAACTATAACCGCTACGCGAAAAGAACTTGCATGTAGGGGCGCTGCGTGATAAATTTTCTGTTATCGACATTGACCATAAGGACGTTCCGCCAGTGGGAACGATCCGGATGGATTTAGGGGGTAAGTATGGGACTGGTGATTCCGAAGGATTATGATCCGCGTCTTTCTGTGCGTGAGACACAGGAGGCAATCAAGTATATCAGAGATACATTTCAGAAGGAGTTCGGTCGGGAGATGAATCTCAGCCGTATCTCTGCGCCGCTTTTCGTGGCGAAGAGCTCGGGTCTCAATGATAATCTGAATGGCTATGAGCGTCCGGTCAGCTTCGATGTTCCATGGTGGCCGGATGAGACGATCGAGGTCGTGCATTCGCTGGCGAAGTGGAAGAGAATGGCCCTCCGGAAATACGGCTTCAAGCCGGGCGAGGGTCTCTATACGAACATGAACGCGATCCGTCGTGACGAGGAGCTCGATAATCTGCACAGCTGCTACGTCGATCAGTGGGACTGGGAGATGGTCATCAATAAGGAGGACCGGAACACCACGACCCTCGAGGGGACGGTACGCATGATCTTCCGTATCATCAAGCACATGGAGCATGAGGTATGGTACAAGTATCCGCATGCGGTCAACCGGCTGCCGGATGATATTTACTTCATCGATTCCGAGACACTGCTTCAGATGTACCCGGACAAGACACCGAAGGAGCGCGAGAACGCCATCTGTAAGGAGCATGGCTGTGTTTTCATCAGTCGCATCGGTGATAAGCTGTCAAATGGTGAGCCGCACGATGGTCGTGCACCGGACTATGATGACTGGGCACTGAACGGCGACATCCTGTTCTGGTATCCGACGCTCAACTGTGCACTGGAAATCAGTTCCATGGGTATACGTGTCGACGAGACGTCGCTGCGCGCGCAGCTGAAGAAGGCCGGCTGTGAGGAGCGTGAAAACCTCCCATACCATAAGATGCTGCTCGAGGGTGAGCTTCCGTACACCATCGGTGGTGGTATCGGTCAGTCGCTTCTCTGCATGCTTCTCCTGAATCGTGCGCATGTCGG
>CABTMH010000058.1 GCA_902485915.1 uncultured Oribacterium sp. | reverse complement strand
GGGATATCGAGGCCCTCACGGAGCAGGTTGATGCCGACCAGCACGTCGAACTTATCGAGACGCATGTCACGGATGATGGATGCACGCTCCAGGGTGTCGATATCCGAGTGCAGGTAGCGTACGCGGATATCGGCGTCCTTCAGGTACTTCGTCAGGTCCTCCGCCATACGCTTCGTCAGGGTCGTGACGAGAATCTTATGCTTCCCCTCGATCTCACGGTGGATCTGAGCGATCAGATCATCGATCTGTCCCTTCGTCGGGCGCACCTCGATCTCCGGATCCAGCAGGCCGGTCGGACGGATGATCTGATCCGCCCGGAGAAGCTCATGCTCCGCCTCATACTCGCCCGGCGTCGCCGACACGAAGAGCATCTGGTCGATCTTCTGCTCGAATTCCGTAAAATTCAGCGGACGGTTATCGAGAGCCGATGGCAGACGGAAGCCGAAATCCACGAGCGTCTCCTTCCGGGAGAGGTTTCCGTTATACATGCCACGTACCTGTGGCAGTGTAACATGCGACTCATCCACGATGACGAGATAATCATCCGGGAAGTAGTCCATGAGGGTATATGGCGGATCCCCCGGCTTTCCGAAGCTGAGATGCCGGGTGTAGTTCTCGATGCCGGAGCAGAAGCCGGTCTCCTTCAGCATCTCGACATCATAGTTCGTCCGCTCCGCGATGCGCTGTGCCTCGATCAGCTTATCACTGTCCTTAAAGTAACGGACCTGCGCCTCCATCTCCTGCAGGATGTTCTCACACGCACGGTTCAGCTTCTCCTGCGGGATGACATACGGGCTCGCCGGATAGATGACGATGTGGTCCATGACCGCCGTCGCCTTCGCGGTGAGTGCGTTGATCCTCGTGATGCGATCGACCTCATCACCGAAAAACTCGACGCGGTACGCCTCCTCGCCCTCCGATGCCGGGAACACATCCACGACATCGCCCATCACGCGGAAGGTACCGCGCTTGAAGTCGATGTCGTTCCGGTTATACTGGATATCGATCAGCTGACGGATGAAGTGATCCCGGTCCTTCCGGGCACCGTTCCAGACGGAGATCGCCATGTTTGCATATTCCTTCGGCTCACCGAGACCGTAGATGCAGGAAACCGAGGATACGACGATGACATCATCACGCTCGTTCAGGGAAGCCATCGCCGAGCAGCGCAGCTTATCGATCTCGTCGTTGATATCCGAATCCTTCTCGATGTAGGTATCGGTCGATGGCAGATAGGCCTCCGGCTGATAGTAATCATAGTAGGAGACGAAATACTCGACCGCGTTCTCCGGGAAGAACTCCTTCATCTCGGAATACAGCTGTGCCGCCAGGGTCTTGTTATGCGAGATGATCAGTGTCGGCTTCTGCAGTCGCTCTATGATGTTCGCCATCGTAAAGGTCTTGCCGGAGCCGGTCACACCGAGCAGGGTCTCGAACTGGTTTCCCTGCTTGAAGCCGAGCGTCAGCTTTTCGATGGCCTGCGGCTGATCACCGGTCGGTGCATAGTCAGAATGAAGCTTGAATTCGTTGTGTTCCATAGCGCCCTCCAAATCGTTTTTTCAGTATAGCACAGAAGCGCTGCGTTGAACACTTGTTTGGCGTGCTTTCAGGATTTCCGTCCCTGAGCAGCAGAGTGCCTGGTGCCGCTAAGGGGACCCGACTTGATTCTTCACGAGCTCTACGTATGGCTTTCTGCTGCCTCCCCTCCGGCCTCTGTTTCGCTCATATCTTGTATAACTGATCGATATTGGAACTCGGCAGATAATAATGTAGAGTTATGGGTGTAGAATTCTGATGTAGGCATTGGCCTGCGATTTAAATACAGAGAGCCGCAAGGGATGCGGGGAGGGATGTCGATGAATGCAAAGATTGTGACGATACCGGGAGATGGCATCGGTCCGGAGATCGTGGCCGAGGCCCAGAAGGTGCTCGAGAAGGTAGCCGAGGTCTATGGCCACCAGTTTACGTTTGAGAAGGTGCTGATGGGCGGCTGCTCCATCGATGCGTATGGTGAGCCGCTGACGGATGCGACGGTCGCGACCTGTCAGTCCGCAGACGCCGTGCTCATGGGTTCCATCGGCGGCAAGGTGGGCCAGTCCCACTGGTATGAGCTGCCGCCGGAGAAGCGTCCGGAGGCCGGACTTCTGAAGCTTCGGAAGTCCCTCGGACTCTTCTGTAATCTCCGCCCGGCGCATCTCTATCCGGAGCTCCGGAAGGCGTGCCCGCTGCGTGAGTCGATCGCGGAGCAGGGCTTCGACGTGATGATGGTGCGGGAGCTCACCGGTGGTCTCTACTTCGGCGCGCGGAAGACGGAAATCGTCGATGGTGAGGAGGTCGCAACCGATACGCTCGTGTACTACGACTATGAGATCCGCCGGATTGCGAAGAAGGCCTGCGAGATCGCGGAGAAGCGGCACGGTCATGTAACCTCCGTGGATAAGGCCAATGTTCTCGATTCGTCCAGACTGTGGCGGAAGGTCGTTACGGAAGTGGCGGCGGAGCATCCGGGTGTACGGCTCGAGCATGCACTCGTGGATTCGACGGCGATGCAGCTCGTCCGGAATCCGGGTCAGTTCGATGTCGTCGTGACCGAGAACATGTTCGGTGACATCCTCTCCGATGAGATGGCCGAGATCGCCGGCTCCCTCGGCATGCTGCCATCCGCTTCCCTCCGCGAGGACAGCTTCGGTCTCTATGAGCCGTCTGGCGGATCGGCACCGGATATCGCCGGTCAGAACATCGCAAATCCGCTCGCGACGATCCTGAGCGCAGCGATGCTGCTCCGCTACTCACTGAATCTCACGAAGGAAGCCGACGCCATCGAGGATGCGGTCGCCGAAGCACTTCGTACCGGCTTCCGCACTGGCGATATCATGGAGGACGGCGTAGAGGGGCTCACCTGCCTGCACACCGATGAGATGGGTGATAAGATCGCAGCGCTCATCCGATAATGAAGTTGCAAGAGCCTGGAGAGTCGCCTCTCCAGGCTCTTTTGATGCATCCGATTAATCCCCGAGCAGATAATACAGGAGAACAAAGATCGCGATCACGGCGATCGTGGTCAGTGCTACCTTGATCCAGCTAATCGGCGTCTTGCCGGAAACCTTTCCGGTCTGTCCGTTCACCATGAAACGATAGATCTTATCCTGATAGCGGAAACAGGAGATCCATACCGGAAGCAGCAGATACTTATAGGTCACATCGGCATACTTCGCCTCGATGCTGACCGCACGGACATCATCCGGATTATGCTGGTCACGGATATCATCTTCTGCGAGATCATGCATCTCGTCATCCATGATGCTCCGGGCCTTCGGCCAGGCATCCGTCAGCTTCAGGGTGTAGCGCTCGGCCATAAAGCCGGCCAGATACTGCGGCTTGTATGGCTTCACATCATCTGTACGATATGGCTCTACCGAGCGGAGCATCATCGAATCATAGCGATCCGATGCGGTCACCAGCACATCATCGAAGAAGTGCTCGATCTCGCCGCTGCAGCCATACCAGTCCGTGACGATCTCCGTTTTCCCATCGTTCCTTTTCACGGTACGATTGATACCATACTCACCGGTATAGTCACCGCTTGCCTCTGCATCGAAGGTCCAGTACGGCACATACACGCCATGGAACTTATCCGGCTCCGCACTCTCCTTCGCCAGCTTCGGGCAGAAAAACTTATGCCCGATCCAGGTCTTAAAGAGCTCAGCTGCGCGCCTGTTATCAACATCGAAGGTCACCACACCACCCGGTGCCAGGATCTTCTCTTCCTGATTACCGGCTTCCATCACCTGCGTCGAGCCACAGTATGGGCAGACATTGGCGATGGCATTCGCATCGTACATGATCTCCGCACCACAGGATTTACAGATGACCGTCTTCGTCGCCGTACCCCAGTCGGTCGTCGCCGTGTCCTCCTTTCCGGTATAGACATGCTCTGTCGCGACGAATCTGCCCTCATCATCGAGCGTTCCGCTCTCCTTCACTTCCTTTTCATACTGGATCGCTTCGGTATACTCACAGTATGGGCACTTCAAGCCACCGCTTGATGGATCAAACTCGAGTACACCACCACACTGCGGACACTTTCGATCGGTCTCCTTCAGGGTGTTCGTCATCGTGGTCTCGACATCCATGGCGGCGGATCCGCTCGCACGGTTCGTTACATTGGTATTCGCCTGTGCCGTCTGCATCTCTGTCCCTCCTTCCGTTCTCATATGTATCTGCGATTCCACATTCACCGCTCAAACAGAAGCCTCCGGAGATGCGGTTGCAGCATCCGCCCTCCGGATGACCCTGTTTCCGATACATATACAAAGTGCGATGTCCCTTCGGACATCGCACCATAAATCCACTGCATCCGCTTATGCCTTCGGTGTTCCACAGTTCGAGCAGAAATTACCTGTATTGCCCTGATGTCCACACTTCGGGCAGGTCCAGGTCGTCGGCTGCGGCTTCTGGCTTCCACAGTTCGAGCAGAAGTTGCCCGTATTTACGGTTCCGCATGCGCAGGTCCAGCTGCCTGCCGGAGCCGTGGCTACGCCCACGCCGGCTGCAGCCGCCGGAGCCGGTGACGGTGTCGTCGGCGGTGTCTGCTGCGGTGTACCGCCCATACCATAGAGCTGCTGGCTGTTCATGCCACCTACCATGTTCGCCATGTTCATACCGGCGAAGGCCATCATCGGTCCGGTCGCGGTGTTGTTCGCCGCATCCTTCATCGCCTGTGCCTGCGCCGCTGCGATCGTTGCGGCAGCCATCGTCGGATCCTTCAGTGATGCGTTCATCTGAAGAACCTTGATGCGCTCTGCATCCTCGTCCGAAATCGTCGCGGAGCTGAGACCGAAGGCTGCGATTTCGATACCATAGTTCTGTCCCCAGGTAGCCGTCAGCTCGGTATCCAGTGCCCGTGCGATGTCATCTGCATGCGCCGGAAGCTGTGAATAACGGACGCCCTGTTCGGATACAGCGGCGAATGCCGGCTGCAGTGCCGTCAGCAGCTCTGTCTTCAGCTGGCTGTCGATACGATCTCTCCGGAACTCATCGCTTACGTTTCCACAGAGCTTCTTATAGAACAGGATCGGATCGGCCAGACGATATGCATACTCACCATGGCAGCGAACCGCAACATCTGTATCGAGGTTGATGTTTCGATCGATGATACGGAACGGAATCGGATTCTGTGTCCCATACTTGTTTCCGATGATATCCTTTGTGTTGAAGAAGTAGATGCGCTGGTCTGTCGCGGTATCACCTGCGAACGCCACACGCTTCTTCCATGTATTAAAGGACTCCACGATACCCTTCTTCAGTCCACCGTAGAAAATCGATGGCTCGGTCGATGCATCCCATACAAACTTACCCGGCTCGGCACTGACCTCTACGATCGCACCGTTATCGACGATGATCATACACTGACCTTCGTTCACCGCGATGATCGCACCGTTCGTGATGAGGTTATCCGACTTCTTCGTGTTAAATGCTCTTCTCGCCTGACGTGCCTCGCCCTTCTTCATGAGGACGTCTTCTGTCAACGCATCGCAGTAAAAGTATTCACGCCACTGATCCGAAAGAACAGATTCCGCAGCGCCTAAACCAACCTGTAAAAGACCCATATTATTTCCTCCTTTTCGATAACACTCCGTCGAAACGGTTTCACGTCCATACTCTGCTTTTATTATATACGAGAATCCGGAACTGCTCAATCAATATCGGTGGTATCGTGGAAATTAATTTCACCGCAATTACTGTTCACTCGTCACCTGGATTAAGGCAGGGGCTGCCCTCCGGCCCCCTGCCTGATCAGAACACGTGAACAGTAAAGTACGGTCACTGTACGGTGCTGCGTTTTCCCGCACAGCTTGCGCACACCAGCACTTTTTTCTATAATAAGTGAACTTACATACTACTATTCTCTTCCAGGAGGTACACCATGGAAAAAATCGCAAGCTTTACCATCAATCACGAGAAGCTGGAGCCGGGCATCTACGTTTCCAGAAAAGATAAAGTCGGTGCCGAGACCCTGACGACCTTCGATCTTCGTATGACGAGACCGAATCGTGAGCCGGTCATGAATACCGCCGAGCTTCACACCATCGAGCACTTAGGTGCCACCTTCCTCCGGAACGATCCGGAATGGGCCGAGAAGACCATCTACTTCGGACCGATGGGCTGCCGCACCGGCTGTTATGTCATCTTCGCCGGCGATCTCAGCTCCCGCGACATCGTATCCGTCATCACGCGTATGTTTGAATTCATCCGCGACTTCCATGACCCGATCCCGGGTGCGGCCGCTCGCGACTGTGGAAACTACCTCGACCAGAACCTCGGCATGGCAAACTGGCTTGCGAAGCGTTATCTCGACGAAACGCTCTACGGTATCGACGAATCACATCTGATCTATCCGGCCTGAATCAAACAGAAGAACGGGGCACCAGGAAGGCAATGATCTGAAAAAGCCTTCCTGGCGCCCCGTTCTTCTGCACGATCACTCTGCCTGGCGCTTCTTCACGAGACCGAAGACGGTCACGGCGATGGCGATCGGGCACATCACCTTCAGAATCGGGAAGGAGAAGCTCAGGATACGATACAGTCCGGCGCTGGAAATCACGAAGCTGAAGATCGCGAAGCCGAACAGCCAGGCCTTATAGCTGATCTTCGGCACAAGCTTATGAAAATACTCCGAGCCGCTGGACAGCAGTCCGCAGCAGACGTTGAAGCAGGCGATGAAGAAGATGAGTCCGGCGATGATCTGCCCCGCCGCACCGAAGCACTGCTGGATCGCATACGACAGGATACCTGCGCCGGTTTCCGTCTCGGTCAGGAGTCCCGGAACGCCACTGCAGATCGCACCGATATAAGAAGTTGCGAAATACACAAGTGCCAGCATCACCCCGGCGATGAGCCCGGCCTTCATCGTTTCACCTGCGATCGCCCGACGATCATGCACACCGAAATCCTCGATGTTCATCGCGATGACGAGGCCGAAGTTGAGCGCCGCCAGGATATCCATCGTCTGATAGCCGGTCATGAAGCCGGTCATGATCGGATTTTCCTGGTACCCGATGGTGGATGGCGCTGCGACCGTCACCGGCAGCTTCATCACGACCACCACGAAGGTCACAACGATCAGTACGACTAGAATCGGTGTCATGATTCTGCCCAGGATATCCTTCAGCTTATTTGGGTGCAGGGCCACGAAGGTCGCACCGGCGAAGAAGACCATGGAGTAGAGAATACGTGCCATCAGGAGGCCTGATCCGCTCTGCGACGGAAGGAACTGTGCGACCGCCATCTCGAAGGACGTACTGCAGGTACGCGGGATCGCGACGAAGGGACCGATCATCAGGCAGATGAGGATCGTAAACACCGATGCAAACACCGGATGGATCATCGAACCGAGCTTCACGAGATTATCGTGCTTCGCGACGGCAGCGACAGCCAGAATCGGGAAGCAGACGGCTGTAATGGTCAGTCCGACCATCGCCGGAACCGTACTGCTTCCAGCCTGTGCTCCGAGAAGCGGTGGAAAAATCAGATTACCAGCGCCGAAGAACATGGAGAACAGCATGAAGCCGATCGTGATCGTCTGTCGAAATCCTAGTTTATGCATGATGTGCCTCCTCTTGATCAAGCTGTCAGAAATAAAAATTATATCTATAATACCTCTGTGCCATATCAGGAATCAATATAAATATTTTTATAACAGAAGAGAGTGCGCCGAAAGCGCACTCTCTTCTGCTTTATGCTTTGATCATATCAGAAATGGAATCCCGGGATAGCCTCCGCCCAGTCGCTGATGCCGATGATGGTCTTTGCAAATTCAGATACCATCAGTGAGGTGTTCGGATCATCGATGTACTTGAAGACCTCGCGGGCCGGCTTCGCGATGAGCGAGGCACCATCTGCACCGACGGAAGACAGTCCGAAGTAGAGTCCATCCTTCGTTTCGGCTGCATTGTCCAGCTGACGGGAAAGCATGTACGCATCGATATCCGGGTTGTTCTCGACGATATAGTGGCCATAGGCGACGGCCGCCGCCTGCTCCATCTGTGCGTCCTGTGTAAGCTTCCGGACGGAGCTGAAGCCCTCCTCGGTCATGAAGATATGTCGTACCTGACCGCGCTTATCCAGCATAGACTGACTGTGCATGTAGTTCGTCAGTACTGAAAGGTTTGCATAGCTGATGACTGGTGTGGTGAGGTCGTTCGTCACCTTACCGGATGAGAAATCATCCCAGAAATTCGGATCCGTCAGCGGATACGGGTACGGATGGATCGCCAGGGCCCAGTTGGTCTTTCCCTCCTCCTGATCGATGAACATGAAGTTATCCAGCACATCCTTTCCCGGATACTTCCCGACCGATCCGGCCTCCGGCTTGATCGTCCAGTACTGATCCAGCGAAAACATGACGTTATCGCCCGCCGAGACCGACTTGATGGCCGTATAGAACACACGGAAGGTCCGCTGAAAAATCCGCGTATAGTCCCGGACACTGTAATTTCCGACATAATTCCAGTACTGGTTATTGATCTCGTTTCCGATGACCCAGTTCGTGATCTTACCGTGCCCGTTATGCCCGTTGTAGCGGCTCGCAAGGAAGGTCGCCATCGCCTTCACCAGCTGGAAACCATCCTCGGTTTCGACATTGAAGCCATAGTACAGCGCCGCATCACTCGTAACCACCTTCGTGCCCGGACGGTAGAGCGCCGGCTGCGTCGGATTCCATCCATTCACGAGGTTCACCGTGACCGCTACCCCTGCGCCTGAAAGACGGCTGATCTCCTGATCCAGCTGCTGAATCAGGGCCGAATCGAAGGAATAGACCTTTCCATCATAGCTGTAGCTGACGCCTGAGCCGAAAAGCTGTGCGGTTGTGACCGGGATAAACGCATGCTTGATCCCGAGGTCGATGGCATCATCGAGGATGTTCGGATCCACCAGCAGTCCCTTCTTCCCGCGGTTCAGGGCCGGCGACTGGTCTGCTGCGATCAGCTCCGGATTCCCGATGTAGCAGCGGTTCGATACGATCTGATAGCCGTTTCCACTGGCGATCGCGACCACGAAGGCATCATAGGTTCGGAGGCTGTTCGGGCCGTCCTGCAGATCCGCCGTGAATTGCAGACTGCCGTTTCCGACCTCCTGCACCGCTAGATAGTCCGTCCGGCCATCGAGGTTCATCTGGTACGGCTTCACCGCGAACAGGTAGAGCTGCTGCCCGCTCCCGACGAGCGGCGCTGCATCGACTGTGATATCGATGACCGCCGGATTCGTGGCATCGATCTCCGCTGACTGCACCGTCGCGTAGTGGGTGCCGATGCTCTGGTCCTGTGCGATCGTCGCACCGCCCGTCGGCATCGCCGACGCCGCGCTGCTCTGTCCGCCAGCTGCATTGTTTCCACCGCCCGGCAGGCTCATCTGGTATGCCGATACATCGACACCGCTGGCCCCCACGCTGGCAGCCACCGCCGTACCGGCACATGCAAGCGCCATCGCGCCCGCCAGCACCAGTGCCGGCAGACACCTTCCTCTATCTGATGTTCGATATGAATCTTTATGAACTACATGATGTCTCATTCTTTCATCCTTTCAAGCAAGTCTTCATCCTGTACACCGACGTAGCCACTCATGATCACTATAT
>CABTMH010000057.1 GCA_902485915.1 uncultured Oribacterium sp. | reverse complement strand
CGTCGCAGGAACGCCCGATCATGTGGCGTTGCCACATAGTCCAGGGAAAAGAAGAGCCCGAAAAAGCATGCTCGCATGCTTTTTCGGGCTCTTCTTTTCCCTGGACTGCGTTTGCAACGGCTGGTCAGATGTAGTGCTTCTTCTGAGACGAGAACTCCAGTCGCGACAGTGCGCGGGCGAGGGATGACTGGGTCATCTTGAATTCGCCGACGGACTGTTTCTGGCGGAGCTGCTCGAGGGCACGCTCCTTCGCCTCTTCTGCACGACGTACATCGATTTCCTCTGCGGTTTCGCAGGTATCGACGAGCACCGTGATTCGGTTATTCGCACAGTTCATGATGCCGCTGCTGACGAGGACTTCGATGCGTTCGCCATCCGGCTTCACGATTTCCATCGGTCCGGTCTCGACAGCCACAACACATGGCGCATGATGCGCCATCAGGCCACGGAAGCCATCCGAAGTATTGATTTTCAGATACTGTGCATGCTCATCATAAAAAACCTTATTCGATGCAATCACCTGTAAACTGAACAGTGCTGGTGTGTCTGCCATTTCAAAACCTCTTCATCATTCGATTTCTTCCGGCTGTATCACCGCCGGAAGCCGGATATGCCGCCTATTCATCGTGTTCTGACTGCACGATGCGCAGGCAGTCTGTGCCGGCATGCTCCATATATAACCTGTTTTACGCCTTCTTCGCGTCTGCGGCCGCCATATCCTCGGCCTTCTTCTTCACATCCTCGATGGTGCCGACATTGAAGAACGCACTCTCCGGATATTCATCCATCTCACCATCGATGATCGCCTTGAAGCCCTTGATGGTATCGGCGAGCGGTACATATCTGCCCGGGATACCGGTGAACTGCTCACCGACGAAGAACGGCTGGCTCAGGAAGTTACGGATCTTACGTGCACGGTATACGGTCATCTTATCCTCCTCGGACAGCTCTTCCATACCGAGGATGGCGATGATATCCTGCAGCTCCTTATACTTCTCGAGAATCTGCAGTACACGCTGTGCTGTATCATAGTGCTCCTTACCGACGATTTCCTCGGTCAGGATTCTGGAGGAGCTCTCCAGCGGATCGACGGCCGGGTAGATACCCTGCTCTACGATCTTACGGGACAGGACCGTCGTCGCATCGAGGTGCGCGAAGGTCGTCGCCGGTGCCGGGTCGGTCAGGTCATCGGCCGGAACGTAGACGGCCTGTACGGAGGTAACCGAGCCTTCCTTCGTCGACGCGATCCGCTCCTGCAGCTGGCCCATCTCCGTCGCGAGGGTCGGCTGATAACCGACGGCCGACGGCATACGACCGAGCAGAGACGAAACCTCGGAACCTGCCTGTACGAAACGGAAGATGTTATCGATGAAGAGCAGCACATCCTTATGCTGCACATCACGGAAGTACTCGGCCATCGTAAGACCGGTCTCCGCCACACGCATACGGGCACCCGGTGCCTCATTCATCTGTCCGAAGACGAGGGCTGTGTTCTTGATAACACCACTCGCGGTCATCTCACTGTACAGATCATTACCCTCACGGGAACGCTCACCTACACCAGTGAAGATCGAGTAACCGCCATGCTCGGTCGCGATGTTCCGGATCAGCTCCTGAATCAGGACCGTCTTACCGACACCGGCACCACCGAACAGACCGATCTTACCACCCTTTGCGTACGGTGCCAGCAGATCGATGACCTTGATACCGGTCTCGAGGACTTCCTGTACCGGATTCTGATCCTCGAACTTCGGCGGCTTCCGGTGGATCTCCCAGTGCTCCTCCGTCTCCGGTGCCGGCTGTCCATCGATCGCGTCGCCCAGCACATTAAACAGTCTGCCGAGGGTCTTCTCACCTACAGGAACAGTGATTCCGGCACCTGTATTCGTGACGACCATGTCCCGCTCGAGTCCCTCGGATGCACTCAGCATGATGCAGCGCACGACGCTCTGCCCCATCTGCTGTGCCACCTCCATGACACACTCTCTGCCATGATTATCTACCTTAAGTGCAGTCTTGATCTCCGGAAGCGGTGTGGTATCAAACGCCACATCGACGACCGGTCCCATCACCTGCACGATTTTTCCTGTCTGCATGTATCAACCTTTCTAACGGATGAGGCCAATGCTTCCGCCGTGCCCTCATCACGTCTCTCTTATCTCTCAAAACCACCACGTCATGTTCATCAACGCGCATATCTGTACGGCCTGTATACGTGCGATGTCATGCCCTGACATACATGTACTACTTCCGCTGCTGCGCGCGGGCGCCCGCAGCGATCTCCGTGATTTCCTGTGTGATCTGTGCCTGACGCTGCCGATTATACTGGATACTCAGCTGCTGCTTCAGCTTGTTACCACTCCGGTTCGCGGCATCCATCGCGGTCATACGTGCATTCTGCTCCGAGCAGAAGGACTCGACCAGCGCACTGTAGATGAAACCGTTCAGATAATCAGGGATGACGTTATCGATGATGGCCTTCGGTGTCGGACGCATACGGAACTCCTCCATACCCGCGACCATCGGCACTGCCGGCTCAAGCACACCGCCGTTCAGCTTATCCAGTGGAAGCAGCTGCTCGGTCTCGGTGACCATCTCCAGACTGTTCTTCATACGTGTATACACGATGTAGAGCGCATCGAACTCATGCGCCTCGAAGAGATCCAGCATATGACCCGTGATGACACGTGCCCGATGCAGGGTCGGATTCTGCGCCGTATAGTGGAAGTGGTGCGCGATCGGCTCGTTCTGTGCATGGAAGTATGCACGGCCCATCTCGCCGACGACGAACAGCTGATGATTCGGACGCTCCCGGAGGATCTCCTCGGTCCGCTTGATCACGTTATGATTATAGGCACCGGCGAGGCCCTTATCCGCCGTCACGCAGATGACCGCCGTCTTATAATCCCTCGGTTCCATCGTTTCACGAACCGAACGACGCACATCCAGGTATGGATGCGTGAAATCCTCCGGCAGATGACGAAGGATACGCTGGATCATCGTCTGCAGCGTATAGAAATACGGCTCGGTTTTCGCCAGATCCGTCTTTGCCTTCCGGAGCTTCGTACTGGAGATGAGGTACATGGCGTTGGTGATTTTCAGCGTATTATCGATGCTCGAGATACGATCCCGAAGCTCTCTTGTTGTTGCCATGATGTACTCCTGTCTTGCGCTGATGCTTCCCGCCGGCATCCTCATGTCCCGGAGCCGATTCGACTCCGCAGGATAAGCATGCCACATCCTGCGTATGGATACGCTGTGGACGAGGTGATTCTCTCCTGCTGCATGACGATGCCACGCCGGAAGCATTGGCACTATATGATGAATCGCTTAGACTGCGCTCATGCTTTCCGATGACTTATGCTCGCTGTCCCAGAGCTTCAGGAACTCGTCGGCGACGTTCAGGATACTCTTCTTCGCATCGTCATCGAGGACCTTCGAAATCTCGAGATTCTTACCGATCTCCGGATAGCGCTGCGCGAAATACGTGAGCATCTCTCCCTGGAATTCCTTGACATGCTTCGGCTCGACGCTCATCAGCTTCTTGTTGAGCGCGGTGACGAGGGTGATGACCTGATCCGCCAGGGACATCGGATGACCGAGCGGCTGCTTCAGAAGCTCCATGAGCACCTTACCCTGGGTCAGGAGATCACGGGTGTTCTGATCGAGATCCGAGGAGAACTGCGTGAAGACGGCCATCTCACGATACTGCGCGAGATCGATACGGAGGGAGCCGGAGGCCTTCTTCATAGCCTTCGCCTGCGCTGCACCACCGACTCGGGATACGGACAGACCGACGTTAACGGCCGGGCGCTGACCCTCGAAGAAGAGGTTACTCTCGAGGAAGATCTGACCATCGGTGATGGAGATGACGTTCGTCGGGATATAGGCCGATACATCACCATCCTGGGTCTCGATGATCGGAAGTGCGGTGATGGAGCCACCACCGAGCTTCTCACTGAGACGGCAGGAACGCTCGAGGAGTCTCGAGTGCAGATAGAAGACATCGCCAGGGTACGCCTCACGTCCAGGTGCACGACCGAGAAGCAGTGACAGTGCACGATAGGCGACGGCATGCTTGCTGAGGTCGTCGTAGACGATCAGGACATCCTGTCCCTTGTACATAAAGTACTCGGCGAGAGAGGTCGCAGCATACGGTGCGATGTACTGGATCGGCGCCGGATCGGCCGCGGTGGCCGCCATGACGCAGGTGTACTTCATCGCATCGTGCTTCTTCAGGTTCTCGACGAGCGAAGCGACGGTCGACTCCTTCTGACCGATGGCGACATAGATACAGATACAGTTCTTGTCGGCCTGGTTCAGGATCGTATCCATCGCGATGGAGGTCTTACCAGTCTGACGGTCGCCGATGATCAGCTCACGCTGTCCACGACCGATCGGGAACATCGAGTCGATCGCGAGGATACCGGTCTGCAGCGGCTCATTGACCGGCTGACGATCGATGATGCCCGGTGCCGGCTGCTCGATGGCACGGTACTCATCCTCATGGATCGGACCGAGACCGTCGATCGGCTCACCGAGGGCGTTCACGACACGACCGAGGTAGTCGTTGGATACCGGCACGCCGGCCATACGACCGGTACGCATACCGCGGCTGCCCTCGCCGAGTCCGGTCTCATCGCCGAAGAGGATGACACCGATGCGGTTCCGCTCGATGTTCTGTACCATACCCTTCGTCCCGTTATCGAACTCGATGACCTCACCATACATGGCATGATCGAGGCCGTTCATGATGGCGATACCATCACCGACGCTCTCGATGAAGCCGATTTCCTTCTTCTCGGCCTTCAGGTCGAAGTTCGAGATGCCCTTCTGAAGAATCGTCAGGATGTCGGCATCGCTTGTGAGGCTGGAGCGGGTATTCCGAATCTGCTCGAGGAACTGATTCCGACGGCCGCTCGTCGACCAGTCGTACTGATCGTTGCCCACCTCGAGGATGAAGCCGCCACCGAGCGCCTTATCCTCCTGCATCTGGAAATCGAAGTGCTGTGTCTTATACTTATCTAAAACGAACTTCTGAATATTCAGGAGCTGCTTCTCCGTCGGCTTCGTCACATAGCGGAGACGAACCTGAATCTGGCGCTCTGCGGTCGCACGAAGCTCGCTGTACTGCTCCGCGATGTCCTTCCACAGACGGAGGGCATTATCCTCGCAGAGAAGCTTCAGGGTATCGCGCACCTCGGTCGGGAACACACTGTCGATGATGGTGTTTTTCTTCTCCAGTGACACGGTCGGATCGCCGAGCTCGGAAAGAGTTTCCGGCAGAACCTCGAAGATACGTGAGGTCGAACTCATCACGCTCGGAGAAACCTGCAGCTGAATCAGATGTTCTGCAATCTCTCTTGCATTCTGCGTCATCGCTTATGCCTCCTTCGTGCCGTTTGGCTGCTGACCCTCGCTGTCGCTCAGGAACTGATCAAACAGCTGGCTGTCGTTCGCTGCGCTGTCATGGGAGGTTGCGATCTTATAGGCTGCCTGTGCGACGAGCACTGCCATCTGCTGCTGCATCTCACGCTGCTTCGTCTCGGCATCCTTCTCGGCCTGGATCTTCGCCTCGGCGATGATCTTGTCGGCCTTCTTGTTTGCGTTGTGGATGATCTCGTCGTATTCCTTCGACGCATCGATCTTCGCCTGGTTGATGGTCTCCTGGCGCTCCGTCTCGATGTTCGAGAGGCTCGCCTCATACTTCTCCTTCAGCGCTGCTGCCTCCTGATTGACGGCATCTGCATTCTTAAACGATGCCTCGATCTCGTTCTGACGCTTCTCGAGGATCGCGCGTACCGGCTTGAAGAGGAACTTCTTCATAAGGAAAGCCAGGAACAGCAGGTTGATCACGGTAAATAATAAGTTGATATCTACTCTTAACATGTTTCTTCTCCTGTTTTCACTGTACGACTGTCTTTTCGCTGCACCGCCTTCGGCCAATGCAGTCTCATCGGCACCCTCCCGCGAAACCTCGCAGGCTGTACACATCCGCTTCTTATCCTCCCGCATGGAGAGCATTCAGTGGATACGTGTACGGGCACACGGAATCAAAAAATCAGCCCAGGAAGAAGATGCAGAGGATACCGAGGACGAAGCCGTAGATTGCGGTTGCCTCGGCGAGGGCGCAGCCCAGAAGCAGGATTCTCATGATCTTGCCGTCTGCCTCCGGCTGTCTTGCGATGGCCTCTGCGGCCTTACCGGTTGCGATACCGATGGAAAGACCTGCACCGATGCAGGCGAATGCTGCTAAACCGACACCAATTGCTGTTACGCTCATAATTTTTCTCCTTTAAATTCATTCATAAATCAGCGACCATCACGGCTTCTTCTGTATTCTGTGCTGGATGGTCATCCTATGTCTACCGCCCTCCATTTCGAAATGAAGGGGATGTTTCACATTTGCTGCGTGACGATCTCCCGGTCGACGGCATTGGCCGAAGCAGGGGAGACGGTCACAGGACAGCTGCGGTTTACTCCACCGCGTCCTGGATGTAAAGCGATGTCAGGAATACGAAGACGTACGCCTGAATCAGTCCGTCGAATATATCGAAATAGAGACTGAAGATGGCCGGAACGCCGACCGGAACGACCATTTTGATCAGCTCCATGATGATAAATGCGCCGAGTACATTACCGAACAGTCGCATGCACAGGGACAGCGGACGAATCACCAGCTCGAGGATGTTGATCGGTGTGACGATCGCGACCGGCTGTGAAAAGCTCTTCAGCCAGCCCTTCGCACCCTTCGCGCGGATACCCGCGACCTCGATCAGTACGATACTGATGAGGGAAAGAGCGACCGTAACATTCAGATCCTTGGTCGGCGGTTTCAGTCCGAACAGACCGATCACGTTGGACACTCCGATATAGATGAGGATGACGGAAATCAGGGTTCCATACTGCTTTCCCTTCTCTCCCAGCATCCCGTTGATGAAGTTGTCCAGGAAGGTGACGATCATCTCTGCGACCTGCTGACGTTTACCCGGGTTGTGTACCTTCAGGTTCGATCCCAGATAGATGGACAGCGCAGCCAGTACAGCCATGATCACCCAGGTGATGACGGTCGATTCGGCAACTTGAATCCCTCCGAACACCGGAATCGTGAATGCAGTGGCGACCTGCAGCTGTTCCTGGAGTTCCGAAGTAAATTGCTCCATTCTACTACCTCCATTTTCTTTTACGTAAGTGCTCAGGAGGGATGTCGCTCCGGATGCCGTATGCAATAAAAAAATTCCGTACCGAAACCGGCCGACGGAATTCATATATGCAGGGCAGCCCCCCCTTTTCCAGCAGGCATAGTGCTCCCGATTACTTCGGTTGCTATTATATTCCGAAGCAAAGCATATTCAAGCCGTATTTTTTATATATTTTTCATGTCGTTTTGACATAGATTGTTCATTTTGATATATTCCTAACAAGGAGTCTGTTTATTTTTGGAAATATTCTCTATTGATGTCGCGAAGCCGTATCTTCGTGTCGTTGACTCCTCTATCTCATAAAAATGTTTCTGGTCATTCGATACCTGCTAACCGTAAAGGAGTCCTATGGTTTCTTATGATTATTATCGTATCTTTTATTATGTCGGCACCTACCGCAGCTTCACGCAGGCAGCGCGCATGCTCGGCTCGAATCAGCCGAACGTGAGCCGCGCGATGAACAGCCTCGAGGCAGAGCTCGGCTGTAAGCTGATGCACCGTGGCAAGCGCGGCATCACGCTGACACAGGTCGGGCAGAAGCTCTATGAGCATGTGGCGATCGCGTATGAGCAGCTGAGCTTCGGCGAGCGGGAGCTCCGGAAGGATGTCAATATGGAGACCGGTCATGTCACCATCGCCGCCTCCGAGAACGCCCTCCGTCTCGTGCTGCTGCCGGTGCTCCGGGACTTCAAGAAGCGCTTCCCGGAAATCAGCATCAGTATCTCGAACCACTCGACCCCACGTGCGCTGAAGGCACTGAAAAACGGTCTCGCCGACATCGCGCTCGTGACCACACCACTGTCGATTCACGGTACGCTTTCGATGGAGCCGCTCTTTACCTTTAAGGAGATCCCCCTCGTCGGTCCTGGGCTCCGGCACCTTGCGGAGCGGCCAATGTCTCTGCGTGAGCTCGATACCTATCCGCTCATCAGCGTCGGCCGCGACACCGGCACCCGCGAGCTCTATGTGCAGTACTTTCTGAATCATCAGCTGCCGTTCGATCCCGAGCTGGAGGCCTCCTCCACGGACCAGATCCTGCCGATGGTGGCGTACGATCTCGGCATCGGCTTCTATCCGGAGGCGCTCGCACGGGATGCCCTGCAGCGTGGCGAGGTCTATCGTATCCAGCTCACCGACCCGCTGCCGGACCGGACCTTCTGTGCGATCGTCGATCAGTCACGGCAGCTGTCGACCGCGGCGGAAACACTGCTGCAGGAGTTCATCAAAATCAAGCACTGAAAAACACGAAACCCTCTGCAATCACTGCGTTTTCCTGATGAAAACACAGTGACTGCAGAGGGTTTTTAATATCAGCTGAAGATTCTCCAGCCGGCGATGAAGTGGTTCGCCCACCAGGAACCGAGTGATCTATGTACGACACGTCCGTTCGAGGAGGATGCATCGATGACGGTGCCACCGCCCGCTACGATACCGACGTGGCCGGATACGACGATGATATCGCCGGCCTGCAGCTCGTTGTAGGATACGCGGCGGAATCGTCCCGGATTACGCCATCCGGCAGAGGTCATGTAGGATACACCGACGCCTGCCTGGTTGAGACACCAGTAGACGAAGCCGGAGCAGTCGAAGCTGTTCGGTCCCTTGGCGCCCCATACATACGGGCAGCCGATCTTCGACGATGCGATGGAGATCAGTGCCGATGCGGATCCGGAAACCGTTGCTCCGCCGCCGACATTGCCACTCACTGCACTGCTGCTGTTACTCTTGTTATTATTCTTGTTCCCAGACGATGTGCTGTTGTTCCGGTTAGCACCTGTGCTGCTCGAACTGTTCTTCGGCTTCGACTTCGCCTTACCGCTGTAGAACACGTTCATGGTCTGTGCACCGGCCGCACCATCCTGGGTAAGTCCGTTCGCCTTCTGGAAGCTTGCGACGGCGTTCTTCGTCACTTCACCATAGTAGCCGGTGATGCTGCTCTTATCGAGGTAGCCGTACTTCGCGAGGTACTCCTGCAGGTTCTTGACGGAATCCGACTGCTCGCCGAGACGCATCGCGTACGGCATCGCGTTCGGGTCCTCGAGGGCTGCTCTGGTATCCGGGCCGAGGTAACCGTCGACGATCTCATCGTTTAGATCGGAAGAGCACACGT
>CABTMH010000056.1 GCA_902485915.1 uncultured Oribacterium sp. | reverse complement strand
TGATTTTTTCGCTTATAGCGAAAAAACAGCCTCGCCGCCTGGGGGCATCCACGAGCCTCTCCGCGCTTCGCGCGGCCCTCTCATGGATTAGTAACACGCTAGCTACACTTTTTCCTATCCCATAAAGCAAAAGCCCCCACACCGTATGGTGCGGGGGCTTTTGCTCGCGCATGCCCGGAGGGCTGAGTGCTTCCGGTCACGGTTTTCTCGTGCGGCGGTACATGACGAGGGAGAGCACGAGGATGCCGATGCATGGAACGAGGTTGGCTGCCATGCCGGCCTGGAGGGAGATGGCGTCGCCGATGCGGCCGATGATGTACGGCATGAGGATGGCACCGCAGGTGGCGGTGCTGAGGAGGGTGCCCATGGAGGCGGGGCTGGTCATCTGGCCGACGCCGGCGAGGGCGAGCGGGTTTACGCCGGCCATCGCGAAGGCGAAGAGGAAGAGGGCGACGCTGGCAGCCACCGGGGTATGCATCTGCACGAGGATGGCGTAGAGCACAGTGAGGCCGAGGCCCATGATGCTGAGGGTCTTATAGAGGTTCTTCACCGGAAAGACGAAGGCGATCAGGAGACGGGCGATGAGAGTCGAGCCCCACATGATCGATACGGTATAGTTCGCGAGGGTACCGCTCAGGATCTGTTCGCTCTTGAAATAGGTGACGAGCCAGCCGTTGACGGACTGCTCGGCGGCGTTTTGGCAGAAGACGAGCGCCGTCAGGATCCAGAAGGTGCTGTCCCGAAGGAAGGCGAAGCTGTCCTCGCCGCCGGCGAGGGTGCCCACCGGCGTGGTTGTGGTGTGGTCGCTGCCGGCGGTTACCATCGAAGCAGTGGCCGGTTCTGCAGCGGTCGCAGCGGCAGCCTTCGTCGTGGCGGCAGGGCCATCTGCGTGAGGGGCGTCTGCATCGGCATGGGCGGAAGGCGTGGTCGAAGTGGACGTCCGTTCGTCCGGGAGCTTCGTCACGAGGAAGAGGAACCACATGAGGAGACCGGCGAGAGCGATGCCGATCATCGGGGCATGGGCGTCGATGCCGAGGAAGGCCTGGATGAGGAAGGGGCAGAGTAGGGCACCGGCGGCGTAGCAGGCGTGGAGAACGTTCATCGCACGGGTGCGCTCGATCGCGTTGGTGCTGACGAGGACGTTGCAGTTTGTGATGGCGCTGCCCTTCGCGAGGCCAATGCTGAGAAAGGCGAACGCCAGGAGGCCGAAGATGCCGGTGAAGGCGCAGAGCAGGTAGCCGAGGAAGTAGCCGATGGTGAGGAGCAGCACGGCCTTCTTCGCACCGATCTTCGCCGGGAGGACGCCCGCGAGGAAGGAAGCGACGATGTTACCAGCGGACATGATCGAGAGGAGTGTGCCGGTGGACGAGAAGCTGAGATGACAGCTGTCGCGGAGAATCGACACGACGACGCCACTCGAGATGGCGCAGATGCCGGAGAGGAAGAAGAGGATGAAGCCGGCGTTCCGGAGCGCCGGATTTTTCTGGGTGATAGCGGACATGGTTGCCTCCTTGCTGAGATATATAGCATGCTTCGAATGGTAAAATCACTCGAAGAAACGGATGCTGAAACCGTTTACAAATAGAAGAATTATAGCATATTTCGGAGCAGAATCGGAAGTGAGACAGTAACAGTTCAGGCAAGGGGACCGTGTCGGTCCTCCGGCCCGCTACTGGCGTCCCGACACGGTTCCTGCCTGATCAGTACACGTGTGAACAGTGCCTGATGGAATGAACGAAAATGGCTAAACGCAGTCGTGTATGCGCTGCTTTTATGATAGGATAAAGGGAGATTCTGCGTGCGGGAGGTAGGGCTATGTACGATGGTGGCGGTAAGAAAAATCTGAATCTGCTGATACTTGAGGTCCTGAAGGATTATTCGGATGAGGAGCATGCGCTTACGCAGCAGCGGGTGCTACAGCTTCTGAAGGAGAACTATGGGGTGGTGTGTGACCGGCGTTCGGTCCGGAACAACATCGACTGTCTCATCGAGTACGGCTTCGACATCGATACGGAGAAGGGCTATCGGCTGATGTCCCGGACCTTCGATGATGCGGAGCTGCAGATGCTCATCAATTCGGTGGTTTTCTCGAAGTTTCTGACGAAGGCACAGGCGAAGCAGCTGATCGATAAGCTGGTCGATGAGAGCAGCCGACACTTCAAGCCGCGCTTCACGCATCTCGCGAATATCACGACGCTCCAGCATACGGAGAACAAGCAGGCGATGATCAACCTTGCTCTGATCGATGAGGCCATCGAACGAAAGCAGAAGATTTCCTTCATCTATAACAGCTACGGGACGGATCGCCGGATGCATCCGCGTCGGAAGGAGCCGTTCATCTATAATCCCTATCAGATCGTGATGTCGAACGGAAACTTCTATCTCGTCGGCAACTATGATAAGTACGAAACGATCTCGCACTTCCGCATCGATCGGATGACGAACATGGAGATCCTCGACGAGGAGCGGAAGCCGGCGCGGGAGGTGAAGGGCATGGAACATGGACTCGACTTGCCGAAGCACATGGCGGAGCATGTCTACATGTTCTCCGGCGAGTCGGTGACGGTGCTGCTTCGGACGAGTCAGCG
>CABTMH010000055.1 GCA_902485915.1 uncultured Oribacterium sp. | reverse complement strand
GTAACTACGGTTACCTTATTGATTGAGTTAGAAGCTCAGATTTTATAAGTTGGTTCCTTTACAACCATGAAATTGCACGTTAAACGCGCAGACTTGTGAATTGGTCAATAAAGAGTAGTAAAAGTAAGATTGCTATATAGACTCTCGACACGCTCAGTTTTTTGAAACGACAGAAGAACACCCGGATTCGGACTCCGATAGGGGAGTTTCCTGTCTTTACATAAGCTGATTTCAGGCAAGTTTGCGTATATGCAGACTTGCCTTTTTTATTCCTGTTTCGCAGCATTGGATGATGAGTGCACTGTTGAGCATACATGCTCACAGTGCACTCATCATCCAATGCTGGACAAGACGCGGAGCGTCTCTGACCGACAGAATCGAGTTTTTCGTAGAAAAACGAGATGAAGTGCGAAGCAGAGTGAACGGCAACATCCTGCGTGCGTATCGCGCATGTCATGGTGGATCCACGAACGGAGGTAATACATGAATGGAAATGCGAAACGCACGCGCCTGGATCAGCGGCGTGCACCGATCCACGAGGCGCTGGAGAACTTCCGGCGCATGCGTGTGGTCCCTTTTGATGTGCCGGGACATAAGCGTGGCCGCGGCAACCCGGAGCTGACGGCGTTCCTGGGGCAGCAGTGCGTCGGCGTCGACGTCAACAGCATGAAGCCCCTCGATAATCTCTGCCATCCGGTGTCGGTGATCCGGGAAGCAGAGGAGCTGGCGGCCGATGCCTTCGGCGCAGCCCACGCCTTCCTGATGGTCGGCGGTACGACGAGCTCTGTGCAGAGCATGGTGCTGACGGCCTGCAAGCGCGGCGATGAGATCATCCTGCCGCGAAACGTACACCGCAGTGTCCTGAACGCGCTGGTGCTCTGCGGTGCCGTGCCGGTCTATGTGAATCCGGAGGTGGACACCCGCCTCGGCATCAGTCTCGGTATGAAGCGGGAGCAGGTGGCGAAGGCCATCGCTGAGCATCCGAAGGCGGTCGCCGTGCTGGTAAACAACCCGACCTACTATGGCATCTGCAGTGACCTCCGCGCCATCGTGCGCATGGCCCATGATGCCGGCATGCTCTGCCTCGCCGATGAAGCCCATGGCACCCACTTCTATTTCGGTGGCGGCCTTCCGGTGTCTGCGATGGCCGCGGGCGCGGACATGGCCTCGGTTTCGATGCATAAGAGCGGCGGCAGCCTCACCCAGTCGAGTCTCCTTCTGACGGGACCGAAGGTCAATGAAGGCTACGTGCGTCAGATCATCAACCTCACTCAGACGACCTCGGGCAGCTATCTCCTCATGTCGAGCCTCGATATCTCCCGCCGGAACCTCGCCCTGCGTGGACGGCAGGTCTTCCATCAGGTAGCGGATATGGCCGAGTACGCCCGTGAGGAGATCAACGCCGTCGGCGGCTACTATGCCTTCGGTAAGGAGCTCTGCAACGGAGATTCCATCTTCGATTTCGATACCACGAAGCTCAGCGTCCATACGCTGGATATCGGACTCGCGGGCATCGAGGTCTATGACATCCTGCGGGATGAATACGATATTCAGATCGAGTTCGGTGACATCGGTAACATCCTCGCCTATCTCTCCATCGGCGATCGCATCCAGGAGATCGAGCGTCTCGTGAGTGCGCTGTCCGAAATCAAGCGACGCTATCACACGAACGGCGAGGGCCTGCTCAGTCAGGAGTACATCGATCCGGAGGTGGCAGCGAGTCCGCAGGAGGCGTTTTACGCACCGAAGAAGAGCCTGCCGCTGCGTGAAACCGTGGGCAAGGTCTGCAGTGAGTTCGTCATGTGTTATCCGCCAGGCATTCCGATCCTGGCACCGGGGGAGCGCATCACTGCGGAGATCCTCGATTACATCGAGTATGCGAAGGCGAAGGGCTGCAGTATGACGGGACCGGAGGATGCGGAGATCCTGCACCTGAACGTCATCGCCGAGTAAGGATCGTCGGAAGGAGGAAAGAGAAATGGAAATGTGGTTTTCAGAATTTCATACACCGGATGTGAAGCACAGCATCCGTGTGAACCGTCAGCTCTACTCGAAGCAGAGCGATTACCAGCGCATCGACATCTTCGAAACACCGGAGTTCGGCCGTGTGCTGACCCTCGATGGTAACGTCATGCTGACCGAGCGTGACGAGTTCATCTACGATGAGATGATCACCCATGTACCGATGGCTGTCCACCGGAACGCGAAGGACATCCTCGTCATCGGTGCCGGTGACGGCGGCGTCGTGCGGGAGCTCACCCGCTATGACCGCGTCGAGTGCATCGACCTCGTCGAGATGGATCCGCAGGTCATCGAGGCCTGCCGTGCGTATCTTCCGGGCAATGCCTGTCGTATGGACGATCGTCGCGTGCACATCTACTATGAGAACGCGCTCAAGTTTATCCGTCAGTGTGAGGCCGAGTACGACCTTATCATCGTCGACTCTTCAGATCCGTTCGGACCGTCCGAGGGTCTCTTCACCCGTGAGTTCTACGGCTCCTGCTTCAAGGCACTGAAGGAGGACGGCATCATGGTGAACCAGCAGGGCAGCCCGTTCTACACCGAGGATGCGACCGCGATGCAGCGCAGTCATCAGCGCATCGCGAGCACATTCCCGATCAGTAAGGTCTACCAGGCGCATATCCCGACCTTCGCCGCAGGCTACTGGCTCTTCGGCTTCGCCAGCAAGAAGTACCATCCGATCAACGACATGGATCCAGAGGCCTGGCAGGCGCTCAACATGCGCACCCGTTACTACACCACCCGCCTGCATGTGGGCGCATTTTATCTCCCGGCCTTCCTCGAGGATATGCTCCGGGAAGTGGAGGGATGCTGATGCTTACACCAAATATAGAAACTTTCATCGGCTGTGACGCGGGCTACGAGGAAGCCGACATCGTGCTTTACGGCGCACCGTTTGATTCGACCACGAGCTTCCGTCCAGGTGCACGCTTCGGCCCGGCGGCGATGCGGAACGAGAGCTTCGGCCTCGAGACCTACAGCCCGTATCAGGAGAAGGACCTCATGGATATGAAGGTGTTTGACAGCGGAGACCTCGAGCTCTGCTTCGGATCCAGTGAGATGGCCCTTCAGGACATCGAGGCTCGCGCGGCAGAGATCCTGCAGGATGGCAAGCTGCCGCTGCTCCTCGGTGGAGAGCATCTCGTGACCCTCGGTGCCGTACGCGCCGTCGCCGCGAAGTATCCGGATCTCGAGATCATTCACTTCGATGCCCATGCCGACCTGCGAGACGACTATCTCGGCGCGCATCTGAGCCACGCCTGTGTGCTCCGCCGCTGCCATGACCTCCTCGGCGATGGCCGCATCCACCAGTTCTGCATCCGAAGCGGCGAGCGGGAGGAGTTCCGCTTTGCAAGTACGCACACCGATATGCATACGTTTGATTTCAGTGGACTTTCGGAGCTCGTCGAGAGGCTTCAGGAAAAGGGAACGCCGGTTTACCTGACCATCGACCTCGACTGCCTCGATCCATCGGCCTTCCCAGGCACCGGCACACCGGAGGCGGGCGGTGTGAGCTTCCTGCAGCTGCTCGAAGCCATCCGCACGGCGACGAAGGCAAACATCGTCGCTGCCGATGTGAACGAGCTCGCTCCGATGCTGGATACGAGCGGCGTATCCACCGCGACCGCCTGCAAGGTGCTGCGAGAGCTCCTGCTGGCACTGAATTAGTATTCGTTTTGGCATAGCCTCCGCCCAGGGGCTGTTACATGATTATATTTTAAAAAGGAGAGTACCCTTATGAGTAGAGTATTAGTGATCGGCTGCGGTGGTGTAGCCAGTGTTGCGATTTCGAAGTGCTGTCAGGTGAGTGACGTTTTTACGGAGCTCTGCATCGCCAGCCGCACCAAGTCGAAGTGCGATGCCCTCGCGGAGAAGCTCGCACCGACGACGAAGACGAAGATCACGACGGCACAGGTCGATGCCGATGACGTGGAGCAGCTCTGTGCACTGATCCGAAGCTACCAGCCGGATCTCGTGATGAACATCGCCCTTCCGTACCAGGACCTCACCATCATGGATGCCTGCCTCGCCTGCGGCGTCAACTACATGGATACCGCAAACTACGAGCCGGAAAACACCGATGATCCGGAGTGGCGCGCGATTTACGAGAAGCGCTGTCAGGAAGCCGGCTTCTCCGCCTACTTCGACTACAGCTGGCAGTGGGCGTATAAGAAGAAGTTCGAGGACGCCGGTCTCACCGCGCTGCTTGGTTGCGGCTTCGACCCGGGCGTGACCCAGGCGTACTGCGCGTATGCAGCGAAGCATGAGTTCGACCGTATCGACACCATCGACATCCTCGACTGCAACGGCGGTGACCACGGCTATGCCTTCGCGACCAACTTTAACCCGGAGATCAACCTCCGCGAGGTATCCGCAAACGGCTCCTACTGGGAGAACGGTCACTGGGTAGAGACAAAGCCGATGGAGATCAAGCGCGAGTACAACTTCCCGCAGGTCGGCGAGAAGGAGATCGGAAGAGCGTCGTGT
>CABTMH010000054.1 GCA_902485915.1 uncultured Oribacterium sp. | reverse complement strand
TCCATGCCTCTGCATCTTCCGTATCCGCTACATCTTTATATATCGTATCGACTGCTGGACGAATATCTTCGGGCAGTGTTAGAAACTGCTTATCCTCTAAGTAGATATTCGTCCGCTCCAGAAGTTCCTTCGGATAAATCTTGTCATCTTTTCCTCGAAGAATGAGGGTTTCCGGATAAACATCCTTCCAGTTCTCTCGGATGGTTCCCACATTCGAATGTCTCCATTCACGACCCATTCTCTGTAACAGAAGGTCGATCGGACAGAGTGCGGTCATCGTAAAATCAAAGTCGAGATCGATTGACTGCTCCAGTACCTGCGTTGCTACAACGATCGCTTTTTCCGGTCGTTTGCTTCTGTCTTTTCCAAAAAGAGTAATCAGCTTATCTGTGATTTTCTCTTTATCATCAATCGGGAAACGACTATGGAACAGATAGCATGGAATGCCGGTTTTCTGCACTTCTTTAAATACCTCTACCGCGCTGTTTACCGTATTCATGATGATATCTATGCATCCACCTGACCGAACCTGCTTTTCTGCTTCCGTAGCAATGGTTGCCGGATCGTCTTTTATATCCAGAAAACGGATTTTGTACTTTTTCACTGTCCCACTATTCTGAACGCTATGCTGTTCCAGATGTCCATTTTTACAAACGGAAAGCAGCGGATATGCTTCACTTATCTCTTCTGAACAGTTGTAGATCTCAAATATTTTCTGTTTCGTCCGTTTCGGCAGCGTTGCCGAAAGTAAAATCACCGGTGTATGAAAAGCTTTCAGCCAGGATAAGAGCACCTCTATCGTATTTAACATGTATGCATCATATGCGTGGAACTCATCAATCACGATGATCTTATCAGCGATACCTGTAAAGTTAATCATTCCGTGCTTCACTTTTTTCACACAGGTCATCAACTGATCTACAGTACCACAGGCATACGGGCGCATAAATTTCATAGAGGAAGGCAATGCCCATTGAGCCCTGTCTACATCATCCTGGCGGATACGTTTTAACCAGGCAGTGCCGGTATATAATGCAGCATGTGCATCAATTCCGGATTCATGTAAAAGCTCATCCATTCTTGGCTGCATCGCCTCCGAAGTTGCTCCTGTAGGCAATGCAAAGTAGATGCCCCCTTTTCGAGTTTCTTCACACGACTTCAACGCCGCAAACATGGCAGACTCTGTTTTACCGGTTCCCATCTCGGCCTCAATCAACATACAGTCAAAGTCTGCACCTTCTGCGCGTATATACTCTTCCACTATTTTCTGTAAAGGATTCAGTGTCCATTCCTTCATGAATGGAAAGACCTTTTTCATCGTATCCAGTACAGAATGTCGCTCAAAGTTCAGCTGATTTTCCGTGATATACCTCTCTAAACGTCGACATACCTCTTCTTTATAGTGGTATCGATCGTCAAACATATATACGTTCAACTCTTCAAGAATCTCATCCGAAGCGGTCCAGTCTGCTATCATCAGGATTCCCAACACAAGGCTGCAATAGGCATCTGTATCTTCTTTTGACAGTTCAAAGTTCACTGGTTTAAACTCGTCGGTCATTACTCTGGTAAGGTTGTCCTGCGCCACCGTCCAGAGGCTGTCCAGCTTAATGTCGTCACCGACAGGACCGTTTTTTACATGGTGCATCGATACGATATCTGCAATTGCCTTGACAACTCCTGCCCCAAATTCATTTTTACCAAAATGATCTTTAATATAAGCTGCGCCATATAATTCGTGCCGAAATCTGCTGCTGTCAATCGAAATATGATTATCGATCGAACTGTTAAAGAAAAAATCATAGTACTCCGCATGCTCATTTTTCACCTGAAACCATGGATGACACTTACCGATATCATGCATAGCACAGATAAACGAAACGGTCTGAATCACTTCACTTTCAGAAATATGCATCATCTCGGATAGCTGCGGCATATAGGTTTTAAGCGAACTGTGATTCATGAAATATCCTGCTGTCCAGCCCACCTCAAGCATATGCGAAATCAGTTTCTTTTCTGGAATACTTCTCTTCAGTTCCGCGGGCTTCGCCCACAGATAACGATATGCATCCCCAGATGTCGAAACTCTCGTCAGTAATTGAATGCCATCCCAGTCTTTAAACTTTCTGGAAGGGTTCCCTGTTGATTTAAACGAAAATCCCTGTTCCGTGTTAGAGTTATAAATCATGATGGCATCGATGTCAGACTGAACTTCCAGATACTTCCAGATCTGTTCTCTGGTATTGGCTGGAATATCCCCGACGAAAACGGAAGCTCTCAATTCTGTCATGAATCTTGTAAGCATTCCACGCACCGCTGGTTCATAATTCTCAATCGATATCACCACCATATCGCTGACCATCCTTCATCGCATTTTTAAACTGAAAAGACTTCCTATATGCATTTTAAAAATCACTTGCTTTCTAAATCATATACATACTATAGCACTTAAGAGTGCAAAAAAATGAACATTTTAACCCTGTGCAAGCATATTTATGTTCAAATTTATATTCTGCCGCTATTTATGACTCAAACTTACCACAGACACATCCTACAGAGAAAGAAATTAATTGTTCTGTTGCAGTTTTTTTGCGTATTACCGCAAAAACCATCGATAGGAGGTGTTCTATATGGAAATTAAAAGAGATCGCTATCTGAATACACTCATCAGCAAGGAGCATAACGGTCTTATTAAAGTCATAACCGGTATGCGCAGATGCGGTAAGTCCTATCTTCTTTTTACGCTCTTTAAGGAGCATCTGCTGTCAGAGGGAGTAGCTGAAGATCACATCATCGAGATCGCTTTTGATGCTTTTGAAAGCAAGAAATATCGTGATCCTGATGTACTGTATCCCCATCTGAAAGAGCAGATGAAAGATGATGCGATGTATTATGTACTGCTTGATGAGATACAGCTGCTTGGAGAGTTTGAATCTATTCTCAACAGCCTGATTCGTATGAAAAATGTGGACGTTTATGTCACCGGAAGTAATGCCCGTTTTCTTTCAAAGGATGTCATTACGGAGTTCCGGGGGCGCGGCGATGAAGTGCATATGCATCCATTAAGTTTCGCTGAATTCATGTCCGTCTATCAGGGTACGAAGCAGGACGGATGGAATGAGTATATGCTTTATGGCGGTATTCCTCTGGTGCTTGAGTTTTCGACACCGGATCAGAAAATTGCGTTTTTGAAATCTCTCTTTGAGGAAACCTATATTTCGGATATCGTTGGCAGACATCATATTCGTAACAAGGCAGAACTCGAGGACCTTTTGAATCGTGCAGTACGACACCAATAATAATGGCAACGGCATCCGCAAACAGCTGGAAATCGATTTTGTCTGCAACCAGGGTTCTAAGCGCTATTATATCCAGTCTGCTTCTGCGATTCCTGATCAGGCTAAAATGGAGCAGGAGCAGCGATCTTTGATGTTGACAGGAGATTTCTTCAAGCGAATGATTATTACCAAAGACACGCCTGCACCTTATTACAATGAGTCTGGTGTGTTGATCATGAGTGTCTATGACTTCCTGCTGAACGAGAACAGTCTGGAAATATAAGCACTTCATGAGATCACTTTATGGGGTTTGACCCCATTACGAAATTCTTAAGATCGGTATGTGACGTCGAGGCGGTACCCTTCTCCTGGTTTCACGCTCCACTCAAAGTATGATTTCTTCGGTTCCGCATACCGCTCCATGAGCGCCATGATCGTGCCACCGTGGGCGACGATAGCGATGGAAGGCGCACCGTCCGAAGGCGAGCGCTCGAGTGCCGACGACGTAGCGGCTGATCCGTCCTCTCGGAGTGTGTGTAGACCGATCGTTTCATCGCCGGCATCGAATATTTCCAGGAGCGCGTCTTCTGCGCTTCTATGCTCCTGCGGTTTAAAGGCGAGCTCTGGCTCCATGCCCGCCTTTGTTTCGCTGGCCACGGATGCATTCGTTGCCTTCATCAGCGCCTGGATCCTCGGCAGCACGGCGCGCTCGAAGCCGTCGCACACGCGTTTCGTGAACTCGGCTTTGCTTTCGCCGCCAGGGAAAGCGGTTTCGCCGTTCGAGTCGATGTAGCGCTGGTACGCGGCGCGGTGCGCTGGGTCTGGATCTGCATTGATCTCCTCGTAGGTTTTATATTCGAACGCACCGAAGCTCATCTCCATAAACTCCGGTATCACGATCAGACGCGAAGCGCCTGCATCTGTCATCTTCTGCGCGTCTGCTTTTTCGTTCCCATTTCCCGATATGCGCTGAAGTCCCACGGGTGCCTGCGCCATGATGGCGATGGCCGTCACCGCTCCACCTGCGTCCGCCGCGTATTCACTTTCGACACTTCTCCGAAGCTCTGGAAAAAGGCACATCGCCGTTTCTCTGCAGCGGCGTGCGGGGCTCACGAAGACGATGGACGGATGAATCTTCATGCTGTCAGCCTTTTTCTCGAGGCGTTCCCACTCCTCCGGGAGGATGCTTTCGTCGGTTATTCCGACGTAACGATGCTCCTGATTACCTTTCGTCATCCCATGACGAATCAGCCACAGTTTCATTTCTCTCACCCTTTCTTCCACTCATCGCACCTATACGCTTCTCGTCCGGCGACGCCCACTACTCTACTTGATTCTCTGCGCGATGCCGGCGACCACGCGATACACTTCATCGGCCTCGGCGGCGATGCGACATCCGGCGCGCCCCACGGCTTCCCGCCACGCGCACTCCTCCGGGTCCAGCGGTACGACGCCGCTGCCGACCTCCGGGTAGATGAGGACGACGTCCTGCGCTTCCGCGAGATCGTCTGTGGCAGCGCTCTCCCGCCCCGTGACGAAGTCGCGGACAGAAGCATTGGCCTCCGCCAGTGGATCGCGCCCGGCCCGTACCGCGTCGCGGATCTGCGCAGCGAGCCCATCGATGCAGCGGGCATACGTGAACTGTGCGGCGAAGGCGTGCTTGCCCTGCGCCATGCCGCCGATGATCATGATCAGTTTCATCTTACCTCCTACCTTCCTACCTATTGAACAGAATCAGGCACAGCAGGTTGCCAGCCAGGATGGCGCGCTCGCAGTTGCACAGGAAGTAACCGCAGAGGTCGCCGGTCGTGCCTCCGAAGATCGGAAGGATCCGGTGGCGGTACCACCAGAAGCTGAGGCTGGCCATCAGAAGCGTCACGAGCGGGTACAGAAGCGGGGTGCTGCTGAGGAGGGTCAGCACGAAGAGGAGCACGCCGGCGGCGATGAGCTCCGCGGCGGGGTTGGTGGCCAGGCGGCGGTCCGATGCATCCGCCATCGCACGAACCATACCATCCTTCCGTGCCTTCGGGAAGGTCACAACGCTGAGTCCGGAGAGGATGCGGGACAGCACGAAGCCCCAGCAGATGCATGGGATGGCCTGCGCCGCGGTGGTCATGGTGGCGGTCTCGGTCCAGCAGGCGAGAACGCTCAGGATATAGAGGAGGCCGTAGATCGCGGCGAAGGCACCGATGTTCGGGTCCTTCAGGATTTCGAGCTTCCGCTCCTGCGGGGCGTAGCTGTGAAGCGCGTCCTGCGTGTCGAAGTAGCCGTCGAGGTGGATACCGCCGGTGAGCACGATCGGGAGTGCGGTGAGGCAGCTCGCGATGAAAAAGGCGTGCAGCCCGAGGCGCGTGAGGACGAGCCAGACGAGGACGCTCAGGATCGCGAGGACGACGCCGACCAGCGGGAAGAAGCACATCGCGTATTTCATGCTGTGCTCGTTCCAGTCGGCCTGCGGGGTCGGGATCCGCGAGTAGGTCGCAAATGCTATTTTCAGTGAATCAAACATGAGTCTCCTTTTGGGCGCCGCCCGCAGTGGGGCGACGGGGGATCGGGTGTAGTTTGCAGCGAGGTGGTCAGCACGCCTCGGGATGCGGCGCGACAGAGCGCCGTCGTGTTTCGCTGCCGGCACGTGGCGTATGCTGATGTCTCAGACCTTCAGCTGTACCGGGATGCCGTACACGACTTCCGTCACTTGGTCTGCCGCTGCGCTGAGCTGCGCGGCGATGCCGGCGATGTTCCGGAGGAAGCGATTCGTCTCTTCTCCGTAATCGATGCCGTCGCTATAGAGCTCATTCGCGACGACGATGACGGCACCGGCCTGCGCCACGAGCTGAAGCAGCGGGGCCACGATGGCGTGGGGATGGCCCGACGTCCCGTAGACTTCATTGGCATACAGATTCGTGAGATCCTCGAGGAGAAAAACGGCGCGAGGATGGGCTGGCAGTCGTCCGAGCTGCGCGATGTCCGTCGGGCACTCGGTAGCCACGGGAGGCTCCTGCTTCAGGAGTGCATGGAGCTGCGCGATGTCCGTCGGGCACTCGATCGTCGTGTAGCCCTTGTTTTCGCGCCGCTTCTGGTGCTTCGCGATGCGCGCGGCGGCGTCGGAATCCCGCGGTGTAGGGTTCATCGTCGCGACGTAGTAAAGCGGGCCAGCGAGCTCCGCATGCAGCCGCTCCGCGAGCTGCTCCGCATATTCTGATTTTCCGGAACCGGCCCCGCCGGTGATGAAGTAAAGTCTGCCCATGAATCTCCTGTTTCGTAATGGAAGTGCGATCTGCTTCTGTCGGCGCGTTCACTTGAAGCGCTGGTACGCCTCGACGTGAATGTCGTCGAAGCTGCCCATGCCGCGGTAGACCGCCAGCGCGGCGTCGAGCATCGGCAGGAGAAGTACCGCGCCGGAGCCCTCGCCGAGCGACATATCTGCATCGATGATGGCCCGCAGGCCGAGCGCCTCGAGCGCCTTCCGCGCCGCGCCATCCTTCGACACGTGCGACGCCAGCGTGACGTCGGCGACAGAACCACGGATTTCAGAATCTGGCAGCGAGTCAGCCACACTTGTCGCCATTCGCTTTTCCCATGTCAGGTGTTCACCGGCATCCGACATCTGTACTGGCTCCGGTGTACTTACCGTGGCCGCAGTTGTAGCGTTCGTGGCATCCGAAGCGTTCGACTCCGCCAGAATCCGGCTCGCGGCGAGCGCCGCGGCAGTCGAAATCGCACCATCGATCACGATCGGCATCTGCTCTT
Source organism: uncultured Oribacterium sp. (assembly GCA_902485915.1). Taxonomy (GTDB): domain Bacteria; phylum Bacillota; class Clostridia; order Lachnospirales; family Lachnospiraceae; genus Oribacterium. The sequence continues at coordinate 28,643 of CABTMH010000054.1, read as the reverse complement.
CGACCGCACCGAGAAACATCCCGGCCATCGTCGCGATTTCCAGACCGCCCAGCTCGAACAGAAGCTGCTTCGAGCGGCATGGACTCATCTTTATATCTGATCCAGTGTCAGCGCAGCGTTGCCGCTCCTGCGTCGACGCCGGATCAGGCTCTCCGGAAGTCACGAACTTCTGCGTAGAATCCACTGGGCGTTCATCACCCAGGGAAGCTTCCCTGCGTATATCGGCTTCGATCCCGACCCGGCGAAGCGCCCGTCGAACGCAGTCGCGTTTCCTCTCGAGGCCTTCGTCACTGAGGCCAGCACCGCGGCCGACCGTCTCGTCCACCGGAAGCCCGAGGTACGCCGAAAACAGCGCACTCGTCGGCGTGGTGTTGCCGATGCCCATCTCGCCGGTCAGGAGGATGTCGTAGCCCTGTGCTTTCAGCTCCCGGACGAGGCGGCGGCCGAGTGCCAGCGCCCGCTCGCCCACCTCCTCCGACATCGCCGGCTCGATCGCGATGTCGCCGCTCCCATGCTGGAGGCAGCATGCATTCACGATATCCATGTGTAGCGGCATCGCGGCCGAGATACACTCCCGGCGCGAAGCGCCCGCCGGACTCGCTTCTGTTGACTCCTCGGTAGAGCGCTGGTGCGGCGCAGCCGAAGGAAGCATGCCGACGTCGATCGGGAAGAGATCCACTGCGAACTGCTGCGCCAGCATGCTCGTCGTGGTCAGGCCGCGCGCGAAATTTTCAGCGACGATGCGCGTCACCGAGCTGTCGGTCTGCGTCACACCCTCGCGCACGCAGCCGTGATCCGCGCAGAGCACTGCGAGCGCACGACGACTGATGTGGGGCTGTGCCGTCCGCTCGATCATGCAGAGCTTCGTCACATGCTGCTCGAGCACGCCGAGGCTGTCGATCGGCTTCCCGAGGCTGTCCCAATGCTGCTGCGCTCGGGAACGAAAATATTCTCTCTCTTCGATGTTTCTCTTCATAGATTACTCTGGTCGCTTTCTCTTCTGTTGCTTCTCCTGATGCTGTATTTTCGCAGAAACAGGGGCCTGGGAAATCTGGGTATTATGTGTGGCGACACTATGGCATGCTGATTCGAGTGAAAAGGCCGTTTTTTCATCCACTGTATGCTCGGCAGCGGTCGAGGAAGTGGGCGAGGGCGGCGGGGTTACTCCAGTAGTAGAAGTGCGGGAAGCCGGCGGCGAGGCTGTCCGTGAGGTAGATGCCTTCGTAGCTGCGGGCACCTGTTGCTGCACGCCCACGCCCAGCCGCGGGCTTCGTGAGGGTGCAGTCGGCACCGTTGAAGTCGCAGTCGTAGCGGTGGAACTCATGCCCGCGCAGTACGGTACCGGCCGGGCCGAGCACGCTGTCCCGTCGAGTCTCCGCCTCGATATAGCCGAAGCGGACCAGCCGCGGCTTTCGCTCTGCATCACCCGCGAGCACGCCGCACATCGCGACCTGCTCGACGGCATCCAGCAGATACATATAGCCACCGCACTCGGCGATCGTCGGGAGCCCATGCTTGACCGCCTCCGCCACCGACGTACGCATCGAAGCATTGGCATGGAGTGCATCCTTATAGAGCTCCGGATAGCCACCGGACAGGATCAGGCCGACGATATCCGTCGGGAGCTCTGCATCATGCAGCGGGCTGAACGGCACCAGCTCCGCACCGAGCTGCTCGAGCAGTGCCCGGTTCTCCTGATACATGAAGTTAAAGGCTTCGTCCTCCGATACCGCGATCCGCACCGGCTGCTCAAGCAACGCACGATTTTTCGCAGCTTCAGCGTCATCCTCGCGGATGCCATATCTTTCCTCCTCTGCGATCTCCAGCAGCCGCTCCACATCCACGCTTTCTTCCATCTGCGCGGCGACGCGTTCCGTCCAGCGCTGAAAACCCGCGATTTCCTCCGGCTCGACGAGGCCGAGATGGCGGGACGGAATCTTCAGCTCCGGAAGCTCCGGCAGATAGCCGAGGACCTCGATACCGGGACAGTACTCCTCGATCACACTTTTCAGGCGCGGGTAGAACATCGGCGACACACGGTTCAGGATCAGGCCGCGGATGCCGCTCTGCACCGCGCGTTCTTCTTTGAATTTCATCATCCCGCGCACCAGCGCAGCGATCGTCACGCTGGCACCCTTCGCGTCCATCACGAGGATGGTCGGTGCGTCGAGGATGTGCGCGATTTCCCAGGTCGATGCGTGGCTCGACACGCCGCCGAGCCCGTCATAGTAGCCCATCACGCCCTCGACGAGCGCGAGCGCCGCACCACTCTCTGCTATACGCGCACGAAAAATCCTCCGAAGCGTGGTCGCATCCGTGAAGAAGCTGTCGAGGTTCCCGGACGGCACGCCGAGCACCCGCCGGTGGAACATCGGGTCGATGTAGTCCGGCCCGCACTTGAAGCTCTGGACCTTCACACCCCGTTTTTTCAGCACGGCAAGAAGACCACAGCTTACTGTGGTCTTTCCTGCGCCGCTTCGATCCGCGGCGATCACGATTTTCCGAAATGTATGTCTCATAGGGTTTGTGCTCTGAACGCCGCCGGATGCGGCGCATCTTCCGATGCTGTCTGTCAAATCATGTCCGAAAATTCACCTGCCCGGCACTTCGCTGCGCCGCATCCCGGGCATCGCCGGCCCAAGCCTTCGACGCAGAGCGCCGGGGCTTTCGCCAGGCCAGGGGCATATGGCCCGGGCTGGCGGCCGTACCTCACCGTCTCGAGATTCTGGTGATGGTGATCGGGTTTTCCGCGCGGTGCATGTGGTAGCTGCCACGGCGCTCGAGGCTGGTCGCCTGGATCTCCACCATCTCGAACTGGTAGTCCGTGAGCCGGCGCTCGATCTCCAGCACCTCGGCGCTGGACTCGAGGGTTACCGTGTTGATGACGATGATGACATCCGGGTTGATACCGATCGCCCAGTCGACGATCGCCCCGAGATTGCCCTTGCTGCCGCCGATGAAGACGCAGTCCGGGATCGGCAGCGGACCCTCGTCGGAGACATTCTTCCGCTCATCCGGTGCCTGGAAGCTCTCTGCCGCGAAGCAGGCCGGGGCGATGCCGCGCACGATGCGAATGTTGTCGACCTTGAACTGGTAGCGGTTCTGCTCGAGCGTGTAGATCGCGTCCTGATCCACCTCGACGGAAATCACCTTGCCCTCCGGGCAGGTCAGCGCAGCCTCGATCGACACACTGCCGGTGCCGGCACCGATGTCATACATGATGCTGTTCTCACGAAGGGCGAGACGACAGAGGCTCAGCGCACGCACATCGCGCTTCGTCATCGGGATCCCATCGAGGCGGTTGAAGCGGTCATCCGAGATACCGAAGCTTCGAATGGACGCACGGAAGCCGTCGTTCTCGAAGAGCGCGATGGCGAGGCGATCGAAGCTCTGATTCCGAAGCTCACGCGGGGAGCCGAAGGTGAACTTCTCGTCCTCGTAGCTCAGGCGCTCGCCGACCGTGATGCGCACGTTATTGAGGCCGAACTGTACCAGCTCCTGCGCGATGATGGAGACATTGTCCTCGGCACCGAGCAGGGCACAGACGAAACGGTTCTCGCGGATCAGCGGCACCATGTCCTTATGCAGACCGTGCAGGCTGACGAGCTTCACGTCCGCCATGCTGATCGAGCGCTGGCTGAGGAAGTACTGGATGCTCGACACGCCGGCATAGTTCCGGATCTCGAGCTGCTCGAGCGTGCTCTCGTCCTCAGAGTCCTCGTCGTGCACGGCCGCCATATGCTTCTTCAGCGCGCGGCGCAGTGGAATCGCGCCGGAGTACACACTCGTGTCGCCGGTGAAGACCGCCGAGATGGTTTTCTTTTCCGGATGCGCGAGGATATACTCGACCATCTCCTCCGTGCGGAAGGTCTCGAGCAGCTCCGGGCCTGCTTCTGCCGGCATCACAGCCCGCGCCGTGTTCAGCGCCCGCGTCGCGCCCATCACCACATCCGATGCCGAGATGGCATCGACCGCACTCTTCGTCAGCATATCCGGATTTCCCGGGCCTACCCCGATCAGGTTTACGATTCTCATGTCATACCTCCATCTATTATCAAGTGAATCATCTCATCTAAGTTCACTCTATCATACCACGCCGCGTCCGGGATCGAAACCTCCTTCGGTCGGCCAATGCAGATGACCTCCACACCGAGCGCGAGTGCCGCTTCACATTTCTCCGGGAAGCCGCCGGTCTCGCCCGAGGCCTTCGTGACGAGGTAGCCCGCATCGGCGTACCGGAGCTGTGCGACATTCATCTCTTCGGAAAACGGCCCCTGCATCAAGATGAGATGCTCCCGCCGGAAGCCGAGCGCCTGACACTTCTCCAGCGCCTCCATCGTCGGCAGCGCCCGCACATAGCAACGCGCCGCGAAATCCGGGATCCGCGTGTAGGGCGCGAGCTCCTTCGAGCCCGTCGTGATCAAGATATTCGGACGATGCGCAGCTGCAGAGGATGGCATACACTTCGCATCGGACATCTCCCGTGCCAGCCACGCCGCTGCCGCCTCGATGGACTCCACCCAGTGAAGTGCCGCGCCCTCCGGCGCGCTGGCCTCTCCACCTGCACCGGTATCGTCCCGCTCCACACGGATGCAGCGCACCCCCGCTGCCGCACATGCCGTCAGGATATTCTCGCTCACCACCGCCGCGTACGGATGCGTCGCATCGATCACCAGCAGCTGATCGGAGATCGGACATCGTTCCGCCTGCCCGCACTGCCCTTTCGATTTCGGCGATGCGGATTTCTCCATCTCTCCGTCAGGATCATCTGGCATGGGATTCAACGGCTGACGGGCTTTCTCAAACAGCGCCCGCATCGCCTCCGCGTCCAGCCGCCCGACATGCACTCGAATCCCCGGCCCCGCCGGCAGCAGACTCGCCCCATATGTCGTCGCCACATACACCTCCGCAGAGATCGACAGCCCCGAAGGCACCACACACCGCTCTCTATTCACTTCCGCGATCGCTTCTACGATCCTCCGCCCCTCGGTCGTCCCGCCAAACAGAAATATATGCATCTCACTCCCCTGATACTACACTTATGCTTGTTACTGTTCACTCATCAACTGGATTCAGGTAGGGGCGAAGTACTGTTTTAATCGTGCTTCCGCTCATACCCGCGCGGGGTCACCATCCGCGGGCCGTCCGGCGTCTCGATGACGCGCGTCTCGCTGTTCCCGATGAAAATCGTCGTCAGCATGTCGATTTCCGGCTGTGCCGTCGCGAGCCCGGCGAGCTCGTTCAGCAGGAAGATCCGGCTTTTCTGTCCGTCGCGACCGATGTTTCGGACGTACGCACATACCCGGTCTCCAGGGATCGTCTCCGAGAGGATCACGCATGCCCGCTGATACTGCACCTGCCGCGTCCGGCTGACCGGATTATACAGGACGATGACGAAATCTGCTTCTGCGGCGGCCCTCAGCCGCTGCTCGATCTTCGCCCACGGCGTCAGCAGATCCGACAGACTGATGACGCAGAAATCATGTCCCACCGGCGCACCCAGCACTGCGCTGCCGCTCAGCACCGCGCTGAGCCCCGGCACCGTCACGACCTGCACGCCCCGGTACGCATCCTCCTCGGACAGCGTATAGAGCAGCCCCGCCATGCCATACACCGCGCTGTCGCCGGACGACACCACTGCGACATTCTGTCCCTCGCTCGCCAGCCTCAGCGCCTCACGGCAGCGCGCCTCCTCGGCATGCATACCCGACACCAGAAACCTCTTCTCCGGAAACTGCGCCTCGAGAAGCTTCACATAGGTCTGGTAGCCGACGATCACATCGACCCCCGCCAGCACCTCCCGTGCTTCGATCGTCTCATAGCACTCAGCGCCAGGACCAAATCCGACCGCATACACTGTTCCGATATTCTCTCCACTCATCACGCAATCCCCCCTGCCCTTCATGAAGCCATCAGTTATCCTCTGAAAGATACATCTTCAGGATGTTCTCCTGATACCCGGCGACGCCCTGCTGCCGAATCAGCGCCGCTGTGTTCTGAAGCAGCGGATCCTGCAGATGGTCGAGCATCTTCATCCGTCGGCCATCGATCGGTTTCTGTGACTGCGCCGAACGATAGTCCGCTTCCGACATGTGCCAGAAGACGCACTGCCCCGGCGACAGGCTCTGCTGCACCTTCTCTGCGATGCAGAGCCCCTCCGGATCGAAATCACCGGCATAGTATACCCGGATTCCGCCGTCCCGAAGAAGCTTCAGGATCAGCCAGGCGCTGAGCCGGGGCTGTCCATTCATGCACATAAGCGAGCGCGTGCGTCCGAAGCGCTCACAGAGCACCGCATATACCACCGGATTCTCCACGATCCAGAGGGTGTTTTCCCGGCAGTGAAGCTGCGTCCATCCGGTGATCACCGAGAGCGGTACATTCACCGGCGCACCCTCCATCGAGAAGCCTTTCATCCCCGCATGGACCTGTCCGTCTCGTCCGACGGCTTCCACCCCACAGAGCATCGCATAATTCGATACATCATCGAGCAGGATGCCCGCAGACAGGTAGCGTGCCTGCCGCCGGAGTGACGGGATACGGTTCATCTCATCGACTTCGACGCCCCACTGTATCTCCAGCCACTGAAGTAAAAGCTGCAGCAGATGTGCATCCCGGGTGCCCATATCCAGCCGATGTGGATCCCCGGAAAGCTCCGCTGCGAAAACCGGAAGGTACTGATAGCGCTTTTCTACACGGAGACGATGCAGAAGCTCCAGCGCCCGCACCAGCATATGCAGGTCATCGGTGAGCGCGCGGAGAAGCGTGGTCTCCTTCATTTCCTGGCGCCCACTCATCAGCTGCCGGTAAAGCGCTGTCACGGTCTCGGATGTCCCATACCCTGCCTCTTCCAATGCGCATCGATCTCGATCTGAACGGTGCTCTTCTGCGCACTCATCCCTGACACCTGCGGCTGCGCATGCATGCGCAGCGCTGTCGATCGCTCCGATGTCCGGCACATCCTCCGACGACATCGCAGGCTCCTCACTCTCCACTACTGCCCGGAAATCACACAGCATCTGCTTCGATGCTTCGCACTCCGCATATGCCGCCTGCTGCTCCAGTGCCACCTTCCAGCAGCGTGCGATGCACGCCTTTCGCCGACGCTCTTCCTCGCGTTTTCCGGCAAGCGGCGCCCCTGCAAAAGCCTCCAGAATTTCTTCCGGGGACAGTTCTGCGAAACGCGTATGCTCGAGTGCCCGCTGGAAGGCCTGCGCAGAAATCGTCGCCGTTTTCTGATTACGATAGCTCCGCGCGAAGAAGCCTTCCAGTGCCTCCCGCTCATCCTCGCTCCGGATGCTCAGCCGGGCGCTGCCGCAGAAGCAGCCATAGGAGCGATACTTCTCGCAGAACTGAGAGAGAAGCCGCTCGAACACCGGCATACTTCCGAAGTACGCAAGACACGCCTCCTGCATTCTGTCCTTTTCCATCACGCTTCTCCCTTTCGTTCCGTCACTGATTCGGCTCCCCGGCTTAGCGTTTTCTAAGCTCGTAGTACTGTGTTTCTGATAGCTGCCCTTGAGCCCCCTGCCTGATCAGTACACGAGTGAACCTCACCGACCCCTATTCCTCCAGTCGCCGGCTCTCCTCTTCCATCTCCTCTGCATCCTCCATCAGCACTCGTACATTTCCATTCCAGAGGAAGGAGAGTGCCGTGACGAACTTTGCGTTGTTCGGGCGCACGAGCTCATAGATTGCCAGTGCGTCGAGGGTATCGGCATCGCCCCAGAGCACCTGGGAATTGATGATGAAATCGAAGCCGAACTCCCGCATGAGCCGGAACATATCCCGGATATTCCGGTTATCGACACCAGCGAAGGCCTCGTCGAGCGATACGATCTGTGGCGCATCCGGACGCGCACCCCGGTACTTCGCGGTCACCGCTGAAAACAGCGGAACATACATGGACATCGCCTTCTCACCGCCGGAAAAGGTACCGAACACCGAGTTCGTCAGCTCCTTCTGCCGCTCACCCGGCTTCTCGCAGAAGAGCTGGAACTCAAACCACTTTCGATAGTCCAGCGCATCCTGCATCACCTGATAGAAGGACGCGGTTCCACCGCTGTCCTGTGCGATCCGGCGGGACTCCTCCACCTTCGAGCGGAAGTGCTGGCTGAGACGGGCTGCTTCCTCCTCCTTCATGGAGCGGTAGTCCTTTCGCAGAAGCTCCACGAGCTCGGCGGTATCCAGCTGGGATTCGCTCTCCGCGGTCTTACTGCGCCAGCGAAGGCGAAGTCGGAGTCCACTGGAGGTATTCATGCACTCCATCTGCCGGTTCATGTTTTCGACCCAGCTCTGCGCGCTGTTGATGTGGCTTCGGATCTTCCGGCTCATCGTGTTCGACAGGATATCCTCGAACAGTTCGCGGTCTGCCTGCCGGATCAGCTGCTGGAGACCCGTGAGCTCCTCATCGAGGATACCCGACAGCTTCTGGAACGGGATCCGGCTGCCACGATAGCGTGCCTGGTAATCCAGGCGCTGTACCGGCGTCGCGAGCGTGCTCTCCTGCGGGCGCTTCTTACGAAGCTCGGCAAACTGTTCGAAGGAGCTGATCTGATACTCGATCAGATAGCCGCTGCACTCGAAGTATACCTGCTGCACCTTCGTCTGCAGTGGCTCGAGGTCCTCCGCGGACTTCCGAAGCTCCGCTACTGTCTCCTGCGCACTCCTTACATGCACCGCCGCTTTTTTCTCTTCCACGCCCGCCGGCTCTGCCGCAGCAGGCTGTTCTTCCGTGCCTTCACCATCCGACGACGCCGTCCTATGCTCTTCTGCACGCGTTCCATCCATCGTCATCGCCTCAAGCGGGAACACATAGCCGAGCTTATACTCCTCGAGATAAACCTCCTCCGCATACGTCTGCTCCGCTTCCAGTAAAGTACGTGCAGCTGTCAGGGTCTCGATCTTCTCCCTCGTACTTCGGCACTCGATTTCCTTTCGTCCTCGCTCGTTCTCACAGTTACCGCGCGTCTCATCATAATGCGAAAGCCACTGGATGCAGGTATCCAGTCTCTCCTGTATCGCCGCATAATCCGTGAGCGCGAGCTGCTTCTCGATGGACGCTCTGCGGTTTTCAGCATCGCGTATATCCTTTTCGAGGATACAAAGATCATCGCGAAGCTGCTTGAGGTCGCCCTCGATACTGTCGAGCTGATCCTGCTGCTGCCGGAGTGCTGCGACCTGATCGAGATACGATGCATGGGTGAGCGCCAGTGCACGGAGTCCGCTCTGATATTCTGTGGCCGCCTGAGAAGCCTGTGCAAACACCTCCAGACTGTTTCGAAGATAGAGACGTTCTGCGATCTTCGCCGCCTCGGTTCGATCCTCCTGCAGCGCCTGGATGAGCGCATGCACATCCGCATCGAGCTTCTGTTTCTGCTTATTCTGAAGGTCCAGCCACTTTTCCGCCTCTTCACAGACATTCAGCGCATCCTTCAGCACCTTTTCCTTCGGGAAGCCCTGATACTCTTCCTCGAGGCACTCGATCCGGCGCTGGAACTGCGCCATCTCTTCTGAACGTCTGGCGATCTCCGCTTCCAGCTCAGCGATACGCTCCTGGAGTACGCGGATCTTCTCTTTACGGTTCCGCTCCCTCGCTTGCGTGCCGATAAATCCGGCGTGATACTCACCACTGATCGTACCGGCCAGCAGGCCGTTCCGCCAGGTGCCGTCCGCAGAAATCACCGTCTCCGCGCTTCCCTCCATCGAGATATGGCCGAGAATATCCGTCATCTCCATGTTCAGGAACACGGTGTTGACGCTGTCGTTCAGGGTCAGTGCATCCAGCGCGGTTTTTCCGAGGGCCTTTCCGGCATTTTCACGCACGAAAATATAGCGGTCGCAGGCACCTGGGTCCAGCCGCAGTACCTCCTCCCGATAGCTCTCTTCGATGACCAGCGCATCAAGCAGACCCATCTCGAGCATCGCCTCCTCGATGCGATTTCGTGTCTCATCGTCAAGCGACTCCGCGAATTCCAGCGTCTTATAAAACGCATGATACGGGATGCCACGCTTCGTCAGTCGACGACGATTTTCCAGCACCGCTTCACTCCGCTCCGGTTCCGGCTCGCGCTCATGCTCCCACTCGCGGAGCTCCGCTTCACAGCTTGCTTTCTCCTCCGACAGTGCCCGGCTTTCCCGTCTCCGCGCTTCCAGCTCTTCCTTCAGCTGAAGCCGCAGGTCCTGCACCGCCACGTCCACCGGACGCTTCGCCTGCGCATAATCTGCGCCCTCATCATAGCTGTCCGCGAAGCGGCAGAGCCCCTGCAGTACCTCCTCCGGCAGCTTCAGCTCCTGGTTCTCGCCATGCCAGATATACAGCGCTTCCTTCCAGCTGCTCTCCGCTTCCGTCAGTGCCGCCTCTGCTTCACGCAGCTTACGCTCTGCACGGTCCGCACTGTCCTGCTGCCGGGCGAGCTCGTCCCGCTTCTCACGAAGCTTCTCCTCTCCCCTTGCGAGGCGCTGCTGCACCACGAGGCCCTCCTGTATCCCCTGCTTCGTTTTCTGGAACTCAGCCTCATAGGTCTTAAAGGAGAATGCCTCGTCGATTCCCTTCGTGAGCTCATCCGCGAGGAAGCTCTGCGACTGATAGTTCATGCACTCTGCCTGTGCGGACATATCCTCGAGGCAGTCCCGGATCTCTGCGCTCTTCGCCTCTTTTTTCTCCTCCAGCTGCCGAATCTGCGCCTGGCACTCGCGCTCATCGTCCTGCTTCTTCTCGATCCGCGCTTCCTTTTTCGCACGATTCTCCTGAAGCTCGGAGAGCCGTCCGGTCAGCTTCTGTTCCTCCTGCTTCAGCTGGTAGGCATCGCTTTTTCCGAGCTCCTCCCGCTCCTTCTCCATCGTCGCCTTCTGTGAGGAGAGCTGCGACAGCTCGTCGGTCAATGCTGTCAGCCTGGACTCTGCCTCGGCGAGCTTCGTCTGTTCCTCCGAGATGGCCTGCGTGTTCGCCTTCAGGCGCTTCCCCGCCTGATCCGCTGCGCTCGCCTTCGCATACAGCATGCTCCGGTTATAGCGATCGAAGACACGCGCGATATGGTCGACCGCCTTTCGCGCGACCTCCTTCTTCTCCAGCTCGAGCCGGAGGGAGTCCATGTTCTCGATGGCCTCCGTCATCGGTCGAAGATCCTCCTCGGACAGACCCTGCAGCGCAGAGCTCAGGATATCGTTGATGACAGATGGCTTGAAGTCACGGGAGAGCTTCGGTGTACGGAGCTGGATCAGAAGGTCCAGCATCTCCCGATAGGCGTCGGTCGTCGCGAAACCGAAAAGCTGCTGGTTCACGAACTCGATATAGTCCGCCTGACGATCGTAGACCCGTCCGCCCTCCGCGAGGCGGTTCTCCAGCTCCTTCCGGGTCAGGGTGAGCTTCTCTGCGCCACTGCGATAGAGCGAAAAATCGACGCCGACACGTCGGCCATCGAGGATACCGAAGTACCACTTGTCCAGTGGCTTTCCGCGGCGGGCACGGATGCCCATACCGATCGTGAAGTAGGCTTCACTCTTCTCACGCTTAAACTCCATATAGAGATAGCCGGTCCGCTCCTCCCGCTCATCGCCCTCCTCCAGGAGATACCCCGACATCTTTCGGTCACGTGAGCCGAACGGATCCAGTCGTTCCGGATTTGCATTACCATCGAGGAGAAGTGGAATCGCACTCTGCATCGTGACGGATTTTCCAGAGCCGTTCGAACCACGCAGCAGAAGCCGTCCCTTCGCAAAGCAGAATTCCTGCTCGTCATAATACCAGAAGTTGATGAGGCCGAGCTTATTCGCATGCCATCTGTTCTGTCCCATAATCTATGTCCTGTCTTTCTGCGCGGCTCCCCGACCGGTGGAACGCGCGATTTAAATAATTTTGTATGATGCAAGTCCTCCGGGGCCCCTGCCCGAACTGTAACGAATTACGATTCCACATATCGTCCTGCGAGCTTCGCGCAGGACGGCTCCAGGCGTAGCCGTCCGCTCTCTGCATCTCTCGAGAGGAAGGTCCAGAGCATCATCTGTGCCTTCACTTCCTTCAGGAAGTCCCCCTCCGGGAGGTCGCGATAGACCTTCGAAAAGCGATTCAGGTGCGTGCTTCGGACTTCACGAAGCAGCGCATCGAACTCCGGCTCCTCCAGCACGATGCAGTCCCGGGCATCGGTCTTCCAGACCTCACTCTGCACGCGCTTCTGGATGGCGTCCAGCACCAGCAGCAGGATATCCGACATCGTACTGGAGCCCGGAAAAGCTTCTCCCAGCCCGCTGTCATCGCTTAAGAGCAGCATGGCACCGCCCTTCGAGATCTCGAGACGAAGCGAAAGCAGCCCGCTTAACTCCTCCCGCATACGGGCGCCCTGATTTTTCAGATACTCATAGTCGCCCTCCGCGCCCTCTGAGCGATACAGCCCCGGCGCAAAAAGCAGTCGCCGGTAGACGCGGTGTCTTCGCACAAGGCCCTTATCCTCATCCACCTCGTACCAGCCGGAGTTCAGGAAATCCTCCAGACCACGATAGTGCATGATATCCTCTGAAAAGCTGCGCATGTAGTAGATGGAGACGCCGGTGTTTTCATACAGCACATCCTTCTGCGACTCGACGAAGCTGTCCTCCGAGCCATCGGTCCGCTTCAGCATCCCCTGGCTCTCCGCATACTGCAGTACCCGCACCAGTCGCCGACGCTCCTGATAGGAGGTCCAGTCCACGCCACCGCCCGGGAGATTCCCGGCGATGAATTCCGTGAGCTGTGAGAGGATGAACTGATCCTCGGCATGCTCCTCGAGAAACATAAGCAGCATCGAAAAGAGCGCATACTCCCGTGGACTGTGGAACTCCTGTATACCCATAAACGGCTTCGGCACGGCCGGGATCCGCTCGACCTTGATCAGCAGCTGGTTCTCGACCATCGGACAGCCCAGTCGCTCCGTCACGAATTTGCGGATTTCCTGCGCGTGATCGCGGATCTGATAGTACAGCTCCCGATCCTCCGATTTCAGTATCCAGTGCTTCGACAGAAGCGCTTCCAGTTCTTCCTGCATCCTCAGTTCTCCTCTTCAAACACGATGCGCATCTTCGGCATCTCGAAATCGCCGTCCTCACAGTGCACGACGCAGCGCTCACCCCGGCCCGCACTTTCCAGTGTAAACCGGCGTCCATCCTCGGTACGTGCCGTCCGTCCCGGGTCCTCCAGTGCATCGGATACCCAGCGTAGCAGTACCTCTCGCAGCGCCTGGGTGAGGCAGGGCAATGCTGAGAAATCGATGCAGCCATCCTGCTCGAGCGCCTGCAGCGCTGCATTTCGTGCACGCTGCGCCTCCAGGATCTGCTGCCGCATCGCTTTTTTATCTTCACTGTGATCCGCGATCGCACTTCGATTACTCCGCTCCGTACCCTTTCGCGAGCGGGATTTCAGCTGCTTCCGCTCCGGCTCGAGCGCATAAGCGCTCATGTTCATGCTCTGGCTGTTCGCCTCCACCTCGCTCCGAAGGTGCCGTGGCGTCTCGACGCCGAAGATGCATGCACTCAGCTGATGCGCTTCGGCCAGATCCTCGCAGGCGAGAAAGAGCTCCGCCACCTTGCGGTACTCTTCCCGTCGATTCGAGCCCATCGCACTCTTCTCACTCATCTCCATGGCGAAACGGGTGATGCGACGGATGATGTCGTTCGTCGCATCGAACAGCTTTCCGGCCTCATTGTCCTCGCCCTCGGAGGTCTGGAACCAGCGGCGGATGCTCTCCAGCTTTCCGCGGTTGTTCTCCGCGATGATCTCCGGTGCCACCTGCTCCATACGGGGAATCGCCGCTTCGTAAGCATTGACTTTCTCCAGCACTGCCTCACAGAGCGATGGACTGAGGGCCTGCAGCAGCTCTTCGATCACGCCGACGTTGCGCTGCAGGCTCGTAACGAAGTTCCGAAGATACTCGACGAGCTTATCCTTAAACAGCAGAAACTCCTGTGTATGCATCATCTCTTCCGCACGCACGCTGCTGAGGTCACGGATGTAATCATGGTAGTTCTGATTGAGACGCGTGAAATTCCGCTCGAGATCATCCCAGAAATCATAGGCCTCGGCCGGCTCGGCATCGACCATATCCGGAAAGCGCTCGATGGCACGTCGGATACGCTCGAGCAGGGTCGGTTCCAGCGAACCACCCTCGATTTCGAGATGCTCTAGTCGAAGGACCAGACGCTCGATTTCTACGCTGTAGGGCGACATCTGATAGCGATAGCGCCGGCTCTGGAACTCCTCGAGGGAGCTCACATGACGCGTGTCCTGCAGTGTTTCGAGATTATGCCAGTTTACGAGACTCGTGAGATCCTGCTGGCACTGCTCCAGCCGATAATCGCGGAATTCCGGGAATGCCCGCAGCGCATCGTATACCTCCTCCTGGTACATCCAGTTATGGAGCTTCTCCGTATTTTCATAGAAGATACGCATGATGCAGCGATACCGATCCGTATTTTCAGTGTTCAGATACTGCACTTCCGGCAGCGGCTTCAGAAGCTTTTCTGTGATCTGCATGCATTTCGTCCTTTCCGATGGGCCCGCCCATCCTTCTTGATCGTTCCAGTATATCGGATGGCCGACGGTTTCCATAGCACATTATCGCAGTTTCTTACGATTCTGCGCTTCACCTGTAACAGTTCAGGTAGCTTGGCCGTGTCGGTCCTCCGGCCCACTACCGGCTGCCCGACACGACCCAGCTACCTGAATTGTTACGCTTTACCTGCGTCTACACTTCCACCGCGACAGCGGTCGTCACGTTCCCGTGGATCGTCTTATGCACCAGCACCTCGGCGTGGCCGCTCCGTCCCGCGGCATAGGCTGCTGCCCGCTCGCAGACATTGGCCACTCCCGTCACCGACTGGACGAAGCTGCTGCCCGCGAAGGCACCCTCCGCCGTCCTGAGCTCCTCCGCCGTGTAGGTCACGAACGGCACGCCGCTTTCGTAGCTGTACGCGAGGATCCCTGCCTCCTGCTTCTTCAGGTCGATGCTGGCGAGGGCCACCACCGCACGTGGGTCAATGCCGGCGTCCTCGAGGCAGGTGGCTACCGCCGCTGCGACCTCGGCCTGCGTCACGCCCTTCCGCGCGCCCAGCCCCACATGAACCCGCTTCGCGACGAGGTGGAGCCCTGTACCCTGGTTCAGCAGCGTCGCCCGGTAGCTGATGATGATGTCGGCACGGTCGATGTCCTGCGCCGGAACGAGCTCGGCCTCGTGGCGGGCTGGACGCTGCACGAGACGTTCCATCGGGATGTCCGAGTAGATGCGCAGCTTCTCGCCGCGGAGGACCTTCGCGCTCACCTCCTTCGCCTTCCGAAGATCCGTAAGGAGGAAGCCGTTTTCCTTCGCGAAGGTATCGACGGCGAAGGCGCTCTCCGCGTCCGTCGCCGTCGTGATGATGGGCTCTGCCTCGATCAGCGACGCCGCCGTGCGGGCGAGAGCATTGGCACCACCCAGGTGACCGCTCAGCAGTGCGATGACATAGCGCCCTGCCTCGTCGATCACGAGCACCGCCGGATCCACCGCCTTTCCACGGATAAACGGCGCGATCGCACGCACCGCGATGCCCGTGGCACCGACGAAGATGATGACGTCGCAAGGTCGCTCGGTGCCGGCGGTTTCCGCGCGTTCAGCCATCTCATACTCACCAGAATTTTCCGATTCTATGACTCGCTCCGAACCGCCGGCACCAGGTGCGACAATTTCCGATTTTTCTTCGAAACCAGACAACGAAGCACTCTTCCTGCCTGTACCGCCTTCCGACTTCGTGAACCACTCCCCGACGATATCCTGCAGGCTCCGCGGATCGGAAATCGCCGGCAGGGCCTCCGTCTTCGCATGCAGCTCGATGCGTGGCGGCAGTGAAAGCGCCGAAGATCCTGTGGCCTGCCACTCTCCACCACCTGCCCTGGAGACATCCTGATCGGCCGCGTCGTCCACACACAGCGCATCCGGCGTCGTGATCCAGCGCGTACGCAGCTGTTCCGCCAGCCGATATCCCTTTTCCGTAAACGCGATCATCTGAATCTTCATTCATCTTACCCCCTGTCGAAACGCCGTCGTGAAGCCCGGGTCGTAGAGCTTCGAGGCTTCGTAGATCGTCGCGTCGTCGATGGCACGGCCGACGATGATGAGCGCCGGCTTGAGACGCCCGGCTTCGTTGCGCGCCTCCGGGGCTTCGAAGGCCTCCGGCAGTTTCGCGAGCGTCGTGCGCACCACACGTTCGTCCGGCCAGGATGCACGGAACACGACCGCGGTCGGCGTGTCCTCCGGGTAGCCACCGGCGAGAAGCTCGGTCTTCACCCTGTCCGCGAGGGTCGCCGACAGAAACAGCACCATCGTCGCCTGATGCGTAGCGAGCTTCGCGAGCTGTTCCCGCTCCGGCACCGGCGTCCGCCCCTCTGCACGGGAGATGATCACCGTCTGCGTCACGCCCGGCAGGGTATACTCCGTCTGAAGCGCGGCGGCCGCACCACAGAACGCACTGACGCCGGGACATACATCGTAGTCGATGCCGTGCGCCTTCAGAAAATCCATCTGCTCCCGGATGGCTCCGTAGAGTGAGGGGTCACCCGTGTGGAGGCGGGCGACATTGGCCCCCGACTGCGCGGCCTCGAGATACAGCGCGCAGACCTCGTCGAGATCCATGTCCTTCGAATCATAGATGCGCGCATCCGGCCGGCACTCCTCGAGCAGCGCCGGATTCACCAGCGAGCCCGCGTAGATCACGATCTCCGCCTCGTGGAGAAGCCGCGCGCCCTTCCGTGTGATCAGCTCCGGATCGCCCGGACCCACCCCGATAAAATGAACCATACCTGCCTCTTTCTTTGATGTCATAAAGTCATTATATACGCAAGACTGACAAAAAAATGCTCAGCTCGTGGATGTTTGAAAAAGTGTCTGCAGTATTTCCCAGCTTCATCTCTAATTCTTAAGATGACGACACATGGTCTAATCCCAGCTTTCAGCCGCTTCGGACAGCTTCTTTTCCAGCGTTTGATCGAGGGTGATAAACGCCGGAAGAAAGCTGTCTCGTATCAGGAGGATCATCTCATCCACTTCCTCTGCATCATATATGTGGACGGACAGATTCCGCTTTTTCAGCATAAGTAACCACACGGAAGCATCATCGATGAACCCGAACTTATACCCAAGCTGAAGAATCTCCCTCGGTGAACCAGTATCTGCTCCTTCTGATAAAAGTCTATGCGACAGACCTCGGGGCGTCAATGACACATACGGAGAATAACGAAAAAGTATGCGCGCTTAACACTGTGTTCTCACTCGAGCGCCACCCGTTTTCATGTATTATAGCCGCACCATCCCATGAAAACACGCTGAACATTACGAATCTCTGAAGAATTCTGCCTTCACTGGCTTTTCCTCTCCGAACTCGCTACAATGAAATCAGTAAATATGCGAATCCGACGTGTCCGAACGCAGCTCGCTTTGTGAAACCTCATCGAAAGGAGATTCTCATGACTCATCCGAAAAAACATATGAAACGAACCCTTCTCTTCACGTATCTGCTGCTCGCTTCTTTCACATGTAAGCTCAGCGCCTTCGCCGGTGTCGCCGGGCGTGGCATCGATCCGTCCGTTCTGCAGGCCAATGCTGCCGCCCCGGGCGCATATACCGATGGCGCTTCTGCATCCTCTGCCACTACCTCCACCTCGAGCGCGTATACCGTTGGCACTTCTGCATCCTCTGCCACTACCTCCGCCTCGAGCGCGTATACCGATGGTGCTTCTGCATCCTCTGCCACTACCCCAATCTCCGGCTCGCTGAACGGCGCGCCGACGGGTGTCCCGGAGACACAGCCAGTGCAGGAGCTGCTTCCGCCGACCGAGGACGAAATCGCACAGTACTTCCAGGGCGCCTACGTCACCGGTGACTCCGTCGCCTACGGCTTCCAGCTCTACGCGAACCGGCAGAAGGGAAACAGCGCGATCCTTCAGAATCTCGGCTTCCTCACCCGCGGCAGCTTCTCCGCACACAACGCCTTCATGGCCATCTCGAAGAAGTCCGTGCACCCGACCTACCAGGGCGCACAGCACCACATCTGGGATTCGCTTCAGATGGTCGGCGCGAAGCATGTCTTCATGTTCTTCGGCCTCAATGATCTGAACATCGGCGGCGTCGACAGCACGGTCGACTACTACGTCCGCCTCATCAACCAGATCCGGGCGGTGAACCCGGACATCGCCTTCACCGTCATCAGCACGACCCCGATGTACCAGGGCTCGGAAAAGGGCAAGCTGACCAACGCAAACATCGATGCGCTGAACGCACGCATGCAGGCGCTCTGCACAGAAAACGGCTGGGGCTACCTGGACATCGCCTCCCACCTGAAGTCCGCGAACGGCACCCTCGCTGCGCAGTACTGCTCTGACCACTATGTTCACGAAACCAACGCCGCCTACGCGATCTGGCTCCAGTGCTTCCACGACTACGCACAGGAAAAGCTGATGGCCGAAAAGCTCGCCGCGCAGGCGTCTTAATTCTTACTGTTCACACGTGTACTGATCAGGCAGGGGCCGTGTCAGGAAGCATCTAACTCCGAAATCCTTTCAGCAGCCGTTCTGCGCCTTCGGTTTCCCCGACGCGCCCGAAGCGCTCCGAGTATACGATCACGCCGAAGTCCATCTGTCCGCGGATCCGATGCGCCATGTGCGCTTCGATCTCCCCCATGATGGAGGCCATCACCGGTGCCCGCAGTCCCATCTCCTCGAGCCGCGTCAGCATCTCCTCGGTCGTCGTCGCCTCCCGCATCGCCGCCACCTGTGCCCGCGTACCACCGCACAGCGCGAGATGCGCCGCGAAAATCTCCCAGCGCCCGTCCGCCACGCGACTGTGCGTGTTCATGATGCCCGCCGCGAGCTTCACCAGCTTCCCGACGTTACCAACCAGCAGAAACTCCGTCGCCCCATAGGACACCGCGAGGTCGATCGCCTCGCCGATGTAGTTCGACACCTCGACGACCGGCACCCCGCGGAGCCCCAGCTGCTGCTCGACATAGCGCTGCCCGTAGTTCCCCGGCACGGCCAGGATCCGCCACGCTCTTCGGTCCATATCTCCAACCTCCATCGCCAGCACCTGCCGGATCGAGGTTTCGATGGTCGCGACGATGGCGGCCTCCGACATCGGCTCTACGATGCCGGTCGTCCCGAGGATCGAGATGCCGCCCTCGATGCCGAGCATCGGATTAAAGGTCCGCTGTGCGAGCTCCGCGCCCGCCGGCACCGAAATCGTGATCAGGTAGCGTGTCGTGCACGCATCCTCCTCGAACGTGTCCAGCACCTGCTGCACCGCATCGAAGATCATCTGGCGCGGTACGCGATTGATCGCGCTCTGCCCGATCGCCTGCTCGAGTCCCGGTTTCGTCACCCGGCCGACGCCCACGCCACCGGTGATATACAGCCGTCCATCCGCCGACACAAACGCCCCTGCCGGCGCGGACATCCCATCGCATACCTGCACATACATCGACCCTTGCACGGTCTCGTTCGATGAACCAGGCACGGATACCTCATCGCATACCTGCACATACGCCCGGATCTCCGTACCGTTCGTGACATCCGGATCATCGCCAGCGTCCTTTCTGGTCGCGAAGCCGCCATCCGCCGTCGTATACACCGCCAGCGTCACACGCGTATGTTCTGGATGCTTCCTGCTCTCTGGCAGTCGCACGGTCACCTCCGACAGGACCTGTCCGGTGAGGAGTCGCAGCATCGCAGCCTGCGCGCACGCCGCTGCGCAGGTACCGGTCGTCAGCCCGCAGCGGAGCTTCTTCTGATTTTTGAACACAAATTCGTTCATGAGCGTACCTCCGCGCGCGTTTTCTGACGCAAATTTCGATCCGGTGAACTCATCGTTCATGAGCGTACCTCCGCGCGTCCGTACAGCAGCCGGAATTCCTCCGCGCTGATGTCATAGAGCGGCGCGATGATCTCCTCGCGGAAGATCTCCTCCGGTGTGCCGATGTGCCCGGCATGGCCGTCCTTCACGGTCAGCAGCTGATCCGCGAGCAGCCGTGCGAGCTCGATCTCGTGAAGCGACGCCACGATCGTCATGCCGGCCTGTGCTTTCGCTCGCAGCACCCGAAGGAGCTGCAGCTTATAGTGAATGTCGAGGTAGCCGGTCGGCTCATCGAGGATGAGAAGCTTCGGGTCCTGTGCCAGCGCCCGCGCGAGCAGTGCCCGCTGCTTCTGTCCGTCACTCAGCTCCCGAAAATCCCGCTCACGAAGCGCCATGATATCCATGGCCTCCATCGCATCCTTCACCTGAGCTTCGTCTGCCGCATCGAGCCGCCCCAGACGCCCGGTATATGGATAGCGACCGAGCGATACCACATCCCGCACGGTCATCAGCTCCGGCTTCGCCCGATCCGTCAGCATGACCGCGACCTCCCGCGCGAGCGCCTCCCCGGAGTAGCGCTGCAGATCCCGGCCATCCAGTGTTACGGTCCCCTGCATCGGCAGCAGCGCCCGGGACAGGGTCTTCAGTACGGTCGATTTACCCGCGCCATTCGGCCCGATCAGCACGAGGATTCCGCCCCGCGGCACCTCGAAGCAGAGCCCGTCCAGCACGACCTGCCCGTGATAACCCGCCGTCACATCGCGCACCGCCATGTGCTGTGCGCCAGCCATCTCTGCCCCCATGCTTCCCGTCGCCGAACTGCGCAGCACCTCGAGCGCGTCAGCCGCCGTCACATCGCGCACGGCCATATGCTGCGCGCAAGCCCTCTCTACCCCCGTGCTTCCCGTCGTCGGCCTGCACAGCACCTCGGATCCACGACCTTCCGTCGCAGAAGCGCCTTTCCCGGCCGCATCGATGGTCCGCATTTCCTGCACGCACTGTTCCTTTTTCCGATTCTGTCCACACATCATCTTCCCCTCTCCTGCAGCAGCATCCAGATGACGACCGGCGCGCCGATGAGCGAGGTGACGGTCGAGATGTTCAGCTCGGTCGGGCTGAGCCATGTGCGCGCCAGAAGGTCGCAGGCCGCCGTGAACGCCGCGCCGCCGAGAAATGCCGCCGGTATCAGCACGCGTGGCTCCGAGGTCCGAAGCAGACGCCGCATGATGTACGGGGCCGCCACGCCGACGAAGCTGATCGGGCCGGCGAAGGCGGTGACGGTCGCCGACAGGATACTCGAGAGCAGGATGAGGATCGTACGGAAGCGCCGGACGTCGATCCCGAGGGAGCGCGCATAGCCCTCCCCGAGCCGGAACGCGCCGATCTGCTTCGACATCGCGAAAACCAGCACCATCGTCACGCCCACGATCGCGAGCGACACGAACACATCCTGCCAGTCCGCGCCCGAAAACGAGCCGAGCGACCAGCCGTGCAGGTTCACGATGTCCGCATCCTCCGCGAAGGTGATGAGGAAATCGGTGATCGCACTCGCGACGTAGCCGATCATGATACCGCCGATCAGAATCGAGGCCATGTGCTGCACGCGCTTCGAAATCAGGAGGATGAAGCCGGTCGACAGGAGGGAGCCAATGAAGGCGGCCACGACATTGATGGCTGCGCTGGTGGTCCGGAGCTGCGTCAGGGTGAGCAGCATCGACAGCGTGACGGTCAGCTTCGCGCCGCTCGAGATGCCGAGGATGTAGGGCCCGGCGATCGGATTTTCGAAGAAGGTCTGAAGCAGGAAACCGCTCAGCGCGAGCGCGCCGCCGAGGACCATCGCGAGGCAGACGCGCGGCAGGCGGATGCGCCAGAGGATGGTCTGCGACACGAGATCACCGCGCAGTGCGACCCTACCGACAGAGACATTGGCATAAAAGATAAGAAGGAGCACGAAAAAGAGGCATGCGAATACGATCGCATACCGCCGTGTGCGCCTTCGGTTTTCCCGCTGAAATTCGCTCATCCACGCATCCTCTTCTGTATACAGCATCTTTTGATGGCTTTCAGTATACCCGATTTTCGTTTGATGGCATAGTAAAAGCCGAAGAGGAGCTCTTCGGCTTACATCTTTTTTTACTGTTGCTCGTGTACTGATCAGGCAGGGGACCGGAATTATGAAACCTTTTTCAGGAAGTGCATGTCGCCCTGGCCCTGCAGCATCCGGCGGACGTCTTCGGCGAAGTCCGCCATGCGGTCGCTCAGCTGGTAGAAGTCCTTGTCGGTCGTGTAGACATGGCCCTCCTGGACGGCTTTGAAGTCCGCGAAGAGCGCATTCTTTCCGAGAAGCTCCTGGATGGAGCTGAGCGGACGATCGAGCGTTGCGGAGTAGATGAGGTAGTCAGCGTTCCGACAGCTACTGTAGAAATCCTCCACAGAAACCGTGACATTACTCTTCCGGCTGCCGCTGAGGCCCGACATATCCGGCGCGAGGTAACGCGCACCGGCGAGCTCGATGAGCTCCGGGATGTAGTCATGCGGCTGCCGCACCTGGATCTGCCCGGAGGCGTTCACATAAAAGTAGACGACCGTCGGACCGTCCTTCTCTGCGTCCTTCTGAATCGCGCGGATGCGGTCCCGCTCCGACGCGTAGCACTGCTGCGCCTTCTGCGCATGACCGAACAGCGCGCCGTACACGCGGATCCACTCGAGGCGGCCGAGCACGTGTGGCTCGTAGCTGGAGTAGTCGATGTAGACCGGGATACCGAGGGCGGTCAGCTTTTCGATGACCTCCGGTGAGCGGTAGATCATCGTGGATTCCAGCGCGAGGTCGCAGCCCTCCCGGAGCAGCGTCTCATAGTCCGGCTCCGAGTACTTGCCGGCGAAAAGCATCGCGCCTTCCTTCATCGCCGTGCGTGCCGCATCCACGTACCAGCCCTCCTCCCGGAGACCGGAAAAGCGGATCTGGCTGACCGCGCCGAGATCACAGATCGGTGCCATCACTGCACTCGCCGCGACATACGTCGTCGTGAGTGGCTGCTGCAGCACCGTCAGCTCCAGCACATCGCCCTTCTTTTCCTTATTCGCACGGTTCGCCTCCGACGCACGCGCCGTGAAACGGCCACTTTTCTGTTCGGATACCTGCGCATCCACCGGTACGATCAGGTAGCGGTGCAGTCCGCCGGCGGTTTCCAGCAGCTGGTACTTCATGCCAGATGCATCCTCATAGAGGCTCAGGCGGAAGTACTCCGCCACATCGTTTTTCTCGGATGAAATGAACGTCAGCCCTTCGATCTCCGGCGCCGCCGACCACTGAACACTGCTTTCTGAACTTTTCGCATCCGCCACCTGCGCGGTAGCCGACGACAGCGTCCGCTGCAGCACGTCGGTCGGCAGAGCATGCGCCTCGGCCATCGACGCGTCTGCCATCGGAAGCAGCGCGCTGCCGTCGAAGGTCAGCTGGTACTCGATTTCATACGGTTTCGACATCGCGGTCGTATCGGCGAGCACCGAGATGGCCGTATCAAGCGCCGACACCGGTATCGTCATTACGGAGTGTCCAGCGGCGTCGGTGAAAGCGTCGTAGCGGACACCGTCGAGCTTCATGTAATCATAGCTCGCGCTCGACCAGTGGATGTCCGCCGTTGCCTGCCCGTCCTTTACATAGAAGCCCGTCGGCGAGCTGATCGACGCGCGGCCGGAGCCGCCCGTCATCGACACCCGGATCCAGTAGCTGCCATCCGGGATCTCGGAGAGCTCGGAGAACGACTGAAGGTCGGTCGCGGCCGCACGGACTTCGGAAGGCTGCGCAGCGGATTGATCCGCCCCAGATGAATCTACGTCGGATGACGATTTGTCAGAATCGCCGCCGTCAAGTTGCGCATGCCCAGCGGCGTCCGACTCTCCCTCGATCTGCGCGGATTTCGGCGCAGACACATCCGCGGCGCCCGTGCGGGCTCCGCATCCGGAAAGCAGGAACACGACCATGACCACAACGAGCAGCCGCAGCGCGGCCTTCCGGTCTCTGCTGCTGTTTTTCACCTTCTGCCGATTTCGCATGCCATCATACCCCTGCGATGTCCCGCGTCAGGTCCTCATGCGGGCGGTCGCCGTGCAGCCGACCTTCGAAATAGTGCTTCCGGCACAGCGCCACGTAGGATTCGTTACCGCCCAGCATGACCTGGGCACCGGTGCGCACGATCTTTCCGTCGCTGAAACGCGTGTTAAAGTGCGCCTTCTTGCCACACCAGCAGAGCGTCGGGATCTCCTCGAGCCGATCCGCCAGCTCACAGAGGCGCTGCGAGCCTGGGAACAGCCGGCTCTGGAAATCCGTCATCAGTCCATAGCAGATGACCGTGATCTCCCGATCGTCGACGATATGCGCGAAGGCCTCGACCTCCTCCGGACGCAGGAACTGCGCCTCATCGATGATGATGACCGTCTCCTTCACGAAATCGATCGTCTCGAGCCGCTCGAGGAAGCTCGACACCAGCTCGCACTCCGCGCGCAGTCCGATACGTGACTTGATCTCACTCTTCCCATCGCGCGTGTCCGTCGCCGGCTTCAGAAGATACGGCACATAGCCCTTCTCCAGATAGTTGTAGCGCACCATCAGCGCATTCGCCGTCTTACTGCTGCCCATCGCGCCGTAGCGAAAAATCAGTTTTGCCATAACACTCAAAAATGCTCCTTAAAACAGAAATTGGAACTATTTTATCATAAACACAAGCAGAACGGAACACGCATGGCGAGGCATGTTCCGTTCCGTATGCATCGGAGGGTACTGTTCACGTGTGTACTGATGATCGCAAGCGCCAGTATCGAAACGGCAGTGCCCAGTGTCATGCGTTTGTCTCCCTATTCTCCAGTTGTCGGCAGGGGCGTAGGTTTACTCGGGAATCCAGCCCGCGGGATATCTCACTTTACCCTCCTGTTCGCCCGCTTAGTAGCAGAGGCTGAAGTACAGGCCGCTGTAAGGATCTATGGTGGCGAGCTCCATGAGCGGGGCTTCCGGCGAGATACTGTCAAGCTGCATGCGCTTGGCAGTTTCTTCGTAGCTGCCCGGCTGCGCTTCGGCGCCGAAGACGAGCCCGTCATAATCCTCCGGGATATAGACGGTATAGCTCTTGGTCAGAACCTGCGCCCAGTCGCCCACATTGTACTGCCAGTCTGTAGAGTAGGCGAACTCGATCTGGTAACTGTTTCCCTGCCAGTTGATGGTGTGAAGATAATAGTTGTCGCCGCGCTGGCTGTCGCCGTATGCTGTTGCGGTGGTGAGCCACATACCGGTGTAGAAGTCATACAGCTCACTGTTCGTAACCGTGATAAACTGCTCAGTAAAATACGGGATGGAGCTCTCCGGGATGTAGCAGACGGCATCAAATTGCATCTCACGGATGCCATCGTGGGTGTAGTCGCCGTCCTTGATGATCTCCCAATAGCAGTCATCGGTATTGTAGCCGTCACCGAGTCCCGAATAGCTGCTGACGCCGTTCTCCAGCAGGAAGGTTCCCCGCTCCACGGCGGCATTGATCTCCAGTCCGTTGCGTGTAAAATATGGCACGCTGGACTGAATTTCTTCCACAGGGGAAAGAACGGTGCCGTTTACCTTATCCATGAGCTCGCCACTCGCCATGCGGTCCAGCTGCAGCGCATCGCCACTGCCATCGACGTAGAGTGTGATTCCGACCGCATCTGCCCACAACGTGCCGTATTCGATGGTGTCCTCCTGATCGTTCACAATCTCCCAGGTAGAATCCTCGTAGATGCGCAGCCAGAGATTTTCATCGCCATATTCCCACAGTCCGATATAATCCGTAATGGCATCGACACTGTCGGAATCGAACGTAGACAGATCCTTCCAGAATACATAGCGTATATCCGGATCCCAGATCCAGACCAGCTGGGTGCTGTCGCCGGAAACGTGGACGAAGCTGACGCACACATCGCTCTCTCCATCCCCATCGATATCGTCGAAGGAGATGTCGTGAAAGGACTCCTTCGCATCCGATACCGTTACAGGGAAAGCGACGCTGTCAAACAGAATCTGATCCTGCTCATCTCTGTAAAAGGCCGCGCTGTTTTCATCCACGGTGACCAGCACATCCACGCTATCCTCGCCGGTATGGGTGATCGTGCCGCTGCCGACGACGATACCCGTGCTGCGCCAGTCATCGCCCGCTACGTCGTCTGTCTTGTCTTCCTTGTCTGCGTTGCCACAGGCCGCGAGACCCAGGCAGAGAACCAGCGCCAGCAGAAGTCCCAAGCTCTTTTTCAACAAGTTCATCATATCCATCCTTCCTTTCCTCTCATCGCTCCATCAGGTAGTAAACGCCCTCATCACCCCAGACAAGCATATCGGCGTCAAATTCATATACACGGATGGAAAGACCGTCATACATGGTAGACTCCGCATAATAGGTACTGACTTCATCTGTGGAGTAGGCTAAATAGCCGCAGTCCATTTCCGCAACCTCCGTGCCGGGTGCGCGCTGATAGTAGCTCCAGTTTCCATCATCATCGATGACGATATAGGTTTCTGACGAAAGATCGCCGTCGTAATACCAGACACCTTGAAACTCCGAAACATTCCTCTGGCACAGTTCAGAATCCCAGCTGTAATAAGCATCCCCGTTTCCGCTGTCACGGACATTTCGGACCGCTTCATCATCCTCAGTAAGGCGAGCATTTCCCGGCATATCACCGTCATGATCTCCGCCGCCATCGTCATACCAGTAGTATTCCATCCCATCGCCGTAGTTGAAGTAGCCGAAGGAGGTAATGTAGAGCTGTCCATTCTCCAGTGCCATACGGCTGCCGGAATCGTCCAGGATGCTGTAGGCATAGACCGCTTCCCACTCCGGTTCATACCGAAGATAGCCTTCGTCTACCACATCGCCAGTGAGAAAGAGCTGCCAGTTGCCGTCTGCGTCAAACTCGATGTAGTCATAGTCATTGTTTGCCTCGCCCAGCCAGATGCCCTCATAACTGCTGAAATCGTTTACCGTATCCTCATTAAGCGCCGGAGCATCACCGCCCAGGCCTTCATTGGGGTCATCCTGTGGAGACAAGGTACTGTTTTCCGCATTGCCCGCATTTTCTGCATTGCCCGCATTTTCTGCACTTTCAGAATTTCCTCCGCAGGCCGTACAGAGGAAGCACAGCAACACCATCATCAGCAGTAAACGTCCTGTAGTTTTCTGTTTCATACTATCCTCCTATCCTCAGTCAGAAAGATACAAGCCTGCAAAAATATCCTGATAAACGGAATCCGTTTTCGTATCATATTTTCACCTTGTATGATGATTCCAGAAGCTAAATCAACATTTTCCTTTCTTTTTGATTCTGTGGTTCAATACATTCAGATACTGTGGGACTTTTGATTTTTCCCTGTAGCTCTGACTACTTCATAGGAGTGTATTGCCGCTACCTTTATCTGAATTGTTTATCAGCTGGATGTGCCGGAGAACTTCTCCTGAGTACTAATTTCAATCAAGTCTACGATGATAATCGTTTGTGGATGCCACAGTATCAGGGAACCGAAAGGAGGGTTTCACTATGTACTACGTTGGCATCGACATTGCCAAACTCAATCACTTCGCTTCTGTTGTTTCTTCAGACGGCGAGGTACTCGTTAAGCCGTTCAAATTTACGAATGACAATGATGGCTTCTGTACGCTGCTCTCTGCTCTCGCATCATACGATCGCGGCAGCCTCATCATTGGTCTTGAATCGACGGCACACTATGCTGACAACCTGGTTGAATTCCTCGTATCTAAACGCTACCAGGTCTGCGTTATCAACCCGATCCAGACTTCCACGATGCGTAAGAACAACATCCGGAAGACAAAGACCGACAAGGTGGATACGTTAGTTATTGCCAGAACTTTAATTGCTCAGCCGCACAGATTCTTCTCGCAGGAGGACATTGACCTCATGCATCTGAAGAACCTCGGCCGTTTCCGGCAGAAGAATATCAAAGAGCGTACCCGGCTAAAAATACAGCTCACAGCCTACGTGGACCGTGTCTTTCCGGAACTCCAGTACTTCTTCAAATCCGGACTTCATCAGAAGACCATTTACGCTCTTCTGAAAGAGGCTCCTACACCTGAACTGGTAGCTTCCATGCACTTGACTCATCTGGCTCATCTGCTCGAGGTTTCCTCCCACGGACACTTCAATAAAGAGCAGGCCAAGGAATTAAGAATTCTGGCACAGAAGTCTGTCGGTTCCAGCGACAGAGCCCTATCCTTACAAGTAACACAGTCTGTGGAGCAGATCGAGTTACTGGACAGGCAGATCAACGACGTCGAATCCGAGATGACTGAAATCATGCTTGGACTTGACTCCGTTATTATGACCATTCCAGGCATTGGATATATCAATGGAGGAATGATCCTGGGCGAAATCGGCGACATTCATCGCTTCTCAAAGCCCTGTCAGCTGCTTGCATTCGCCGGACTGGATCCTTCTGTATATCAGTCTGGAAATTTCAATGCCAGCCACACAAGAATGTCAAAACGTGGCTCCCGGGTTCTCCGGTATGCATTGATCAACGCAGCTCACAATGTAGTTAAGAACAACAACACCTTCAAGGCTTACTACGACGCCAAGATGGCTGAAAGCCGGAACCATTATAATGCTCTGGGGCATTGTGCCGGCAAACTTGTCAGAATCCTTTTTAAGATGCTGACGGATGATGTGGCATTCAATCTTGAGTAAGTTCTAACTCGAGATCATAGTAGATTTTGAAAAGCACCCTTATGGGAGCTCTATTTGAGTTACCCTTTTAGAGCCACCGAT
>CABTMH010000053.1 GCA_902485915.1 uncultured Oribacterium sp. | reverse complement strand
CATCGACCACTACATCGCCCCGGCCTCCCTCCACGACGACCAGGGCATCATGGGTGCCATCAAGCTCGCGATCGACACAACGGCTTAAGAAAAAGCGGACCCGGCTCTATCGAACCAGGTCCGCTTTTTAATTTAATGGGGGGCTGACCCAATTAAATTCCTCTAAACAGATTCTAAACAGAAGTTTATGGGGTCAGATCCCCTCTCCGAAAATTCTTAAGGGCTTCCAGGCTCTCAATCCAGTTCGAATCGCTTCATCACGGCATCGACGAGATAATCTGCCGTTCCTTCGATGCCGAGCATGCTACTATCGATCATGATTTCCTTGAAACGCTGGTCATTTGGAAGAAATCCTGCATAGTGCATGTGATAGTGGTCTCTTGCTTCATCGACGGACTTCATCATCTTCTTCGCCGTTTCTTCATCGAGATTCAGGTCGTGAAGACAATGCTCCAGCCGTGCCTCATACGGCGCGTAAATGTAGATTCGCAGGATATTCGGTTCATCTGCCAGGATGAAATCACCACAGCGACCGACGATGATGCAGGAGTCCCGCTCCGCGAGGAACTGTATGATGTTCTTCTGTGTGTCAAAGAGCTTATCCTGCATCTCATCAGCCTGGGTGCCCAGCGGGAACATCATCCGCCGGAAGGAGTTCGTCTTCGCACTCCTCTGCGCCGTTTCCTCGATTTCGTTAAT
This sequence comes from uncultured Oribacterium sp., assembly GCA_902485915.1. Lineage (GTDB taxonomy): Bacteria > Bacillota > Clostridia > Lachnospirales > Lachnospiraceae > Oribacterium. Next base: position 17,325 of record CABTMH010000053.1, on the reverse strand, counting down.
CTTCGAAACCGGAAGATTCAGCTTCTTCGCCGCCTCCTCGACGATATCACGATCATAAAACTCGATGCCCAGCTTCTCACTCATTCGCTTCGCGATCGGGCGTCCCATGCTGCCGAACTGACGTGCGATCGTGATGATAAACTTTTTCTTTTCCATAATTCTGCCTCCCTTTACATTATAATTCCGAGCACCAGGAATCCAAGGATGGAAATCGCTGCACCGATCAGTACATACGGAAGCTGCGACGCTGCATGCTCGAGGTTCTCGACACCGGCACCATGCGATGCCAGCACGGTCGTATCACAGTAGAAGCAGGCATGATTTCCGAATGCACAGCCGGAGAGAATCGCTGCCATGACGAGCACGATATTTGCGCCTACGCTTGCACCTAGCGGTAAGAGAACCGGAGCTACCAGCGTACAAACGCCCCATGCATTTGCAATCATAAACGCCAGCATGCCGACGATGATAAAGGTGATCATAGGGAACAGCGTTCCGGACATGATCGGTTTGCACACATCGACGAAAAACTCGGTCATCTGCATTTCACTCGCAATCTTCTGGAAAGTCAATGCCGAAATCAGAAGAATGATGATCGGAAGCATATCTGAGAAGCCCTTCACGAAGGTGTCCCAGAACTCCGAGAACGTCATGATCTTCCCTGCGATGTACATCACCATGCAGATGAAAATCGCGATGACCGCCGCCACAACCAGATCACCGGTTACAACTGCGATGCCGACGAGTATCGCCAGCGGCAGGATGAAATACCATACGCTGTTGCCTTCTTCCTCTCCATACTCAGACGCAAGATTATACTTTCGGCTGGCATCGCTATAGGTCTTTCCCGTTTCCGCCACGCGCTGATAAGCCGTCTTCATGCCCCCGAGCTTCGGGAACCAGCCCATGCAGAACAGAAATACGATCAGTAGTGCGACGATCGGATACACACTGAACGGAATCGCCATCATATAGGTCCTGATCAGACTACCGGCACCGAGCGCTTTCACGCAATCCTGCTGGAGGAAAATCGCTCCGAAATAAGCCGCCCAGGAAGAAAATGGAATCAGCACGCACACCGGCGCACCGGTACTATCCAGAATATATGCCAGCGCCTCTCTCGGTACTTTCTTCTTATCATAAGAACCTTTCATCGCCGTCCCGATGGACAGAACATTCAGATAATCATCGACGAAGATGATGATGCCGAGGATAAAGGTCGTCAACAGCGTTTTTCGTTCCGAATTACATATCCGCGTAACGATCTTCGTGAAGCCGAAGCTGCCCTTCGACGCGGTCAGAAGTGCGACGAGACTACCGAACAGTCCGCAGATCAGGATGACATAGGCTTCATCCGCCATGACCTCCTCGAGCGTCGCCACCCACTGCGTGAGAAACGTGCCCTTCCACAGCACCAGCGCGCCCACCATCGAACCTGCGATGAGGAACGCCTCACATTTCTTCGTCACGATCGCGCCGACGACGATCACCAGCACGATCAGGGTTGCTATACATCCATAACTCATCATTCTGTCCATCCTTTTCCGTATAAAAAGCGCCGTGAGACGATAATCATCTCACGGCGCCCTTGCCCTTTTATTCTATTTATTTCAGCAGATCGATCGCACCGATTACCTTCGCCGGTTCCTTCTGGAAAAGGAACTCTCCCTTGCGCACCGATGCGAGGATACCGGCACGCTCACAGATTGCTTCGAACTCACTCTTCGCATCCAGTACGATAAAGTTCGCCGGCTTTCCTTCCTCGATACCATAACGATCCTGAATATGCATGGTAATCGCACCGTTCGTCGTCACGAGATCCAGATCATCCTGAATCTCCTCCGGTGACATCATCTGTGCGATATGGATGCCATGGTCGAGGATCATCATCATGTTCCCGTTTCCGAGCGGATACCACGGATCAGACATCGAATCCTGCGCGAAGCAGACATTGATTCCCTGATCATAGAGCTCCTTCACACGAGTGAGGCCTCGTCTCTTCGGATAGCTGTCCTGACGACCTTCGAGGTAGATGTTCTCGGTCGGGCAGGAAATGAAGTTGATGCCGGACTTCTTGAAAAGCTTCATCATACGGAAGGCATAGCTGTTATCTGCAGAACCGAAGGAACAGGTATGGCTTGCCGTCGTCTTCGTACCGATGCCTTCCATCAGAACGAGTGCATTCAGAAGTTCCAGAAAGCGGCTCTGTGTATCATCGGTTTCATCACAGTGTACGTCGATCAGTCTGTCATACTTCAGTGCTAGCTCAACCGTCTTATGAATCGACTTCTCTCCAAACTCACGTGCCAGCTCGAAGTGCGGAATCGCACCAACACAATCCGCACCCATCTTCAGACCTTCTTCCACCAGCTCAGCACCACCCTTATAGGCATACATGCCTTCCTGCGGGAAAGCTACGATCTGAAGATCGAGGATATCCTTTACTTCCTCCCGCACCTCGAGGGCGGCCTTGAGTCCGGTAAAGCTCGGATCCGTCACATCGATGTGCGTGCGAATCGCCTGCACACCATGGAGCATCTCCTTCTTGATACCACTGTAAATACGCTTCTTCATCTCCGGCACCGTCATATGCCCCTTCGACTCACTCCATCGCTGGATACCCTCGAACAGTGTACCCGAATCGTTATTTTCGCCGAGACCCGCGGTAAACACATAGTCGAGGTGAAGATGTGGATCTACATATGGCGGTACTACCAGATGTCCCTGCACATCGATGGTCTCACAGTCCTCACCGCTCAAGCTGTTATCTTCACTGGTACCCAGCATGATTTTACGAATCACACCATGCTCGACATAAATCGAATTCAAGGTCTGTGACCCCTTTAACCTGACATTGATAAACTTCTTCATATTCCTGTACCTCTCCTTTTATGAAAGTGACATGCGCAAGTATACGAAAAGAGCGCTGAGGAAACAAACATCCTCAGCGCCCTTGCCTGTCTTTTTCATATGCCCCACATCTTAGCACCCGGATTTTCCGAAGTCAATGCCGTGCATTATGATGTATTGTTGTATCGGTCATAACGCGTTGCTGTCTATTCGTGTATTGATCAGCCAGGGATCCGGAGGCTCTGCTTTTCACTGATGCTCCATCTTAAGAATTTCGTAACGGGGTCTGCCCCCATTAAATTCCTCTAAACAGATTCTTAACAGAAGTTTATGGGGTCAGACCCCGGATGGACTCAGTGCGTATTTGCGTCGATCTCCGCCGGATCCCACTTGCTGAAGCGGATCTTCTGCGCGCCGTAGATACCGTAGTTACCAGAGAACAGATAGGTGATCGCGATGGCGAGGATGAAGTACGACGACGCGTCGAAGCCAAACATCTCAAACGCGATGAGCAGCGAGGCGAGCGGGCAGTTCGTGACGCCACAGAAGACGCAGGCCATGCCGACCGCAGCGCAGAGCGCCGGGTCCATGCCGGTAAACACACCGACCACATGCCCGAAGGTCGCACCGATGAAGAGCGATGGCACGATCTCACCGCCCTGGAAGCCGCCGCCGAGGGTCACCGAGGTGAACAGAATCTTCAGCAGGAAGGCATAGAACGCCAGCTGGAACGTCGGATTTTCGATGCAGCTCGCGATGATGTTCGAGCCGGTACCGTTATAGGTCTGGTCGCCCACGAGCAGTGTCAGCACGACGATGATCACGCCGGACACCGCCGCGCGGATGTAGTCATTCGGGAAGTACTTCTGCAGCAGCTTCTTACTGCTGTGCATCGAAGTTGCAAAGAGGATCGACACCAGCGCACACGCCCACGCGAACAGCATCGTGCAGACGGCGTCGCGCACATGGAAGGACGGAACCGCCGCCAGCAGCATCGCCTCGCTTCCCGGGTTGATCGCCTGCGCCACGAAGTGTGCGGTCAATGCAGATACCGCGCATGGTACGAGCGAAGAATAATACATGACGCCGACGGTACTGATCTCCATCGAAAGCACCGTCGCGGCGAGCGGCGTACCGAACAGCGCCGAGAAGGCCGCACTCATGCCGCACATGATGGTCCGGCGACGCTCCTCCTTCCGGAAGTGCAGCAGCTGTCCCAGCCCATGGCCGAGCGAACCGCCGACCTGCAGCGCCGCGCCCTCTCGTCCGGCCGAACCACCGAAGAGATGCGTCAGCACCGTCGACACGATGATGAGCGGTGCCATCTTCACCGGCACACGCTCACTCTCACGGATGGCTTCCAGCACGAGGTTCGTACCCCTCGGCTTCCGCGCCCCGAGGCGATGATAGAACCAGACGATGAACAGACCCGCGAGCGGCAGCAGAAACACGATCCAGGTATGCGCCAGACGGAAGCTCGTCGCCAGCACGATGGCCTTTGCAAACAGCGCCGACACACCCCCGACCAGAATACCGGTCAGCACACCGAAACCGATCCATTTGAGACCCACCATCAGCTTATATGGCAGCGTCTTCCAGTACGCTACGTAATTTGTTCCCATAACTCTCCCCCTATTGCAGCCAATGTCTCCGGCGCTGCATCCTCACATCACCGAAACGAAGCTGTGCCCGGACGCATGCAGATGCACACATCCTTATCTGCGAAGCTGCGAAACACGCAGCTTCGTATCTTCAAATCACCTTACAGCTCGACGGTCTCGAGGTCCTCCGGCACCACGACATGGCCGGCATACGACGCCTGCGCCTCCGCCGTATAAAGCTTCTTCCGACGCGCGATGTTCTTATCCTCCGTATGATAGAGAAGAAGATTCGGCACCTTGAGACTCTCCGCGAGCTCCGCCGCATCCTTGACCGTCGAGTGATGCTTCTCATACGGATGGAAGCTGTCCCGCTCCTCATAGAGGCAGAACGCCTCATGGAGCAGCCAGTCTGCCCCCTTCGCATACTTCTCTTCGAATTCCGGATTGTACGGTTCATCACCACAGCAGCAGATCTTCCGGCCATCGCTCATCTCATAGAGATAGCCGAACTGCTTCGCCTTCGTAGAACCGATATCGAAGAACGTCACCTTATGGCCGTTGATTACACGGGTCTCGCCATCCTCGACCGGAATCAGGTGCAGGCGGTCACCGATGAACTTCACCTGACCAGGCTGCAGCAACTTCCGGGAGATATCATCGAGCAGCTCGATGACTTCCCTGTGGCCATAGATATGTGCCTCTCCCTCGTACTTGCCGGACTTCATGTTCTGCGTGATGAGACGAACCATCCAGATCATCCCCGTGAAGTGGTCGATATGCTTATGTGTCAGGAAGATTTCCCGCATATCCATCCAGTTAAAGCCCGCATACTTCAGCTGATGCACGATCTGTCCGCCGCCACCGGCGTCCACCATGAAATACTTTTCCGTCCCCTGCTTTTCTTCATCCGTCAGGACATAACAGGTATTGTACACCTCCGAGACGAGCGCATTGCCCGTACCAAGCATCGTGATTTTCATTTTCATTCTCCTCATCGAAACGTTTCTGATTTCACTCCGGACTTATTCTACTACCATTTCATGAATCCGAAAAGGCGAGAAATCCCATAATTATTCTTCGAACATGATGAAACATTACTGTACACTCGTCCACTGGATGCAGGCAGGGAGCCATATCGGTCCTTCAGCCCGCTACCGGCTTCCCGACACGGCTCCCTGCCTGATCAGTACACCCATGAACAGTAACCCGTCTGACACGGTCGGTAATGCTGTGCTATACTACGCCTATGAAAGTATATATGCTATCTGATTATCTGAAAGAACACTATGGCACAAAGGTCTATAAGCTCTCGCTACAGTCCGGCTGCTCCTGCCCGAACCGGGACGGCACACTCTCCTATGGCGGCTGCATCTTCTGCTCGGAGGGCGGGTCCGGTGATTTTGCGACCCCTCTTCTGCCGGTGAAGGAGCAGCTTCGTCTCGCGAAAGAGCGTGTGCAGGCGAAGCTTCCGAAAAACCGGACGGCGGAAGAACAGAAGTACATCGCGTACTTTCAGTCCTATACCAACACCTATGGTCCGGTCGAGCGCCTCGAAGCGCTCTACAGGGAAGCCCTCACACAGCCGGAAATCATCGCCCTCTCCCTCGGAACGCGGCCCGACTGTCTTCCGGACGATATGCTTCAGATGCTTCAGCGACTTCGCGATGAATCCGGAAAGGAGATCTGGATCGAGCTCGGTCTTCAGTCCATCCATGAAGCGACGGCTGAGCGCATCCATCGAGGCTATCCTCTCCCGGTATTTGACGATGCCTACCATCGCCTGAAAGCCGCCGGCTTCACCGTCATCGTGCATGTCATTCTCGGCTTTCCATGGGAAACAGAAGACGACATACTCGCGACCATCCGTTATCTCGGCGCACTGACGCCATCGCTCGATGGCATCAAGCTTCAGCTCCTTCATGTCCTGAAGAACACCGAGCTGGGACGGATGTATACAGCGGAACCCTTCCGAACGCTCTCACTGGACGAGTACTGTGCACTGGTCGTGAAGTGCCTGAAGCTCCTGCCAGCAGACATCGTCATTCATCGCATAACCGGCGACGGACCAAAGCGACTGCTGCTCGCACCGCTCTGGTCCGCCGATAAGAAAAAAGTTCTGAACACTCTGAATCGTGCGATTCACGAAAACTGACCGGCAAAAATCCGGAGCTCCTGCGCTAGAAGTACAGTACTCCGAGACCGGTGAAATCTAAGCCAGGGACCTTAAGTGGCACTAGACCCGGCTTGATTTCGCACGGTCTCTCCGTATGACTTCTAGTGCAGGAGCTCCGATATATTGCACGATCAGGCTTCCAGCACGCTCCGGATGTTATCGAGCACCTTGCGGCTGAGAAGCTCATACGCCTGGCAGGTCATGCCGGCACTCGCATTCATGCAGTATACGTTCGGATATGCCATCACTTCATCCGCGATTTCGCCGATGGCGCCCTTCGTATCACAGCAGAAGATGTTCTCCGGATTCTCGATCCACTTCTTCAGTGGCTCCATATCGGCCGCCGGTCCGATGGACGTGTTAAACATGATCTTGCCACTGCCCAGTGCTTCGAACTCGTCTTCATGCAGCAGGATGACGTTCTTATTGAGTGCAGTGATGATTACATCCGATTCTGCAAGCAGCGTCTTCAGATCCTTAAAGTGGAATCCCTGTGCGGTCCGCTCCGGCTTCTCAGCCCGTGCGAAGTAGGAGATGTCCGCGCCCAGGAAGTGGAGTGCATCCGCCGTCATACCGCCAGAGGTGCCGAAGCCGACGAAGCCGACCTTCAAACCGGTGATTTCCATCGGTGCGGACTTCCACATCCTGCCTTCATAGCCATGAAGGAGCTTGACGAGCTGGTAGATCACATACTCCACGACGCCATGATCACCATAGTCGCGGATACCCTTCACCTCGATGCCATGGGCACGTGCGTATGGGATATCAACATTGGCACTCTCCTCACTGTAGAGACTACAGCACATACCGACATAGCGAAGGTTCGGTGCCTGCGTCATGACATCTGCTTCGAGACGTGAATTTGCAGACAGAAGTACCGCATCTGCATCACCGATGCGCTGAACGATTTCCTCGTCGTTCTCCGGAATATCCTGCGCGAGTTCGATGTTCTCTGCATACTCCTGCAGTTCACGGATACCCTTCTCGGTCAGTGCCACCTTATCGATGGATACAAGTTTTCTAAATTTCTTCATAACTTACTCCCTGTAAAACGGTCAACAGACAGCTTCTCTGTTTCTTTATTCTTTCGTATTCGTTTTTCTTTTTTATTCGTTAAGCTTTCGTATCAGATGGTCGAGCAGAGCCTCGATGCTCTGTTCGGCGTATCTACGCTGGCTTAGAAGAACGAAACCGGATTGCTGAGATTGCGCAGCAGCGCCACGATGGACCAGCCAGCGATCGCCGAGGTGCTGGAATAGATGTCCACGATGGCCTTCAGGCCCTCGGTCTCCACGGTGATCTTATGGTCATCGCCGATGAACTCCGGTACGGACGTAATCCGTGCGGTCGCCTTCTCCGGTCCGATGGTCGCGAGGGACTGCGCGACGGCGACATTGACCTTCGTCGGAAGCAGCGCGATCGCATCCTGACAGGTGCCGTAGAACGCCTCGACCTCCTCGGTGCCGGCCATCTCATCCTTATAAACCGGAGTGTTCTGGAGGGACTTCGGTCCCTTGCGGGTCTCGATGCCGGCCTGGATCTCCATGTCACCGGCCTCGGCCATCAACGCGATGGTCTGCAGCACATCGAAGCCGCCGACCGCACCGTGCGGGATATAGATGTGTACGCCATGCGCACGTGCAGCTTCCTGTGCCTTCTGATAGAACGCGGCATCCGCAAACGCGCCGATCGAAAGCGGGATAAAGTCAGCCCCGTGCTCGAGAGTCGGGATGCATGCCTCACGGACCATCGCCACCGACGCGGTCTCGATGACCATATCCGGGTTCAGCGCCAGCAGCTCGTCGAGGCTCTCGACCGCCTCGCCACCGAGACCCGCGCAGAGCTTCTCTGCCGATTCTTTCTTATGACTCATCGCACCCACGAGGGTATAGTCATCCAGCAAGCCCTTTTTCATCGCATCTGCGATGATGTTTCCGAGAAAACCACAACCGATAATTGCAATCTTTTTCATCTTTAAAACTCCTTTTTTTACTGTCCATCACACTACGCAAGCAGATAATCCGCATATCCCCACGGCCAGATCGGATTCTCGAAGCTTTCCCGTAGATAATCTTCGATTTCATCCCCATCATAACCGGTCATACGCGCAATCAGAATCAGAAGTTCCCGTGCTTTCGGATAAGTGAGGGGCATATCCTTTTCAGAGAGCCGCTGCAGTACCATGGCGTGGATGATCAGTACATACTCCATGATCATCCACTCGAGCTGAAGAACCATATCACGCAGTGTACAGCCGGGAATCAGAAGGGTGGCGAATGCTTCCGCCACAAGATAATTTCGCAGAAGCGGCGTATAGGCAGCCACCACCTCCGCATGCACCGCACAGAGCGATTTCATCTGTGCAGCATCCTCTTCCTGAAATGCACGGCTCAGTTCCTCTGCCATCGTACAGAGCGGGTTCAGCAGTCCCTGATATCGTCCTTCCTTCCGATAGTTTTCGGTGATATCGAGAAACAGTGCATTCTGTTCTTCGATGGACGCCTTTGTGTCCTTCGGCATGGAAAGAATCATCTCTGTCAGTTTCTGAACATCCTCTTCTTTCAGACACTCCCCAGGATCCAGTTGCGTTCCTTTCGTTTTCTTATCGAGACAATCCTGCAGCATGAAAAGTGTACGTTTCAGATTCACTTCGTTCGAAACCGTGTCATCATCTAAGTAATACATCATGATGTTTCGAATCTGAAACAGTTTGTCTTTTCCTTCCAGCAGAAACGTCCGGTCCTGATATGGAAGATTCGTAAAGTTCAGTGTATGTACATCATGCAGACGATCTACGATTTCAGGGCAGCAACTGACAAGCGTACGTTCTGTGCGATCAGGAAACGCGTGCGTTTCTCTCGGAAACACGTGACAGGTCTTCGATAAGCATTCTTCGCCATAATCCATCACCAGACGGCAGAGCTCCGTATCCTCCAGAAAGGGGCATCGCATATTCGGGAGGAGCTCGATGATATCTGTTCCATCCTTCTTCGTAACGAATTGACTGAGTTCGACCGTTCGCTTCGAAGCGTGCACGCAAGCATGTTCCGGCACACGACCGCTTTCCAGTACCGTCTCCGGCACACTGTGTTTCCGCCAGCGTTTCTTCGTCTCCGGATCAACCGTAATCTTCCATTCCTTGCAGCAGGTGAAAGAGCATTGCCCACCGATACAGTGAAAATCGCTATAAAAATCCGGTTCGATCATCGGTTTCATATCTTCTTTATGTCCCTTCTGTTCATCAAAGCGCTCCTGCACCGGTCTCGAGCAGCATGACTTCATCTGAAGTGAAGAGCATCAGAATCAGAAAGATGACCAGCAGTACCGCATGTACGATCGGATAAAGCTCCTTTCGCTTCATGCCCGGGAGCTGTCGCCGCTCGAAAAAGCTCACCACCGGAAGGAAATAGCTCAGGTACATGTAGCGGCTGCTGAAGGCGACACCACCATACATCTCCGGTCGCTGGCTGATCTCCTTCACATCGAGATAGCCGAAGAAGAAAATCAGTCCCTCGAAGATCAGCGCGGTATTCATCAGGTTAAATGACATCTTGTCCTGCAGCAGATTGATATGATACAGAAAGGCGAGGACGATCGGGAGCACTGCCTGTAGCCAGGCATATTTATCGCGGTTCCAGCTCTGACGGATGCGCGCCATGAAGTCGCTGCCATGCATCGCTGCAGCGCCACCTGCGTTCGCGCCGGAAGCATTGGCCTCATGGGACTGCTGGTGTTCGCGACGCTTTACAGGTCGGCCACAGCCAGGACAGCTCGTGGCATCATCTGGCACCTCCGCACCGCAGTTCATGCAGACACGCTTCGGCCGGATCTTCACGATCGGCGTGCCACACTCCGGACAGTAGCTTGTATAATCTGATATCTCAGCATGACATTTCGGACATTTCATCGACTCACCTCAAAAAACATAATCAGCTAACATCATAGTATGGATGCACAGAATAATCAAGAAGGCCGCCCCTTACGGACATGATCATATGTGCTTGACAGAAGGCCAGCCCTTGCCGACATGATCAAGAAGGCCGCCCCTTGCGGAGCGGCCTGGTCCAGGTATTTTTGTAATCATCAGCCAGAAGTCCTGCGGATCCCTGGCTGAATCGTTTTGTATTTCTGTTTCTGAGTGTTCTACTCGTCGCTTAGTTATCTTCGCTAATGGCGTTCGCTGCGGTACGACCGGAAACGAAGATCTCCGTGATCGCGTTACCGCCGAGACGGTTACCGCCGTGGATACCACCGGTCACCTCACCGGCTGCATACAGGCCTTCGATCGCCTTTCCGTCTGCATCGAGTACGTGACGCTTCACGTCTACGCTGACACCACCCATCGTGTGGTGTGTAGAAGGTGCAAGGAAACGAACACGAAGCTTCGCATCGTCGAGGTTATAGGTATCTGCCTTGTAAGAACCATCCTCGTTCTTCTCGCAGTCACCGATCAGTGCAGAGAACTGCTTCTTGCTGACATCCTGTGGCTGTGTACCGTTGATGATCGCCTGATCGTAATCCTCGATGGTCGCCTTGATGGTCTCGACATCCGTGTCGAAGCCCTCTGCCTTCAGCACATCTGCGAGCTCGCCGATGGTTCTGACATACTGACGGCCCTCGACATCCTCATCCTTGTATGGATATGGTCCAGGAATCGGGGTAGCTGCATTGGCGATCTCGATGAAGACGCCCTTATGACCGTTCCACTCGATACCGTTTCTGAACTCACCGAGGGACAGAACGTCACGCTCAGAGGTCTCATCTACGAAACGCTTGCCGGTCGTCGGGTTGATGTAAACAGCATAGTCACCGCCGCCGAAAGCGAGGTCACCGTTGTCTACCCAGGAGATCGGCATCAGCTGTGTATAGCCCATACCGGTCGTTGCGGCACCGACAGCCTCTGCCATCGTGATACCGTCGCCCTGAAGCGAGCTGCGGTTTGTGGTCTCGGTCTTATCGTTGAGATACTCCGGATCCCAGTACTCGTTGGTCTCTACGACCTTTGCGATGTTCGCTGCATAACCACCGGTTGCGAGAACGACACCCTTCTTCGCATGTGCAGTGACTGGTGTACCATCATACATCGTCGCCTTCACACCCGTCACGCGGCCATCCTCCTGGATCAGCTCCTCGGCGGTGGTACGTGTCATGATCTGGTTGTGCTCGTTTGCGTTCAGGAAGGAGGTCATCGGAGCGACGAAATAAGTGCCCCATCTGCCTGCGTACTCCTCGGTCTGTCCATCACCATCGGTATCTACGTTTGCACCGATGAACTGGTTCTCTCTGTACCAGAGGGCACCGATCAGCGTCGGCTGTGTATCTTCGACGAAGGTCGAACCCATCGCCTCGAGCCATGGTTTCAGATCCTGTCCATCCTCGATGAACTGGGAAACGAGATCGACATCGCCCCAGATCCAGCCGGACTTATCCGCACTCTGACGGAGACCGCCATAGTAGCTCTGGAAGATGTGAAGGTTTACCGTCGAGAACAGGGTCAGGTCGGACTCCGGTGTGCCAGCGTCGAGCTTCGGCTGTGCCCAGTCGAGATATGCCTTGATTTCCTTCTTCAGTGCCTGAAGGGTCGGGAGATACTCGGCCACGACACCGTGCTTCGAAAGCTCCTCGATATCACCGGCTACATACTCGTTGGTATCGTAGAAATCCTCATCGAACGGCTCCTCGGACCAGTTGTAGATGGTCTTCAGCTCATCGATACAGCCCTGTACGGACTTCACCTTGTTATACTCATTTCCATCGAAGCCGATGCCCGTCGTCGCATCCGGATTCTCTGCATCCCATACGAGATACGGCATCACGGACTGATACTGACCGCCGGATACGAGGGTGTTACCACCGATCTCGACGTTCTTCTCGATCACGAGTACGCTCTCACCGTTCTGTGCAGCCTGTGCAGCAGCTGCCAGACCGGCTCCGCCGCCACCGACGACGACGACATCCCAGGTATCCTCGATCGGATCCTGAGCCTTTACCTCGAGGGTGTTTGCCTTAAATGCATCGAGGTTGGTCACGCCAGCCTGCTCTGCAGCATCGTTCACGGCGGTCTTCAGTGCCTTCGAGGAGAAGGTCGCACCGGAAATCGCATCGACTCCGGTTCCGTTTGCCTCGATCATCTGCGGGATGAGGATATCGAATGCCACATCACCTACATGAGCGGTCTCCTTCGTCTCGGCGATCTGGATATCGGTGATCTTACTGTCATCGAAGGTGACCTCGACGGTCGTCGGGCCGTTATAGCCTACACCGGTTCCAGTATAGGTACCTGCGGTGAACGCAAGCGCCTCATCGGAGCCGGTCGACGTATCACCACTCTTCGCCTTCTCGATGGCTGCGGCCATCGCCTTCTTTACGGCATCACTGGTCACGGTCGAACCACTGACAGCGTCCACCTCTGCGGACTGTGCCTTCAGAAGCTCGCCCTGAAGCTGCTCCATCGCTACGCCGCCCCTGTCTGGGGTCTCGTTCTTACCCTCGATCTTTACATCGGTGATTTCGGACTCGCTGGTCGTGATGGTCACGGTTACCTTCCCTGCGAAGCCCTCCTCGGAAGCCGAATAGGTGCCGGCTACGTAAAGCTTCGCTGCTTCTGTCGCCGCAGGAGTTTCTGCAGGTTTTGCAGATGAGCATGCGGTCATCGATGCGACGAGGCAGAGCGCCATCGCACCATGTACGATTTTTTTCATAGTTCCTCCTTGTTCACGTACTACAAAAATACGTTAACATATTATCATATCAGATATAATCCGACAACATGGATATGTCATAGCGCATACAGTAGTCATTCTTAAGGAGATAAAATGACGGCCAGGTACGGTATCGTTCAGTCAATCATTCGATCACGACGATGATCCCATGCGGCAGACAGGTGATCGGGAAATCGTAGTCCGAGCCGCTGAGTTTTCCGATCGATACGCATACCTGGTTCGAGCAGTTCGATTCCGGTACCCAGACCTCGCCATCCTTGATTTCCAGCAGGTTCACATCATGTTGAGATGGATACGCTTCTTCCCCGAGCGATTCCAGCGTGGTATTCTTCGGAACTTCGATGGCACGACCATCCTCGATCTTATACATCGCATCCTTCGAGAGCGGCACGCGCAGGATCTCCTGATCGCCGTACTGCACCATGACATCGAGCCGCGGACCGCTGGTCTTTCGAATCACGAGCATCGCGACGAAACTGAGGATGATCACCGCCGCGATGATGGCGATGACGATGATGTTTTTCTTCTTATCTACTGTTTTCTGCATATGTCTCCCACATCGGATGCTCTGTTCAGCCTCCGGATATCCTTTCTTTCTACTCCATCTTCCTTCTATCATCTCTGCATGTTCATGCACTCAGCAGTCCAGGCATCGGATGTTCCATGCTTTTCTCCTGTCTGGTCGATGATCTGAAAAAGCATCTCGTAGCTCTTTCCTTCCTCCAGTCGGAACGGCCAGTGCAGCCGCTTTTCCTGCACGTCGGGATACCGTCTGCGGATATCCTGCATCGACTGAAAGGCACCCTCCACCGGATGTGCCTCATCCTCCTCGACTGCGATGATCGCCCGATCGCCCATCGACAGCATCACCTCGTTCAGCGTCGGGATAAACACATCGTCGATCGCACGCAGCGCCTCGAAAAACGGATCATGATTCATCGCATGTCCGAGAAGCTGCTCCTCCACGTTTCCCGCGAGGGTCAGCCAGCTGTAGCTCAGGATACTCCAGAACTGACTGTGCAGTCCCACACTCACGACCATATCGTAGTGCTCCACCGGCAGCCTCGCCCGCAGTACCTCCCGCGTCGCAACCACCTTTCGCCGTACCTGCTCCAGCGCCGCCAGCGATATCTCCATAAACGCCGCCTCCGTAAGTGCTCGCCCGCTTCGCAGCACCGCCCCATACAGCGTCTCGAAAAACGCCGCTATATCCTCCATCGTCACCCCGGAAAGTGAAACACTCCACAGCTCCATCGTCGAACTCTGCTGCAGCGCATAACGTGCAAGCCCTCTCTCCATACTCTCACGATCCAGATCGATCAGCATGATACGCTCGAAGCGCTCGCTCAAACGCCGCAGATCGATGTCATTCGCCGGGCCGATCCCGAACAGCGCGATGGAGCCGGTCGCCTTCGTGTCCGATGGCGGCATCGCCCACCGCGAACGCCCGATTTCCTGTACGGATACCTCTTCCATCCGACCTCGTGGCGACGCGCTCTCCAGAATCAGATCCGTGACCTGTTCACGATATACCGCCCAACTCTCAAACGCCCCCGGAATCTCAAATTCCTTCTTGATTTCATCTATCACATTCATGGCCCCTATACTACCATAAACCACTCCCATTTTCCGACACTTTACTCTTTTTTTAGTATTTCAAGTCTGGGGAGAACTTCCTATTCACTCGTCAACTGGATTCAGCCAGGGAGCCGGAGGGGCAGCCTTTTTCCTGAACACAGAAAAACTGCCGCACATGACGTGCGGCAGTTCCTTCGCTTTTCATAAATGTGGGATTTTCAGTGTATCCCGAAACACTTCATCGCATGCTCCGCTTACTTGCAAAGCTCAGAGAACGCATCTGCTACGAACTGAACCTTCGTGCCGACGATGACCTGAACCGAAGTCTTACCTGGCTTGATGACGCCGGCGACGCCTGCAGCCTTGATGGCCTTATCATCAACCTGCGTCATATCCTTCACCTCAAGTCTCAGTCTGGTTACACAGTTGTCGATGCTTGCGATGTTCTCCTTGCCGCCGCAGCCTGCAAGGATCTGCTTTGCGATGGCTGTGAAGTCATCACTTGCGAGCTGAACGTTCTTCTCAGCCTCTACATCATCATCCTCACGACCAGGTGTCTTGATATCGAACTTCTTGATCGCAAACAGGAATACGAAGTAGAATACGACGAATGCAGCGATGCCCAGCGGGATGATCAGCCATGTCTTCGCAGCTGCCGGAAGGGAAGCGGAGAAGAGGAGATCCATCGCACCTGCTGAGAATGAGAAACCAGCACGGAAGCCGAGCGCTACGGTAACGATCGTGAATACGCCATACAGTGCAGCGTAGATCAGGTAGAGACCCGGTGCGAGGAACATGAACGCAAACTCGAACGGCTCTGTAACGCCACAGATGAAGGAACATACAGCGGCAGAAAGTAAGATACCGATGGTTGCAGCCTTCTTCTCAGGCTTCGCGCACTGTACCATCGCAAGTGCAGCACCCGGAATACCGAACATCATACATGGGAAGAATCCGGACATGTACATACCGAGGCTCCAGGAAACATCTGCAGATGTCTCACCAGCCCAGAAGTGAGAAAGATCACCGAGACCGATGGTGTCGAACCAGAATACGTTGTTGAGTGCGTGATGTAATCCGGTCGGGATGAGGAGACGGTTCAGGAAGGCATAGATACCGGCACCTACAACACCCATCTTCGCGATGGCATCACCGATGCTTACGAGTAAACCGAAGAACAGCGGCCATACGAACAGAAGAACAGCAGATACGATGATGGAAACGATACCTGCGACGATGGCTACGCAACGCTTACCACTGAAGAAAGCCAGCCAGTCCGGAAGCTTCGTGCCCTTAAACTTGTTGTAGCAGGTAGAACCGATGACACCGGCGAGGATACCGATGAACGGGTTCGCGATCTTGTTGAACGCGATGGTCTTTACTTCGCTCTCTGCGATCGACGGCATCAGGGTCGTCACGAATCCTGTGGACAGGAGTGTGGTGAGCATGAGCCAGGAAGCGAGCGCCGCGATTCCACCGGTACCGTCATTCTTATCGGACATACCGACACCGACGCCGATCGCGAAAAGGATGGCCATGTTATCGATTAAGGCACCACCTGCCTTTACGAGTAACAGACCGATCAGGTTGGCTGCACCCTGGATGTCACCACCCTGCATGGTTGCAGGACAGAGCAGGTATCCGATACCCATCAGGATACCGCAGATCGGCAGCACAGCTACTGGGAGCATTAACGCTTTACCCAACTTTTGAAGAAACTTCATATTTCCCCTCCTTGAGAAAAATATACTAAATTGGATCACTCCAATCAGGTTCGAAATCAAGCACAGATCCGGCGATCCGGATCAGAATGCCCTTTCAACTGCCACACAAACGGCTTACGAATCCTCTGTCTGCCGTCGAAAGAGCCTGAAAAATCAGAAATCCAGCACTTCGTGCTCAGGAAATCTTCAGCACGCTGTCCGCGAGTGTAACCTCACCCTGCTTCTGCAGGCTGATTTCCTTATAATCATCGGTGTTACAGATCAGCACCGGTGTGATGATGTTTAAGCCGGCCGCCTGGATCTTCCCGAGATCCACATCCATCAGCAGATCCCCCTGCTTCACCTTATCCCCGGCTTTCACATGCGCGGTGAACGGCTCGCCCTTCAGGTTCACCGTATCGAGTCCGATATGAATCAGGACCTCGATACCCTGCGTCGTGGTCATCGTGACCGCATGCAGTGTGTCAAACACCATGGTGATCTCGCCATCGGCCGGTGCATACACCTTTCCCTCTGCCGGAATCACCGCAAATCCATCACCGAGTATCTTCTCTGCGAAGGTCGGATCCGGTACCTCTGTAATCGGAACCACCTTACCATTACACGGTGAGTGGAGGATGTTGCCTTTTTCCTTACTCTTGAAAAGTCCGAACATCTGTCAAATCTCCTCTCCGTCT
>CABTMH010000052.1 GCA_902485915.1 uncultured Oribacterium sp. | reverse complement strand
CACTGTGATCAGCCGCCGGGGATGGTACGCCCGCAGGGCCGTCAGCACGCTTTCTGCCGCCGCGGCGTTGTGGGCGTAGTCCAGCACCACGGTAAAGGGAGCTGGCCCGGGCACGACCTCGCACCGGCCGCGCACCGCCGCGCCGCGCAGCCCGGCCTGCATGGCCGCCACCGGCACCCCCAGCACACCCGCCGCCGTGATGGCCGCCAGCGCGATCGCGCCGAGACCGTTCACCGCGGTCTGCAGGATGACAGAGCCGATGGCCGTGATGGAGTACTGAAGGCCCATCGGGATCCCCATACCGAGCAGGGTCAGTACCTTCTCGCCATCCGGCTTCAGCTCCCCTGCCTCGAAGTGGAGAACCGGGAATTTATATATCATATAGACGAGGCACAGTACGCCGCTCAGTCCCTGCGAGATGACGGTCGCATACGCCGGTCCTTCGACGCCGAAGCCCATGAGACCGATGGAGATATAGTCGAACAGGATGTTGAGAAGTGCTGCGAAAATCAGGAAATAAACCGGCGTTTTCGCATCCCCCAGGGAACGGATGATACTGGCCGTGATGTTGTAGAGAAAAATCGCCGGCGTCCCCAGGAAGATGATGAAGATATAGTTGAAGGCGTAATCAAAGATCGATGCCGGCGTATTCGTGGCGATCAGGATACTCTTCGTCAGTGCACCGATCACCACGGTCATCAGCACGGAAATCGCCACCGTGAGGTAGATGATCTGCGCAGCATACTTCCGCAGGCCTTTAAAGTCCTGCGCACCGAAGCGCTGCGCCACCGGAATCGCGAAGCCCGCCGTCACACCGATAACGAAGCCGTTCACCATAAAATTAATCGCACCGGTGGAGCCGACACCGGCCAGCGCATCGACGCCCAGAAAACGGCCGATGATGATGGTATCCACCATGCTGTAAAACTGCTGAAAAAGTGTTCCGAGCAGCATCGGAATCGCAAATCCCAGAATCAGCTTCGTCGGATTTCCGTTCGTCATGTCCTTCATGCTTGATTTTGCAGCCATATATCCCCCTGTGATGATCGTCATCTATATGCATACGTCGCGATATGACGAGGCATCACCGGACATGTGTCCAGCCTGCACCGTCCCGCCCGCAGCGCACTTCTCCATAAAGCATCCCATAGAAAAACGGGATCCCGTTTTGGTCCCGTTTTTTATAGCACTATTCTATTTTCGAATCAATGCCTCTTTTGCACAATTTCGCCCTTCTCGCGGATATCACCGTTGCGATACGCCGTGAGCAGCTCCTCGAGGTCGGCGATCTGACGCTTCAGCTCCTGTCCATTATCGGTTTCGCCGACATGGATGCGGTGCTTCATCTGCTCCACGATCTGGATCTCCGGCGTATTTTCGGATCCCTTCCGGAATCCCTTATGCTCTGCCAGCGCCAGATGGCGGGAGTTGAAAATGAGCGTATAGCCGGCGATGCCGGTGCGGGAGTGATAGGCCTTCGAGATGCCGCCATCGATGACGAAGAGCTTGCCGTTTGCCTTAATCGGAGACTCGCCACGCTTCGTTTTCACCGGCACATGCCCATTGACCACATGGCCCATCTCCGGATCCACACCGAATTCCGCGAAGATCCGGTCGACATAGCGCTCTTCCTTCGAGAATTCATAGTAGATGTTAAACTTCTCCACATGTGTATCCGGATCCTCGATGAAGCAGTGCTCGAAGGTCGTCATCTTATCCTTTCCGAACAGCGGTGAGCATGGGCCGCACCACATATACCAGAAAAGATCCGTGGCGTACACCTTTCCCTTCGGATCATTCTCTCCATTCAGGAAATACGCATCGATGGCCCGCTCATAGAAGTAATCCATGAGGGCCTTTCCGCCGACACTGCCCTTCGCCGTCTCGAGCTGCAGGAAGGAGCCGTCCACGTTCATCGGGATACAGCCATGGTAGAGGATGTTGTTATTGACCACCTTATACATCGCGCCATTCGTAAAGAAGAAGCGGATGTGCTTCTGCAGCAGCTGCGAGTGTGTGAAGCTGTACACCAGGGTGTTCATCAGCTCCGTTTCCTTCTCCGTCATCTTATACGGATCCTTCGGGTCGATGGTCGGGAAATTCGTATCCTTCAGCGGATAGCTCTGTCCATCGATGGTCACCGTGCCCTTTTCGTAATCGACCTGATCGAGGAGCATACGGTGGTCGAGCTTATACTCCGGATGGCGGCGGATCAGTGCCCCTTCCTCCTTAAACAGGATGATACTGATGGCCTTACACATCTTCGCGGCGAGACGAGGATCTACCGAGTCGGAGACATTGGTATCCAGGAGATGTGGCTGGAAGCAGGCACATGGGTCATCGCCATACACCTCTTCGGCAAACATAGACAGCGGACGCAGGTTGATGCCGTAGCCATCCTCGAGCACATCGAAGGAATTATAGGAGGTGGCGATGCGGAGAACGCTTGCGATGCAGGCCGGATTACCACAGGCGGCCCCCATCCACTCGGCATCATGATTTCCCCACTCGATGTCCACATCATGGAAGCTCATCAGCTCCTCCATGATCTGGTCCGCATGCGGGCCTCGATCGAAGATATCGCCGATGATATGGAGATTATCGATGACGAGGTTCTGGATCAGCTCCGACAGAGCCACGATGAAATCATCACCCATGTCGATGTCGATGATGGCATCCATGATACCGCGGAGATAGCCTCGCTTATCCTCATCATGACTGTCGATGTGCAGGAGCTCATCGATCGCGTAGGCATACTGCTGCGGCATCTTCTTACGCACCTTCGAACGGGTGTACTTGGAGCTTACGCAGCGACAGATATTCACGAGACGATTGATCGTGATGCGCTGCCACTCTGGTGTATCCTTCGCCTTGTGTGCCGGATCCGAAAGGATGTCTCTCGGATAGTAAATCAGGTTCGCAAGCTCCAGCTGCTCCTCCTCCGGCAGCAGGTTTCCGAAGGTTTCATCGATCTTATCACGAACGATTCCGGAGGCCGACCGCATCAGGTAGATGAAGGCGTCGCTTTCACCATGCAGGTCTGAAAAGAAATACTCTGTGCCCTTCGGGAGTGCACAGATCGCACGCAGGTTGATGATCTCCGCACCTGCCGCCGTCGCCGTCGGAAACTGCTTCGCGAGCAGCTTCAAATAATCAAGATCACGCATACTACTTCCCTTGTAAAAAACAGATCGCAGATACCCGTTCAGCGAAGTCCCCGCCCGAAGGGTATCTATAGTTGGTTTTATTATACGTAAACTGAACCGGTTTTGTCACCGTTCCTGCAGATTGTTCAGAATAAAAAAAGACTCGTTACAGTTTTCTCAAACTGTAACGAGTCTTCACCGCCTGCCTATGCGGCCATACGGGATACGCTTCGGTTTATCCGATTTTTCTATCCGATGTGCACCTTACCATCCGTAACCTTTCGGGAGACTGCTCAGGCCTGTGTGCCCGGTGCCACTACCGACGGATCGATCTCCTTCCGGTTCAGGATCTCCATAAACTCTGCGCCGGTGATGGTCTCCTTCTCATAGAGGTACTTCGTGATCTCGTGAAGCTTCGTGATGTTGTCACTCAGCAGCTGATATGCCTTATCATGCTGCTTCTTTACGAGATTCACGGTCATCTGGTCGATCTTCGTCTGCGTTTCCGGCGAGCAGGTGAGCGATGCATCACCGCCGAGGTACTGGTTCTGGATCTGCTCCATCGCCACCATACCGATATCATCTGCCATGCCATAGCGCGTGATCATCGCACGGGCATACTTCGTCGCCTGCTCGATGTCGTTGCTCGCACCGGTCGTGCAGGTATGGAAGATCAGCTCCTCTGCACAACGTCCGCCGGTGAGCGTCGCGATCTTATTCTCCAGTTCCTCCTTCGAGTAGAGGTAGTGGTTTCCTTCGTCCTCGACCTGCATGGTGTAGCCCAGTGCACCTGAGGTTCTCGGGATGATCGTGATCTTCTGTACCGGTGCCGAGTTCTTCTGAAGCGCAGCGACCAGTGCATGACCGACCTCATGGTAGGAAACGATCAGCTTTTCCTTATCGGTCATCACGTTGTTCTTCTTCTGATAACCGGCGATGACCACCTCGATCGACTCCTCGAGATCCGACTGGATCACGCGTTCACGACCGGCACGTACCGCACGGAGTGCCGCCTCGTTGATGATGTTCGCAAGCTCCGCACCACTCGCACCGGCAGCTGCCTTCGCGATGGCACTAAGATCGACGTTGTCCGCCATCTTGATGCCTCTGGAGTGCACCTTCAGGATGTCCACACGACCCTGGAAATCCGGAAGCTCCACCGGTACACGACGATCGAAACGGCCCGGACGAAGCAGTGCAGGATCCAGTGAATCCGGCTGGTTCGTCGCTGCCAGGATGATGATGGCCTTTGAGCTGTCGAAACCATCCATCTCTGTCAGAAGCTGGTTCAGGGTCTGCTCACGCTCATCGTTTCCGCCCATCGCACCGTTGCCACGTTTCTTACCGATGGCATCGATCTCATCGATAAAGATGATACACGGTGCCTTTTTCTTCGCCTGCGTAAACAGATCACGCACCTTCGCAGCGCCCATGCCGACGAACATCTCGACGAACTCAGAGCCTGAGATGGAGAAGAACGGAACGTTCGCCTCACCGGCGACGGCCTTCGCAAGTAAGGTCTTACCGGTTCCTGGAGGGCCGACAAGCAGGGCGCCCTTCGGGATATGCGCACCGATCTTCGTATACTTATCCGGCTCCTTCAGGTAGTCGACCATCTCAGACAGAAGTTCCTTCGCTTCATCCTCACCGGCGACATCCTTAAAGGTCACCTTGTTTCCATCCTTCGCCTCATACTCACGGGCGTTTGACTTACCGAAGCCGCCCATGCCGCCGAAGCCGCCACCAGCACCGAGTGTGCTCGCCATGCGCTTGCTGAGCCAGTTTCCGAGGGCCCAGAACAGAAGAATCGGGAATACCCAGCTTAAAAGGAAACTGATCAGCGGGCTGGTCTCGACCGGAATCGTCTCATCGAAGTTGACGCCCTGCCGGTAGAGCTCCTGGAGTACCTGTGCCTCGGTGTACTCGTTCTTCAGTCGACCGGTCTGGCAGGTGAGGTCCTGCCCGTTTACCTTCGCGACATAGGTGATGGTATCATCCCCCAGGTTCACCTTCGTGATGGCCTGGTTGTTCACGGCGTTCATGAACTCCGTATAGCTCGTCTGACGGATCGACCGTGTCATCAGTGACGGGAAGACGAAGGTGTTCAGCAGCAGGATGATGAGAAGCGCGATGAAATAATAGAAAATCAGCGGCTTTTTATTCTTCGGCTGATAGCTGTTATTACCGTTGTTCCCACGATTTCCATTCGCGCCGTTCTGACCGTTCGTGAACTGGTTAAAGAAATCGTTAAAATCACCAAAACCATGATCGTCATCCGGATGGTTCTGGTCGTTGTTTCCATTGGCGAGCGTCATCTGCCTCTTCAGCCGATGCCGCTGGAAGATCTGTACTATATTTCCCATAAGTTTCATCCTTTCATGTAACAGAGGATATCATTCCTCTATCTGATGCTCCTAAATATAAAGCAGAAATGTGTTAACTATGTGAACGGAGCAAAAAATTAGCAGTCTTTTTCGAAGACTGCTAATGCACCTTTTCTTATGTCGTATGCAGAGAAACGACGCCATCAAACGTACCGGTGGCCGAGGCTCCAGCGGATGCTCTCGCGGGCCTACTTCATCGTTTTCTTCAGCAGCTCGCAGAGCTCGTCCACCGCCTCTTCCTTCCCATCCCGGATGTCATCGACGACGCAGGTCCGGATGTGCGTCGCAAGCAGCTCCTTATTAAAGGAATTCAGCGAGGCCTGCACGGCGCTGACCTGCATCAGGACATCCGGGCAGTAACGGTTTTCCTCGATCATCTTTTTGATGCCGAGGATCTGCCCGTCGATGCGGTTCAGGCGCGTCACCAGCGACTTCACCTGTTCCGGCGTCCGCGGCTTATGCTTCTGTCTTCCGTTTTCATCCTGTCCACAGCAGCATGCCATGTTTCCACCTCCTCTTCACGTATCCTTCCGGCGTCCGCGCACAGATCCGAGGCCAATGTCATCGCCCGGGGCGGCATATACCCTCCCGCTCGTCTGCATTGGCCTCCACCCCATGCGGCACAGTGTTTACTTTACGATCGATACGAACTCGAAATCGAGGGCCTCGATGGCCTTCTGAATCGCCGCATCCTCTACCGGCGCGCTCAGCCTAAGCTCTGCAGTACCGCTGGTGTGAGACACCACGGCCTCCTCGACACCATCGAGCTTCTCGAGGGCCTTCTTTACGCTGGCCTCGCAGTGTCCACACATCATACCCTTGATCTTTACGGTCTCTGTCATCTTTTTACTCTCCTTTTTCTTTCTCTTTCTGATTTTTCTATCCTGTGAAGCATCATGCACCTTACAGAGGTTGAGACGCAACGCATTCATACATACGGTGAAGCTCGACAGGCTCATCGCCGCCGCGCCGACCATCGGACTCATCTCGAATCCGAGTCCCAGCACAGCCGTGTAGAAGCCGGCCGCCAGCGGGATACAGATCACGTTATAGAAGAAGGCCCAGAACAGGTTTTCATGGATGTTCCGAAGGGTCGCCCGTCCGAGACGGATCGCCGCCGACACATCCGTGAGCCGGCTCTTCATCAGTACCACATCCGCCGCATCGATGGCGACATCTGCGCCGGCGCCGATGGCGATGCCGAGATCCGCGCGGGTGAGGGCCGGCGCATCGTTGATGCCGTCTCCGACCATCGCGACACGCCCCTCGGTCTTCAGCCGACGGATCACCGCTTCCTTTCCATCCGGCAGGACACCGGCGATCACATGCGTGACACCCGCCTGCTGTGCGATGGCCCGGGCCGTTTTTTCGTTATCACCCGTGATCATATAGACGTCGATACCCATATTCTGAAGTTCCGTGATGGCCTGCGCAGAATCCTCCTTGATGGCGTCCGCGACCGCGATGATGCCCATCGGCTGCCCGTCACGTACGAAGAAAAGCGGGGTCTTTCCCTGCTCCGCGAGCGCCTCATACGGCTGCTCCATCTCGCCCGTGACACCGAAGCGCTTCTTCATATACGTATAGGAACCTCCGCAGAGCTCCGCCGCATCCTGCATCGCGTGCAGTCCGTTGCCGGGCAATGCTGAGAACTCCGTCACCACGCGTGGGGTCATGGCCTGCGTCTCTGCGTAGCGCACGATGGCACCGGCCAGTGGATGCTCGGAGTACTGCTCGAGGTCGAGGGCCAGCTGGAGGAGCGTTTCCGTCGATACTCCGGCGGCCGGAAGTACATCCGTCACCACCGGCTGTCCCGAGGTGATCGTACCGGTTTTATCCAGCGCGACGATCTCGATGCGACCGGCCTGCTCCTGCGCCGCCGCCGTCTTAAACAGGATACCGTTTCGTGCTCCCTGTCCGCTGCCGACCATGATGGCCACCGGTGTCGCCAGGCCGAGTGCGCACGGGCAGGACACCACCAGCACGGCGACGGCCCGCGGAATCGCAAATTCCACACCCTTCCCGGCCAGCATCCAGGCGATGAAGGTCAGCAGAGAAACGAGGATCACGGCCGGTACGAAGATACCGGCCACCTGATCTGCGATCCGGGAGATCGGTGCCTTCGTCGCGGCTGCGTCCGATACCATCCGGATGATCTGGCTGAGCGTCGTGTCCTCTCCGACACGCGTCGCCCGCAGCTTCAGGAAGCCATCGGTGTTGATGGTCGCCGCGGATACAGCATCGCCGACGGTCTTATCCACCGGGATGCTCTCCCCGGTGAGGGCGGCTTCATTGACCGCACTGCTGCCCTCGAGGATGACACCATCCACCGGGATGCTCTCACCCGGGCGTACCACGAAGAGATCGCCGGACTGGACCTCCGCGATCGGCACCGTCACTTCCTTTCCATCCCGCAGCAGTACGGCGGTTTTCGGTGCCAGCTTCATGAGGCTTCGAAGTGCATCGGCCGTCCGTCCCTTCGACCTCGCTTCGAGCATCTTGCCGACCGTGATCAGCGCCGGAATCATCGCTGCCGTTTCGAAATACAGATGATGGTGCAGATGATGCACGGTCTCCATCTGCCCGTCGGCCAGCGCGAGGCTCATCAGGAAGAGTTCCACCAGCGAGTACAGAAAAGCGGCACTCGAGCCCAGGGCGACGAGGGCATCCATGTTCGGTGCCCGGTACAGGAGCGAGCGGAAGCCACCGACGAAGAATTTGCGGTTGATATACATCACGATGAGGGCGAGCAGCATCTGTACGATCCCGCCGTTCACCGGATTTTCGAAGACCGCCGGGAGCGGCCAGCCTGCCATATTATGGCCCATGCTGACGTACATCAGCACGACGAGCAACAGCACGGACTGAAGGAGACGCTTCTTCAGCTTCG
The DNA here is from genome assembly GCA_902485915.1 of uncultured Oribacterium sp. GTDB lineage: Bacteria > Bacillota > Clostridia > Lachnospirales > Lachnospiraceae > Oribacterium. Next base: position 4,884 of record CABTMH010000052.1, on the reverse strand, counting down.
GCGTCTCGTGATCCCTCAGCGCCTCTTCCTCTGCCGCCATCGGATCGAGGCCGCAGCCCGCAGCGGAGCAGACCGCCCCCTGCATCCCCGCGTCCTGCTTACTTCCCGGGCCGACGCCTCCGCCTGGATGCCCGCCCTTCTCGCTGGCGCCATAGCCTGCGTTCACCACGGCCTTTATGATGTCCTCCGGTGCCGCATCGCCCTCGACGGCGAGAGTGTTCGTCAGCAGGGAGACCGTCGCCTCCCGTACCCCCGGCACTGCCCGCGCGGCCTTCTCGACACGCGTCTGGCAGGCTGCACAGCTCATACCGGTCACGATATACTGCTTCATAGATGCCTCTTTCTGTATGCAAGTCACGGCGGGTATATACCCCCACCCCGTATATTACGTTGGCTTCAGTATACCCCCGGTGGGTATACTATGTCAATAAAAAATATACGATTGCCTGGCATGCAAGGAGCCCAGGTGGCTTTCCACCTGGGCTCCTTCCTTCGCAGCGTCAGACTGCGCTCATCAGCCCATCGGGCCTCCCGGGAGGAGGTCATCCGATGGACCCTGGCTCCCCGGACCGGCGGGTGCGGCAGATGGATCCGGTGCGGCTGGCTGTGGTGCAGGCGAAGCGGCGGTTTCTGCCGGCTTCTGCGGCTCTTCGATTTCTACATGCTTTTCGCTCGCTTCGGTTTTCTTCCCGGATTCGTGCGATTTCTCGGTCTCTTCCTTCTTTTCGTCGCTCTTTTTCTGCTCGCTCTCCTCTTCGGTTTCGTTTTCGCGTTTCGTATGATTCTCGCGCTTTATGTCATCCTGCTTCTCATCCTGCTCTGTATCTGTGTCCTCACTCTTCTTCGATTCGGTGTTCTCGTCTTCATCCTCATATTCGTTTTCTGAATCGTTTCCGTAGGATGTCGCATCATCGTATCGACTCACCGAGCTGCTTTCCTCCGGTTCCGTCACAGTATATCCATAGTAGAAATCCTCGCCTGGAATACTGCGCCCGATGGCTGCCGAATCGACCTCCGCGATGGCGATGAGGTAGGCACCGATCCGGCTCTTCATCTGATCACCGGTGATACACTGGAGATTCGCATACGGGAGTGCCAGCGGAACGACCGCGGCCTGTGTGATGCCGAACTTTCCGGCGAGCTTCGCCGTCTGATTAGCAGCCCGCTCTGCCTTTACGATCGACATCGCGGTCTCTCGAAGAAGATTATCAACGGATGAACGCTGATTCTCATAGTAATCCCGATGCACGAGGGTCACGCTGGAGATCAGGCTGTCGGTCGCGGTGACATTCTCCCAGCTGTCCTCCAGCGAAAATGCGCGCACGGTGCCCGGCACGCCGGCCAGAAGGCTCGATGCGTCCGGCTCTGTGACGATGGCGACCTTCGACGGATCCGCCGAAAGCTGCGCCGTGATGTCCTCGATGCTCGTATACTGCACATCGAACTGCGTGCCATACTGACTCTTCAGGTAACGAAGCGCATACTCCGGCTGCTCGCCCTGTCCGACGCTCAGCACGGTCTGCCCCTTCAGTCCCTGAAAGCTCTTCAGTTCCGTGTTGCCGGTGATGCAGTACAGCTCGTTCCCTGCATCGATGTTGATGATGACCGCGCCGTCCTTCGCATCATGGTAGGCTCTGGCTGCACTTTCCGGCGAAAGGATCGCGACATCCGCAGCTCCGGTGATGAAGTCCGACAGGACCTCTGCTTCACTGCCCTTCAGCTCGAAATGGTAGTCTCCCTGTGTCGCACCCAGCTCGGACTCCTCCATGAGATGCGCGAAGCCGAGGGCTGCTGCCCCTTGAGAAAGCTCGATCCGCATCGCATCCGAATCCGCCGGCTCCACGATCTGGTCCGCCGGGATGGTCGTTTCCAGGATCGCCTGCGTTTCTTCCGCCGTCGTCTCCTGCTTCGATGCGACATGCTCCACAAGCTCCGTAAAGTGTCCACATCCGGACAGAAGCAGCATCAGGGCTGCCGGGATCATCATATATTTCCATGCTTTTTTCATCATCATCTGGCCTTTTCTTTCTGATAAACTCTGATGACTATGTTAGCACAAAAAAGCCCCCGGAGAAAACTCCGGGGGAACTATTTACAGTTAAAATCACAGGGTCGAGCTTACATAAGCTTTCTGAACATAGCCTCGAAGTCAGCGATGCTCGCTTCTCTCGGGTTGCCCGGTGCACATGCATCAGCGGCAGCGGACTCGCACAGGAACGGAAGATCCTCTTCCTTGAGTGCCTCGAGTCTGGTCGGGATACCGACATCTACAGAGAGCTGCTTCACGGCATCGATGGCAGCCTTACGATAGGTCGCTGCATCCATACCGGTAGTATCGATACCAAACGCCTCTGCGATGTCCTTAAACTTCTCGCCGGTGTACTCCTGGTTGAACTCCATAACGATCGGAAGCATCATCGCACATGCAACACCGTGCGGTGTGTCATAAACCGCGCCGAGGGTATGTGCCATGGAGTGTGCGATACCGAGACCTACGTTCGAGTATGCCATCGCGGTTACATACTGTGCGAGTGCCATACCTTCACGGCCATCCGGATCGTTCGCTACAGCCTTACGAAGATTCTTTGCGATGAGCTTGATGGCCTCGAGGTCGAGTACATCTGCAAGCTCCCAAGCGGCCTTCGTGGTGTAGCCTTCGATCGCATGTGTCAGCGCGTCCATACCGGTCGAAGCCGTGAGGCCCTTCGGCATGGAGGACATCATATCCGGATCTACGACGGCGATATCCGGGATATCGTTTGCATCGACACAGACGAACTTTCTCTTCTTCTCAACGTCGGTGACAACATAGTTGATGGTGGACTCTGCGCCGGTACCACCGGTGGTCGGAACGGCGATGGTGAATACGGTACGATGCTTGGTCGGTGCGACACCCTCGAGGGAACGGATATCTGCGAACTCCGGGTTGTTGATGACGATACCGATGCCCTTACCGGTATCCATGGAAGAACCGCCACCGATGGTGATCATGCAGTCTGCGCCGCAGGACTTGTACGCCTCTACACCGTGCTGGATGTTCTCGATGGTTGGGTTCGGCTTGATGTCATCATACAGGAAGAAGTCGATGCCGTTCTCCTTCAGAAGATCCGTCACCTTGGCTGTTACGCCGAACTTTACGAGGTCAGGATCGGATGCAACGAAAGCCTTATGATAACCTCTGGCCTTGATGAGACCCGGGATCTCCTTGATTGCACCATGTCCATGATAGGAAATACCATTTAAGACGAAACGATTCACAGCCATAATTCTACTCCTTTAAATTAATATGAATGCCCTGGCAGAAAGACCTGTTCTTCCTGTGCAGGCATAATGTTACAAACCTTCCGATTTCGCGCTGCGCCCTTGTTCACTATGCACAACCGGAACCTTTTTTATCTTAGCAGATTGTAGATTAATTATCAATAATCTCGCGGAATATGACAAAATCCTACTTCTTCAGCTTAAAAAAATACCCTTCAGCCGTGAATATGCCGAAGGGTAAGATAAAGTCTCTCGTCAATATGCTGTTTACACGTTCAGTGAAATCGATGCGATCGTGTGGCCATCGAAGTCATATACCGTGAACACATCCTCATCGAGGATGGCATAGGTATTCGGGTTTCCACCCTTCGGAAGGGAGGTGCTGCCCGGATTCAGATGGAAGAACGCCCGTCCATCTTCTGCCGTCAGCTTCTCCGCCTTCAGAAGGTGCGTATGGCCATGCAGCAGTGCATCGCCCTCCATCAGTGGTGGAAGCTTCGTCTCATCGAAAAGATGCCCATGGGTCGCAAAAATCGTATGCCCGTTCAGTGCGAGGATCGCATAATCCGCCATCACCGGGAACTGCAGCACCATCTGATCGACCTCAGCCTCACAGTTGCCACGTACCGCCCAGATTCTGTCCTTCAGCGGATTCAGCATCGCGATGACTTCCTTCGGTGCATACTCCAGCGGAAGGTCGTTACGCGGTCCGTGATAAAGGATGTCTCCGAGGAGGATCAGGCGCTCTGCACCGCTCTCCTCGAGCTTCTCCAGGGTCCTGCGGCACCAGTATGCAGAGCCGTGGATATCACTTGCTATAAAATATTTCATATTCTGTATCCTCCTGTCACAGCTACCGTCGCAGCGATGCATCCAGCGCATCTCTGCATCACGGCATGCTCTTCCATCCCATCTGCCCGGCACACCAGGATGCCGCCGGACAGATGGTTCATCTACTGTAGTTCCCGATTACATCCGCTCCGGTGCGCTGAAGCCCAGTGTATGGATGCAGGTGCTCAGCACACGGAAGGTCAGCATCAGGAGGGCCATGCAGCTCTCCTTTTCCTTCTCCGGCAGGTTCAGGAACTTCACATCATGGTAGAGGCTGTTGAAGTTGTTCGCCAGCGCATAGATATAGGAGCAGATGCGGTGCGGTGCGAGGTCCTTCCATGCACCGTTGATCTCATCCTGATAACGTGTGAGAAGCGTCTGGACATCATGTGCAGACTTCTCCTTCATCGGCAGGATCTGGAAGTCGGTCGCATGCGCCTGCACATAATCCTGTACATGTATATCATCGCTTACGCCACGCTCCTGCATGAACTTACGAAGGATCGAGTTGATCCGGACGATGGTGTAGAGGATGTATGGACCGGTGTTGCCCTCAAAGGACGTGAATTTATCGAGGTCGAAGATGTAGTCCTTCGTCGCCTGATTCGAGAGATCACCGTACTTCAGTGCGGCGAGGCCGACCCGAACGGCGATGGCGGCTGCCTCCTCCTCGCTGAGCTCCTCTCCACGGGAAGCGCGTACACGCTCGAGGACCTTCTCGTTCGTCTCCTGGATCAGCTTCTCGAGACGGAGCACACCACCCTCGCGGGTCTTAAACGGCTTTCCGTCCTT
>CABTMH010000051.1 GCA_902485915.1 uncultured Oribacterium sp. | reverse complement strand
CTGCCTTACGTACATGAAGGGTCGTTCCCTTCGTGATACCCATATCCATGATTCTTCTCTTGATGGCACCCTCACCGGTGATCTTCGCTACGACGCAGTCCTCACCTGGCTGAACATCTCTTAATGTTTTCAACTCTGTTCCCTCCTGTTTATCTATAAAGCGCAGACACGCTGCGGATTATACTCATTCACGCACTGATCATGACCTTGCGGGCCATCGTCTCGTCCAGTGCCAGTCTCGACTCCTTCACCTGTACGATCAGATTGCCGCGATTGCAGGAAACGATCTTTACCTTACCTCCGGCATAGAATCCCAGCGACTCCAGGAAATGCTGCGTTTTATCATTTCCTCCGATGCGTTGAATCTCATATTCAACACCCTGTGTTCCCATCGATAATGGCATCATCGTACCTCCTTTACATGATGTTTATGGCAGCGCCGAAGCAGGCTTCGGATCTTCTCATCGACGGCGCCGCTGTCCGGCACTCGATGAAGCCGCCAAATCTACATAAAAACATGAATTAGTCCCGTCTAATTAGATGGGCCTAACTTCACGCTAGTAAGTTAGCACTAACTTTTTTTCAAGTCAATAGGTTTCACCAAAATAATTAGTTATATCTAACTTTCGGGTTACTGTTCGCACGTGTACTGAGCAGACAGTGGGCCGGAGGGGCGGTCTGAATCCAGTTGACGAGTAAACAGCAGCACAGACGTGGAGATGGCGCGAAATCCCGGCGCAGTTCTATGGCTGAAAAATCGAAATCTATGCTATACTATAGGAAATAAAAGTTTATGGCTTTACCATATGTTTTTTAAGGAGTTTCGATATGAGTACGTTTGCGACACATGAGTCGTCGGAGAATTATCTGGAGAGTATTCTGATGCTGGCGATGAGTCAGCAGGTGGTGCGTTCCATCGATATCGCGAATCTGCTGGGCTTTTCGAAGCCGTCGGTTTCGGTGGCGATGAAGCATCTGCGTGAGGAGGGGATGATCACGGTGGATGGCAATGGCTACATCGCGCTGTCGGAGGCCGGGATGGCGGCAGCGAAGTCGACCTATGAGAAGCATGTGGTGCTTACGAATATGCTGGTGCGGCTCGGGGTGAGTGCGTATACGGCGGGACAGGATGCCTGCCGGATCGAGCATGTGCTGAGTCCGGAAACCTTCGAGAAGCTGAAGGAGCACTATATGAAGCTGCCGGGCATCGAGGATAGCGTGGAGTACCAGAAGCTGCAGAGGATTCAGAATTTCGTGCAGACGGTGCCGGGACGGCTGGACTGAGTTTCTGCGCATCCATAAAAAAAGAGGCCTTCCGGCCAATGTCATTAAGTTAAGATGACAAAAGAAAGATCTCTATACCAGAAATGGTATAGGGGTCTTTTTTTACGGCAAAAAACGCTTGACACAAGCGACAGAATGTGCGGCCGCTTTCGCT
>CABTMH010000050.1 GCA_902485915.1 uncultured Oribacterium sp. | reverse complement strand
AGCGAAAGCGGCCGCACATTCTGTCGCTTGTGTCAAGCGTTTTTTGCCGTAAAAAAAGACCCCTATACCATTTCTGGTATAGAGATCTTTCTTTTGTCATCTTAACTTAATGACATTGGTCGATTGACCAGCTTTTTTTGTGAAGTCTAATTTACAGAAAAGTTCGCGGAGCTCTCGTTATCGGCGAGGTCGTGGATATAGACGGTGATGGCGTCGCCGGCCATGGAGAAGGTGACGCGGCCGCTCTGTTTGTTGATATCGGTCGGCTTCACGTTGTTACCGAGTGAGTCAACGCCGTAGATCGAATCCCAGTTCACACCGGACTGGGTGTCGGAGACGGTGAACTCGAGGTAGCCGGCACCGAGATTGACGGACTCTTCGTCGACGATCGGACCGACGTCGTCGAGGAGGTTGATCTGTACATAGGTCGTCTTCGACATGCCGTTGATGGACTTCGCGTTCAGGGTCAGGGTTCCGTTCTTCGTGACATCGGCGGTCCAGATCGAGCCGGACTTCTCGAGCGGAAGCTCTGCACCATCCATCGTCGCGGTCAGCGACTTCAGCGGCACCAGGGAATCGACCTTGATATCGATGCTGGCACTCTGGTAATCCTTCGTATCCGGCTCGGTCGTCTCGATCGTCGGCTGCTGAATCACGAAGAGGAGAATCAGTCCGTTGATGATCAGGTACGGAAGCAGATAGCAGAGGATGAAGTGCAGAACACGGGACTTCGGTTTATTTTTTACGAGCTGTCCACGGGCGTCGTAGCGAAGCGACGGACCCGGGGTGGATCTATAATTTTTCGCCATAATAACCTTCTTTTCACTGGTACCCGTTCAGATGGCTGCCCTCCGGCCTCCCCTGCCTGAACGGTTACTTTCGTTGAGATTGTGCCGCTAGTATAACAAAATGAAACTTGCGTTACAAGGGCACGGTTGTTATACTTGTTTTACGATTTTCCTAATTTCTTCGTTTGACGAATATGATTTCAAATCGATGATTTCCGGAGCGGTCTTTCCCGTATCCATGAATTCCAGAGTTATAGAGACGATGCCATGGAAATGCGCCTTCGGCGCGGCCCTCTCATGGATTAGTTAATATATAGTTTAGTTTTATACATTCCCTTAACGAAACAGTACAGGTATGCACGGAAGCTGTGTCGTATCTGCTGTGGTCTGGCCTTCGTTCGACATGTATTCCAGTATGCATCCGACCAGGACAGACACAGCTGGAACAGCTTTCGAGTGACAGAAAAAGTAAAAAGCGGAGCGTTTCCGTAAACATAGCATGGTTTCAGAGAAACCATATGGAGGCAGTATGGCAGAAGAAGAGAAGAAGGCAGCGGTCGAGCGTAAGCCGAGAGGACGGAAGCCGAAGAGTGTAGTGGCAGCAGAGGCGACGAAGAGCGTGGGTGCGCAGGCATCGGAGGCCGCAGTGGAAGGTGCGCCGAAGCGTACGACGCGTGGGCGGAAGCCGAAGACGGAAGCGACGGAAGGTGCACAGAAGAGCGCAGATGCGCAGACATCGGAGGCAGTAGCGGAACATCGTCCGAAGCGTACGACGCGTGGGCGGAAGCCGAAGACGGAAGCGTCGGAAAATGCCCAGAAGAGCGTGGATACGGGGGCGACAGAGGAAAGCCGTCCGAAGCGTACGACACGTGTGCGAAAGCTGAAGACAGAAGAGCTGGAAGGTGCACGGGAGAGCATGGATATGCAGACATCGGAGGTGGCTTCCGTAGAGGACGGGTCGCCGAAACGCCCGACGCGTGCGCGAAAGCCGGAAGAAGGTCTGGAGATTCGGGAAAGCGGTGAAGAAAGCACACAGAAGCGCACGACCCGTGGACGAAAGCCGAAGACAGAAGGTGTCCGTCAGCCTGCGACGACAGATGCTGTGGAGATGACGATGTCGAAGAGCACAGAGGTGCAGGCGATGGAAACTGCTACCGCATCGGAGAACGCCGGGGCTGTGGTGGCTGCAGACGGAAGGACCGCGGCCGCTGTGGAGGCACCTGCACAGGATCGTGCAACGGTATCCGAAGCACCGACGAAGGAAGCCACACAGGCAGCGACGGAGACATTGGCCGACGACACGAACGGCGAAGCAGCAGCACCGGGAAGTCTGACCGAGCAGGCGGAGCGTATCCGGGCACGGCGCGCGAGAGTATACGCCGGCCGCAGCAGTGGAGCCGTCGCAGGGCAGGGTGAGCGTGACAGCGATTCTGCAGCGTCGGATGCAGTGCCGACAGCTCGCGATGGAGAGACCGTGCGGACGAGATCGGAAGAGCACACGT
>CABTMH010000049.1 GCA_902485915.1 uncultured Oribacterium sp. | reverse complement strand
GACTGGAGTTCAGACGTGTGCTCTTCCGATCTCTATTTTCTGATCCCGTTTATCGTTGTCTATCTTTTGTTCCAGTTCGTGCCACTCGTCACGACGATCTACAACAGCTTCTTCGAGAACTACCGCTCGGGCTTAAAGCAGATCGGGCCGAACTTCATCGGTTTAGGAAACTATATCAAGATCCTGTCGAACGCGGATCTCTGGAAGTACGCGGGCAACACCATGATCATGTGGCTCATCGGTTTCGTGCCGCAGATCATCACCTCGCTCCTCCTCGGTGCCTGGTTTACGGATCCATCACTTCGCCTTCGCTGCCAGCGCTTCTTTAAGACCGTGATCTACCTTCCGAATCTGATCATGGCGAGTGCGTTCGCGATGCTGTTCTTCACCCTGTTCTCCGATTCAGGACCGGTCAATTCGATCCTGATGCAGCTTGGTATCATCAGTAAGCCGTTCACCTTCCTGAGCAACACGACGGCAGCGAGATCCCTCGTCGGTGCCATGAACTACATCATGTGGTTCGGTAACACGACCATCCTCCTGATGGCCGGCATGATGGGCATCGATACCGCACTCTTCGAGGCGGCACAGGTCGATGGCGCGACCTCGACGCAGATCTTCTTCCGTATCACTCTGCCACTGCTTCGTCCGATTCTCGTGTACGTGCTCATCACCTCCCTCATCGGTGGTATCCAGATGTTCGATGTACCGCAGATCCTGACGAACGGAACCGGTGATCCGGCACGTAATACGATGACCATGATCATGTGGCTCAACAAGCATCTGTACAGTAAGAACTTCGGTATGGGCGGTGCCCTTTCCGTTCTTCTCTTCATCATCACCGGTGTGCTGAGTATGATCGTCTATAAGACATCTTCCAGCAGCGAAGTGAACTAAGGAGGCAGCGCTATGACAGAAACGAAGCAAAGCCATGGAATGAACATCCATGCCAGACGATTTATCTCGTATCTCGTACTGATCCTCCTGTCCTTCCTGTGCCTCATCTGGTTCTACATCCTGTTTATCAACGCGACCCGTTCGAACGCAGAGCTGACCCGCGGCTTCACGCCGATCCCGAGCAGCTACCTCGTGACGAACTGGAAGAACCTGCTGAAGGGGACCCTTCCGGTGGTACGCGGCATGTACAACAGCTTCATCGTCGCCGGCCTGAGTGCGGTGCTCTGCACCTACTTCTCGACCATGACCGCCTATGCGATCCACGCATATAACTTCAAGCTGAAGAAGTTCATGTTCACCTTCATCCTGATGATCATGATGATCCCGACGCAGGTCACAGCGCTCGGCTTCATCCAGTTCATGACGAAGCTGAATCTGATGGACAGCTTCATCCCGCTGATCGTTCCGACGATCGCCGCACCGGTCACCTTCTTCTATATGAAGCAGTACATGGACTCGGTACTCCCGATGTCCCTCGTCGAGGCGGCCCGCATCGACGGCGCCGGCGAGTTCCGCATCTTTAACACCATCGTGCTTCCGCTGATGAAGCCGGCCATCGCCGTGCAGGCGATCTTCACCTTCGTTACGAGCTGGAACAACTACTTCCAGCCGGCCCTGATCCTTCATACCGACACGAAGAAGACCCTGCCGATCCTGATCGCTCAGCTTCGTTCCGCAGACTTCCTGAAGTTCGATATGGGCCAGGTCTATGTCATGATCGCCTTCTCGATCTTCCCGGTCATCATCGTGTACCTCATCCTCTCGAAGTACATCGTCGGTGGCGTCACCACAGGTGGTGTCAAGGGATAAAGCGGATTCACACATCTCCGTTTTCTTCATAGGTTCTCCAGCCGGAACCGAACGTTTATGGGGTCAGACCCTCTTACGATTTTCGTAAGGGAGGTCTGACCCCATAAACTTTTTATAAAGTTGAAAAAGCGCCGGCCGATGCTTCTCCCGAGGGATCGTCACTGGTCGGCGCTCTGCGTCGTTCGATATGAAATTACTGCGCGCTGGCAGCCACGTCGGCGGATGTTCCGTGTGAGAAGTTTCTGCTGGCAGCGTAGTCGCGGAAGCACTGTGCCCATACGACATATGCGGCGGCGTTCTGATGGATCATCTTATCGGTGCAGAAGTTCGGATTCAGGTTACCCTGGCCATCGGAGAGTGCATCGGCGATGTTCATGTAGCCCCAGCCGTTCTGCTGTGCGAGCTTCTGCATCTCGGTGTTCAGCTTGCGGACGGTCGGATTATCGAAGGCCCAGCTCTTCACACCCGGGAAGCTCTTCGTGTAGCCCGGATAGATGTAGGTCGTACTGATGATCGTGAAGTCGACATCCGGGTTGACCGCCTGAATCTGGTGGATGAGCTGTACATAGCGGTTTACGATCTGATCGGTACGGTCGCCGAGGTCGTTGAAGCCGAAGAACATGTAGATGTGCTTCGCGTTCATGAGCTTGATGGAGTTCCATACATTCAGGAACTGGCCCTTGTAGATCGGATGTGCGATCGTCTTATCCTGGTCCTCCGGAATCAGTGCGTTGATCAGATTATAGCGGGAGGCGGTCAGGAACTGAAGCTCTGCCATAAGCGGATTCGTTTTATTACCCTGTGCGAACAGCTTGAAGCCATCGGCGACGGAATCACCGATGATAACGGAATCCTGATAGAAATCGAGCACGCGCTGATCCTCCTGCAGAGGGAGACCGTCGGCGGTGGTCTGCGCGCTCGTATCGGTGCCAGCCGCCTGCGTCGTGTTCACGGTCTGTGTCGTGGCCGGTACAGCACTGCTGCCTGTAACGGTGCTGGTCGCTGCCGTCGTCGGAACGGTCGGACCCGCCATCGGGCCGACCTCTGCCAGTGCAGAGAAGCCGGTAGAGGATACCATCGCCGCGGTCAGAAGTGCAGCGGCCTTTTTTCTGAAACTCTTCTTCATAAACATGCCCTTTCTTCGATGGCGGCGAAGCCCGCCGTCGTTTACTTTTTAAACGCAGTGAACTGCGCATCTGGCGTAAAAAATATCTGTGCTTCCATCCTCGCATACGCATCGGGATGCAACACAGATACACTATAGGCTGAAATGAAGCTGAAAGCAAGCGCCCGCAGAGATTCGTCCGAAACCGTAAGAAAAATGTCAGGTATGGCGCAGACGAGGCCCTTCGGGCCTCGTCTGCCTGCTCCCTAGAAGATTCCGCCGACGCCGAGATCTGTGTCGATGGTGTTCATGTTGTAGAGCAGCAGCACGTCCGTCACCTCCGGGTGCTCGTTGATGAACGAGGACGGTCCGAAGCGGTAGTAGCGTGTATCGAAGACATAGATCTTCTGATAATGATTCACGAGGAAGGGGACCATGGAGTTCGCGTAGCTGTCCTTGATGAGGACGAGCTGGCGGTCAGAAGCTGCACTCGCGTTTGTGATCTCGACGAGCGGATGCAGGTTACTGAGGAACATCGAGTACTTATCCTTCTGCGTGAGATAGTCGCGGTTGTACAGCGTGTCCGTCACCTCGCCGGTATCCGGATAGCTCACCGTCAGCTGGTTCGCCGGATTTTCGTACAGCGTGATCGCATCGCCCGGCACCGTGCTGTCGTGCAGCTTCGAGAAAATCGTGCCATGGAAGTCCGTCGTTACGCAGGTCTTCTGGAAGTCTGCTTCCGGGATCGGGGAGAGCCCGGCGGCATCGCAGTAGGCCTGATAGCCGACGTAGGCCCCGTGGGTCGTCCAGTGGTGGTCCGTATGGTAGTAGAGGCCGTCTGTATCTGAAGTATCACAGCCGGCATCCCTCGTGTCGGCCACCGGCTGCGCGCCGTCCGTATCACCAGAGGCCAGGGGATGGTCGGTACCTTCCTGCGCCGCCGCGGCCTGCAGTGCGCTCCAGGCGTCGACCTTCTGCATGTTCGGCAGCGCCGCATAGATCTCGTTCATGGTGTCGACCTGCCGAAGCACGCCCCGGTCCGGTGCGCAGTTCGGGAGCTTCGCGTTGTAGGTGCTGATGGCGGTCGGCACGAGCATCACACGGACGTTTTCTTTCGCACCGGTCGTGATGGCATCCTGCAGCTTCTGGAACTGCGTGATGATCTTCTTCTGCTGCTTCGGCGTCTTGTAGGCTTCGATGTAGTAGCCATCCTTCGCGAGGTAGATGTCGTTGATCTCCTCCCGGCCGGTCAGCATCTCATACTTCGTCTTCAGGGTCATGAAGGGATCCCGGAGCGGGAAGTGGTCGGAGAGATAGGTCTGGATGCCGCTCATGTAGGAACCGTCCTTCAGTGCGCCGAAGCTGTAGACCGGCCAGCTCGCCAGGGCACGGTTCTCGTTCTCTGAAAAGGTCTGCTTCGGTGCCACGAGACACCATATGCTGAAGCAGAGGATGAGGGCAGCGATGAGACTTACGGTGAGGACCTCGGCCCGACGCCGCAGACGCCTGATCGGGGAAGTGGAAAGCGATGCGCTGTGATCCATGATTTCCTCCTTTGAATCGATGATAAAAGCTCGTCTGTTTTCCGGTCGACAGGACGGCTGGAAAACGGATCGATGTTCGAAAGCCTGAAACAGCCGCTGTTGTGCGTACGCTCCCTTAAAAACGGAAATACAGACATATTTTAGATTGCGTAATTTACTCTGTGCGTACGCTCCCTTAGAAGCGGAAATACAGGAACGGGTTGTAGCTGTCGTTCACGAGGTACGCGGTCGTGAGCAGGAAAAGTGCGAGGTAGCCGAGTGCGGTCAGCACGGTGCTGACGGTGGCGATGCGGCGCGCCGCGGTGATACTGCCGTCCTGGTTTCCATGGCCAATGCTTCCAGCGTTACCCGGATGGCGCGCCGCATGCTCATCCGCTTCGGCGCAGTCACAGCGCGCGATGTACTTCTCGAGCTTCGCCCGGAGCCACGGGTAGACCGGGAAAGCGAGGATGCAGCCGATGATGAGGATCGCGAAGTTGTTCCGGAGATACCAGAGAAGTGTGCTGTTCACGAGCGGTACACCAGCCATGCCGAACATGATCCGGATGTACTGTCCGAGCTCCGTCATATCATCGAACACGAAGATGATGAAGCCAAAGATGACGATGAGGATCGCATAGAGATGCTGGAGGATGCGCGGGAGCTTCCGGAGGGCGTTTCCCCAGACATCCTTTTCGAACGCGAGGAGGACACCGTAGTAGAGGCCCCAGAGCACGAAGTTCCAGGCGGCACCATGCCAGAGTCCGGTCAGGAACCAGACGACGAACATGTTTCGAAGCTGCTTCCACTTTCCGTGACGGTTGCCGCCGAGCGGAATGTAGACATAATCACGGAACCAGGTGCTGAGCGAGATATGCCAGCGACGCCAGAAATCGGTGACGGAGACAGAGGAGAGCGGATAGTTGAAGTTCTCGAGGTAGTGGAAGCCGAGCATACGGCCCATACCGATCGCCATGTCACTGTAGGCGCTGAAGTCGAAGTAGAGCTGAAGCGTGAAGCAGAGGCCGCCGAGCCAGGCACCGAGCACCGAGATCGTCGCCCCAGGACCGAGTACGGTCTGAAGTGAGGTGACGATGCCCTGGGCCGACGCATTGGCCGATGCAGCTGCCGGCCCCATCGTGAAGGCGCTCGACTTGATGAGCTCCCAGACGGCACCGATGGTGTTTGCGAGGAGGACCTTCTTGAAGAGGCCCTGCAGGAAGCGGAGACCGCCGTCGACGAAGCCGTCGAAGCGGATGGTGCGCGCATGCAGCTCCTCGTTGACGGTGGAGAAGCGGACGATCGGGCCGGCGATGAGCTGTGGGAACATCGATACGTAGGTGAGGTAGTAGAAGTAGTTTTTCTCGACCGCGACCTCACGCTTGTAGAGGTCGATGGTGTAGCTCATGGTCTGGAAGGTGAAGAAGCTGATGCCGATCGGAAGACCGAGCTGGAGCGGAGTGATCGCGGTGCCGGCGAGGGTATTGACCGTTTCCACCAGGAAATCAGCGTACTTGAAGAAGCCGAGACAGCCGAGGTCGATGAGCACCGACAGCAGAAGACAGAGCCGGCGGATGGCCGGATGCTGATCCGCGCGGTCCATCACACGGCCGAGCGTGTAGTCGGACAGGGTCTCGAAAACCATGAGCAGGATGTAGACCGGCTCGCCCCAGGCGTAGAAGAGCAGGGAAAATGCGAGCAGGACATAGTTCTTCCAGCGGAACGGTACCAGATAGTAGAGGATCAGGCAGAGCGGCAGGAAGTAGAAAAGAAACGGGATACTGCTGAAAACCATAGTAGACTCCTGAGTGAAATCATCGCCGTCGTTCAGGCGCGAAGGGGATGGGACTGCGTCTCCGAAAGGAGAAACACCGGCGACCGCGGCTCTATGCAGGCGGTGATGTCCGAAAAGAAAAAGACTGCCACAGGGACGCAGTACCGGGCATCGGATGGGTCCGATACCGTCGGCCTGCGCTTCTGTGACAGCCCTGTGTGCTCGCGGATCAGCCTGCGTTTGCGGAGATCACCTGATCGATCGCGGATGCGTTGTTCGACATGATGAGGTAAACGTAGTTGCCGGAGGTCTTTACATAACCGGCAGCAGCCACCTGGTACGCGGTCGGGTTGTAGTCCTGAAGCTCCGCCTCCTTCTGCTGTTTCACGGTCGCGAGCTGGCCCGCCAGCGTGCTGACGCTGGACGCATCCTTTGCCTTTAAGATCACGACGGTATCGGCCTGGGTGACATCCTCGGCTGCGGCGAACACATAGCCGTCGAGCTGGGAGGCGTCGATACCGTAGTAGTTTGAGATATAGCTGTCATCGAAGCTGACCATGGCCGGCAGGTAGCTGGTGACCTTACTGTAGATATCCGCTGGTGCGGCACCGGTGGAAGCAGCCTTCGTCTCGGCAGCGGTGGTCTCCTCTGCCTTCATCTCCTTTTCGGCAGTCTCGGCCTTCTCCTCGGCCTTCGTCTCATCCTTTACGGCCTTTTCGTCCTTCGATTCCGCCTCGGCGCTTTCCTTCTCGTCCTTTGACGCCTCCGCTGCAGCCGTCGTTTCTTCAGCAGCGGTCGTTGTTTCCTCCGCTGCCGTGGTCTCTGCTGCGGTGGTGGTCTCCTCTGCCGCCGTGGTGGTTTCCTCTGCTGCACTGGTGACCGCCGCCGTCGTCACGGCTTCCGCATCACCCGAACCGCAGGCGTTCAGCACCAGCATGGAAGCAGCCAGCATGGCCACTGCTATACATCTCGTCTTTTTCATAATCGATCTCCCTTATTTCCTATATCATAGTGAATGGAAGCGCCGCCGGTCCGGCAGCAGCTCCATGGTCTAGCCTACAACGCGCTATTATAACTTTTTAAATACGTTTCGACAATGCTTCCGACGGTTTTTGTGTGGCGAATCGCGGATTGTCTGTCTGAGGCGGACAAAGGTACGCTTCTCGATGGCGCAGTTGCTGCAGCTGAATATTTGGAATGAAAAGTCGGTGCAATAATAGTATACTAAAGTGCAGATAAGCAGAGTCCGGTCACAGAAGCGTGTGAGACGAACCTGCCAATGAGACACTATGTACAGGAGGGGGATATGAAGAGAACATGGACGAAGGCGATGGCCACAGTCGCACTTACCGCAGGGATGCTGATGACCTCTGTGAGTGCCGGTTTTGCAGGCGTAAGTGATTGATGAAAAAATAGGTCAACAGATCATCAGCAGGAGTTTTATGAGCAAAATCACATTTCAGAAACCAGGTAATTTCATATATCCGGTACCGGCGGTGATGGTGAGTCTCCGAGACAAGTCCGGAAAATCGAACATCATCACGGTTGCGTGGACCGGCACGATCTGCTCCGATCCGCCGATGGCCTATATTTCTGTTCGCAAGCATCGCGCGAGCTATCCGATGCTGGTGGAGAGCGGCGAGTTCGTCATCAACCTTCCGAATGAGGAGCTCGTGCGTGCGCTTGACTACTGCGGCGTCCGCAGCCTCGATCAGGTTGATAAGTGGAAAGAGATGAATCTGCATGAAGGACAGGCGAGTGTCGTCGCTGCGCCGACCATCGAGGAGGCACCGGTCTCCATCGAGTGTAAGGTGACGCAGGTGCTCCCGCTCGGCACGCATGACATGTTCCTCGCAGAGGTCGTCGCCGTCGATGTCGACGAGCGCTATATCGATGAGAAGGGAGCCTTCCATATGGATCAGGTGGGGCTCGTCGCCTACAGCCATGGGGACTACATGTCCCTCGGCGAGAAGCTCGGCAGCTTCGGCTACTCCGTTCGGAAGAAAGCGGCGAAAACGATGAAAAACGCGAAAACAGCAAAGGCAGAAAAGACCGAAAAAACAGCATCGGCGCAATCTGAAAAGTCGAAGCCAGCTGTGAAATCTACGAATGCACGGAATTTTACGAAGGATGGAAACTCAGTGCAGACGAAAAACAGAAAAGCCAAAAGAAAGAACGACCTGAAATAAAATGAACCCGACGCAGTGGATGCAGGATGAAGCATCGACGGTGTCGGGTTCTCTTGATTATGGTTACTGTTGGGCCTTAAATAATATGAAAACTTGTAAAAAGATGTAAAAAGATATAAAATAGATTTGAAGATGTAAAAGGATGTAAAAGCCTGTAAAACAAAGTATGAGATGTAAAAGCTTGTAAAAAGATGTAAAATAAGTTTGAAACTGCAGATATCAAATCGGAATGTCGGCTGTGAGGAAACGAAAGGGGGATAAGGATGAGTCGAGGTAAGAATCCGTTCAGTCTATCGTTTGGACGTATCCCACCGGAATATATCGTGCGAAGCAGTGTTATCGATCAGGTGGTTGAAACTTTTACCTGTGAACCGGTAACGATTCAGAACTATATGATCACCGGTGTGCGTGGAAGCGGAAAAACAGTAACCATGACGGCGATTTGTGAGCGTATCAAGGAGCTGGATCACTGGATGGTGATTAAAATCAGCCCGCTGGATGATATCCTGGACACGCTTCTGAGAACTTTGAAAACTGCCGGTGGGAAGGGGAAAGAATCTACCATCACGTTTGGAACTTCCCATCTCAATATCAGTATGAAGAGTACTGAGCAGAGTGTAAATGCCGAAATTGATGGGCTGCTTGAGCTGTTTGAAAAGAAAAAGCTGAGTATTCTGGTGGCCATCGATGAGATCACAGATACACCGCAGATGCGGAAATTTTCCAGTGCGCTTCAGATGTTTATCACGAATAATCGGCCGATTTATTTTATCGGCACCGGCTTGTTTGAGGAGATTGAAAAGCTGAAAAACGTTCCGAATTTAACGTTCCTGTACCGAACACCGAAGATCACGATGGAACCGCTGAATATCGTGGCGATGGCGCAGACCTATCAGAGAATATTTGATATTTCGGATAAGCAGGCGGGCGCTATGGCATCGATGACGAAGGGATATTCGTATGCATTTCAGGTGCTGGGATATCTATACTGGAATGAACCGGGGGATTTTCCGACGCGAAGTCTGCTGGACAAGTTCGATGCGCAGCTGGCAGACGCATCCTATCATCGGCTCTGGATGGATCTGTCTGATATGGATCGAAAGGTGGTCATGAGTATCGCGGGAAATGAAGGTGGAAAAACGAAAGACATTGCCCTGCAGGCAGAGATGGATGGCAATAAATTCAACCAGTACCGCAGACGCTTAAAGGATCACGGCATCATCGATGTCAGTCAGTATGGAAAGATTTCCTTTGCACTGCCGAGATTTAAGGAATTTGTCGAGGTATACGGGGCATTTTAATATTTATACGGGATATTCTGTGATAAAATAAATGCATCAAGTGAAGATTTTCGTGCAGGGAGCAGGTGTACTGTCGCATGGCGAGGGAGATGAATCGAAATCCGAATCGAAATCAGAGTGGTCGCAGTTCGAATGGACGGCGGTCTTCTTCTGATGCCTATATTTCCGGTACACGTCGCTCATCTGGCAGAAGCGGTGCCAGTGACGGGCATCGGGGAAGCGGACGAACTGCGACCGCTTCGCGTTCAGCGCAGAGCCGAAGCAGTACATCTTCTCAGCACGCTACGAAGACCCGAAGCGGTTCGGTGAGCAGTGCGCGCGGTCGCCGTCGTGTGCTGACGGAAGCTGAGAAGGAGTACTACCGCAGGCAGCGGGCGTTGGCGCGTCGACGGAAGGCGGCACGGAAACGTGCATACCAGGCGAGAGCCTTCGTGTTGATCACACTGCTTCTTATCTGCTTCCTGGGCTTCAAGGGACTTTCCTATATCGCGCATTACATCGATACCAGTCGTCAGAATGCCGTCAATGCCATGCAGGATATCGATATCCAGCGGGGTCACTCGAGCATCGATGTGACAGAAAGTACCGGCGCAGTGACGGCCGACACACCGGGCATCGATGAAGCAGCGGTTACGAGCACGCTCGGCGATGGTATCAGCACAAATCTCGCAAATGGAGAAACCATCAGCGAAAATCTGGTGGGAGCAGGAGCTCCAGGTGAGGCATCGAGCGAAATCGATCTCTCAGATCCGACACATGTCCTCTCGAACGGTCGTTACATCGACATCACGAAGCCGATGGTGGCACTCACCTGGGATGACGGTCCGAAGTCGTCCGTCGGAAACCATCTGATGGATGTACTCGAAGCGAACAACGGCCGCGGCACCTTCTTCATCGTCGGTGAACGCATCGATCAGGATTCGGATGAAGTGAAGCGGATGGTGGCGGATGGTCATGAGGTCGGAAACCACAGCTGGGATCACGATGAGAAGCTGTCGAAGAAGGGCGTCGACTATATCCGCAGTGAATTTGATAAAACGAATCAGAAGGTCCAGGAACTGACCGGTGTTACGCCGACACTTGCCCGCCTTCCGGGCGGCATCTCTTCCGAGGATGTGAAGAACACCCTTACGATGCCGATGATCTTCTGGTCGATCGATACGCTCGACTGGAAGACGAAAAACGCACAGTCCACGATCGACGCCATCCAGGGAAACATCAAGGATGGAGACATCATCCTCATGCATGAGCTGTATGACGCCACCGCGCAGGCCTGTGACACGGTGATTCCATGGCTGAATCAGCAGGGCTATCAGATGGTGACGGTGTCGGAGCTCATCCGGTTCCGTCAGGCCGAGGTCGCCGGCGGAAACGGCAAGCAGTACAGCGCCTTCCGACCACAGCCGACCGAAGCCGCACCGGTTACGGAATCGGCACCAGTCGCGACCTCGGCACCTGTAGCTGAGAGCAGTGCTGCAGAAAGTCCTGTCGCGGAAACATAAAACTGGAAATCAAAAGAGGCGGTTGCTTAACCAGATTGGATAATCCGGTCAGGCAACCGTCTTTTTTAGTTCTACTCAGCCAATTCCATACTATGCTGGCCCATCATAATCCGTTTCCGGGCACTAAAAAAGCGGCTGACGGGAGTCGAACCCGCCTATCTGGCTTGGGAAGCCAGCGTACTACCGATGTACTACAGCCGCATAATGCTTATATTCTACGCTGGATGAAGGGATTTTTCAATCACAATTTGCATTTTGATGGTGATATCAGAATTTGCAGTTTGCATTTTGACGTGTTACCGTTCAGTACGGTTCTCTCCGGGACATCGAGCTGAACGGTAACGCAATTCTTCATTATGCCTGTCGTATCCTTTTATAGATTTCATACTGTCGATGGAGTTCCTGTGCTTCATCCTGCTCGAAGGACAGTCCCTTCGCTTCGAGGATTCTTTCTATGGCCTGGGCCGGATCCATCGTATGATAGGGTAAGAAGACGTTTCGTAATTCCTGTGGCTTCACGATTCTGTAAATCTGCGATGAACTGAAGTCATACGCGAGCGCAAAATACCGATAAACATAGCCGATCCAGTACATTTCGTTCCGCGTGTACTTCACGGAGCCATAGCTTGAGACTCCATATTCTTCGTTCAGCAGATCCAGAATATCATTCGGCTGAACATTCGTCTCCAGAATCGAAGTATTATCGAGTTGCTTTGCGACTTTGCTGTTCATAAAACGGCGTATAAATATCGGCGAGCTGGAGTTGATTTTTTCTACCGAATTCTCAAACACGCTTGCCTGAAGTACACACAGAATATATCCATCATTGTCGACTTTTTTCACTTTAACCTCCTTCCGCAATCATTGCTGGAAGCGCTTGTGACTACTGCACGCAGGAAGCATTGTCCGCTCAAACCAGAATTTCATCGATATACAGCCCCTGCCCTCGATACTGCTTCCGTGCCAGCTTGACTTTATCGTCCCCCAGTTTCGCTTCGTCGCTCCGAAGCTTTTTGAAATACTCTCTTTCATTTGCAGATATATAACAGCGCTCGATCAGACGAGTCTTCGCCACGGCATGTTCGCTTGTCAGGATATACTGCATACCCAGATTAGTCGCTGCGAGACAATGCGTACACTGCTCATCGGTCAGTTCACCATTTATAAAGGCGTTGATAATCTGAAACATGCGGTTGTCTGCGATGGGCGCGATGATATAATCACATGCTCTGGACTTCTCTATCAGTTTTTGAATCGTCGGATGATCCCTGTATGCATCCAGTGAGCCGCGATAATACGCAATCGTCATCATCCACTCCTGATCGACAGCGTATTTTCTGCATTTTAGATTTGAAACATCAAAATTCAGAAAGTACACGGATGACTGGTTGAAACCAGAGATGAAGGAAAGAGCCTGTTCATAGCTTTCTCCTGCATAAAAACCCTGTCCGAAGTCATTATTCTTTCGACCGCGGGTAAGATCGATGGCACCGTGGATTTCACTTTTTGCACCATGAAACAACAGCTTCTGATGCGTCGCCAGCTCATCCTGCCAGAGCATTTCCTTCAGCTTGTTTATTCTGATTTTTTTCTGAAATGCATAGGCGTAGACACTCTCCAGAAGCTTCGCGGAGGGCGTGGTTTTCCCCAACTCGCTTCGGGAAATCGTCACCTGTTCTACATCGATTATTTCGGCCAGTTCGCTCTGTGAAAGTCCGAGTATTTCTCGTATGGCCATCAAATCACTGGAAAAATTATAGTCCATATGTTTCACCTCAACTTGCTTATAACATATTACTTAAACAAGTTCAATAAGAGGGAGACTTGTTTTGGAAACCATCGATTTTGAAAAATCGACAAGTGCGAAATCGCTGAGATATGCTACACTATGAAAACAAGTAGAGAAAGAGGAATCCTATGCGATTAGATAAATTTTTAGCGGATATGGGCGTCGGCTCCCGCAGTGATTTGAAAAAGGCCATCCGGAAATCCCTCGTGACGGTGAACGGCGTGGTGGAGAAGGACCCGGGCGCGCAGGTGTCCGCCGAGGACCGCATCTTCTTCGACGGCGCGGAAATCCGCTATGCCGAGCAGCAGTACTATATGCTTCACAAGCCGGCGGGCGTTCTGTCCGCGAGCGAGGACCGGCGGCAGACCACCGTCGTCGACCTGATCCGTGATGCTGTATCGACGGATGCATCCGCGGCCAATGCCTCTGCGGCAGATCATCACGCTGCGGGTGGGCATGACGATGGCAGCATTGCCCGAAGCACAGAGGACGAGCTCGTTCGGAAGGATCTCTTCCCGGTCGGCCGCCTCGATAAGGACACCGAGGGCCTGCTGCTGCTCACCGACGACGGCGCGCTCGCCCACGACCTGCTCGCACCGAAAAGACACGTCGACAAGGTCTACTTTG
>CABTMH010000048.1 GCA_902485915.1 uncultured Oribacterium sp. | reverse complement strand
TGTCTTATTGTGTTATCCGAAAATAAAAAAAGAGCGATTGAAGATATAAATATCTCCATCGCTCTTTATATTTTAGGCGAACCTCTTAATTGCTCAATGTAAACTTAATGACATTGGCCCGACGGGCTGCTTTTTTTTTCGTTCACGCATCAACTGGATTCAGGCAGGGGACCGTGTCGGGAAGCCGGTGATGATGTCTGAAAGCCAGAAACAGGGATCGACCATGTAGGTCGATCCCTGTTCGTTTACCACCCTTGCTTTTACGGCTTCGCGATTTTCGCGGTGCCTGGCTGGGTGTGTGATTTTGCTTCGTAAAGTGAGAAGGCGATGTTGATAGCGTGGTCGCCGACGCGCTCGAGGCCGGATACGAGGTCCGAGAAGGAGACGCTGGCTTCGCCGGAGCACCGGCCGGCGCTGAGGCGCTGGATGTGGCGATCCTGGAGGCTGATCTCGAGTTCGTCGGTCCTGTCCTCGAGGGCACGCACCTCTTCGAGGTGGGTCATATCGCCGGTGGCGAAGATGTCGAGGGAGTCCTTCATGAGCTTGTTCACGACGTCAAGCATGCCTCTGATATCCTCCTTCCCTTCGGCGCTCAGCTGTACGTTCTTCAGCTTGAAATCCTTCAGGATGTCCGCGATGTCCTCAGCGTGGTCGCCGATACGCTCGATGTCGGAGTTCACATGGAAGTATCCGGAGATGAGGTCGGCGTCACGGAGCGGGATCGCGTTCTGGTTGATGCGCGTGAGATAGGTGTTGATCTGTTCGGAGAGCCAGTCGATATAGTGCTCGTTTTCGTAGATCTTCGCGAGGCCATCTGCGTCATCGCGCAGGAGACATTGAACTGCGCCGTTCAGGTTTTCGAAGGCCATACGGGCCATGCGCTCCATCTCCTGCTGCGCCATGTAGATCGCGACGGCCGGATTCGGGAGCTTGCTGAGGTTGATGTACTGGAGCTCGTACGCGCCATCCTTCTGCACCTCGTCCTCTCCCTTCACGAGCACGTACGTAAGGCGGATGATCTGGTCCATGAACGGGTAGAACACGATGACCTGGAACACCTTGAAGAGGAAGTGTGCGAAGGCAATGTTTCGACCGAGAGCACCGGCGTCGTCACCGGTACCGGAGATCGTCCGGATGATCGTCTCGATCTGCGGCGCGAAAAGCAGCAGCAGGACGAACATCAGGATGGTGCCGAAGATGTTAAACAGCAGATGGATGAGGGCGCAGCGCTTCGCGTCCTTCTTACACGGAATCGCAGCGAGGAACGCGCTCGAGCATGCGCCGATGTTGCAGCCCAGGATGATGAACATGCAGATCCGGAGGTCGACGAGGCCCTGTGCGCCCATGACGACGAGGATCGAGACGGTGACGGACGAGGACTGCACGATCGAGGTGATGACGAAGCCCATCAGCACGCCGAGGATCGGGTTCGTGAACGAGGACAGGAAGTGGATGACTTCCGGGATGTCACGGAGTGTGCCCATCGCCGTAGACATCGTGGAGATGCCGACGAAGAGGAGGCCGAAGCCCATCACGATTTCGCCGGATTTTTTCACCACCTGGTTCGGGATGAAGTTCATCATCACGGCACCCGCGAACACGAAGATCGGTGCGATCGCGGAGAGGCGGAAGGCGACGAGGAGCGCGGTGACGGTGGTACCGATGTTCGCGCCCAGGATGATGCCGCAGGCGTTGTTCAGCGCCATGAGGCCGGAGTTTACGAAGGTGACGGCCATGACGGTGGCGGTGCTGGAGGACTGGATCACGGCGGTGAAGAACAGTCCGACCAGGACGCCGGTCAGGCGGTTACGGGTGAAGGTTTCGAGGATGCTGCGCAGCTTCGCGCC
>CABTMH010000047.1 GCA_902485915.1 uncultured Oribacterium sp. | reverse complement strand
CCTGTACTTGTGAGAGTACCATACTCAAGGCAGTCCAATCCAGAGGGTAACCTGAAATTACGTGTCCATTATTGTGGGTGCCTAAAATCTTTCGTGTCCACAGTTATGGGTACAGTATATGGAGAGTGTGTTAGAGTTTAAAAATATCTCCAAATTTTTCCCTGGCGTGAAGGCACTGGACCGCATCAGCTTTAAAGCATATGGCGGCGAGGTGCTGGCATTCCTCGGGGAAAATGGAGCGGGTAAATCCACGCTGCTGAAGGTGCTGAATGGTGACTACCAGCCGGATGAGGGTGAATATCTGCTGGATGGAGAGCAGAAGCATTTCCGTTCACCGCATGAAGCGATTCAGGAGGGAATCAGCGTCATTTACCAGGAACGTCAGATCCTTCTTGAGCTGAGCGTCGCGGAGAATATCTTTCTCGGGCGTATGCCGGCGAATCGTTTCGGAGTCATCGATGTGGCAAAGGCAAACAGGGATGCGGCGAAAATCATCGAGGATTTCGGTCTTCCGATTTCACCGACCACGAAAGTGAAGGATCTCAGTATCGCTTATCAGCAGATGGTCGAGATCATGAAGGCGTACAGCCGTGAAAACCTGAAGGTCATCTGCTTCGATGAGCCGACCGCCAGTCTGAGTGATGCGGAGATCGATGCGCTGTTTGAGGTGATCGAGAAGCTGAAGGCGGAGAAGAAGATCATCATTTATGTTTCACATCGAATGAATGAGATTCAGCGGATCACAGATAAGGTCGCCATCTTCAAGGATGGTCAGTACATCACGACGGTGAAGACACATGAGGTTCCGGAGAAGGACATGATCAAGATGATGGTCGGCAGGGATCTCGGTGATGTATATAAGAACCTCGATAAAAACAAGGAGATCGGCGAGGTCCTGCTGGATGTGCGCGAGGTTTCCTCTGATTATGTGAAGCCGGTTTCGTTCCAGCTGAGAAGAGGCGAAGTTCTGGGATTTTCCGGACTGGTGGGGGCTGGTCGTACAGAACTGATGCGTGCCATCATCGGTGCCGATAAGCGAAAGAGTGGCGAAATCTATCTGGAAGGAAAGAAGATCGAGAATCGCTCACCGAAGGAAGCGCTGGATAACGGTATCGCGCTGGTACCGGAGGATCGGAAGCTGCAGGGCATCCTGTCGAATCTCAGCATCGAGGGAAATATCAACATCTCCCTCATGGATAAAAATGCAAATAAAATCGGTGTGATCAGCACGAAAAAGGAAGCGCAGGAGGCCGAAAAGGGCATCCGTGAATTTAAGATCAAGACGCCGTCCAAGGATAAGAAGATCGTAGAGCTTTCCGGTGGTAATCAGCAGAAGTGCATCGTCGCCCGAGGCATCGCGACGAATCCGAAGGTGCTGATTCTTGACGAACCGACCAAGGGCATCGACATCGGTGCGAAATCAGAGTTTTACGAGATGATATGCGCATTTGCGAAGAAGGGCCTGGGTGTCATCCTGATTTCTTCGGAGCTTCCGGAGGTCATCGGCTTATCGGACCGCATCATCGTTATGCGGGCACTACAGATCGCCGGCGAGGTCGGCGCAGAGGAAGCAACAGAAACCAGACTCTTAGGACTGGGTATGATGGGAGACCAGCTATGAAAAGTCAAGCATAGATTAGAAGAAAATTATCTTTTTTATCGGTGGCTCTAAAAGGGT
>CABTMH010000046.1 GCA_902485915.1 uncultured Oribacterium sp. | reverse complement strand
GTAGGAAAACTGCCTGAACGTGCCTACGGTGTACCCCGAAATATGGCCATTTTCGTAGGCACGATGACGATATAAAGCACTTACCGTGCCTACAGCTCCAAATTCCGAGGCACCCGGATGTAGGCATTGTCTTGCTATAAAGCGCTTACCGTGCCTACAGCTCCAAATTCACAGGCATCCGGATGTAGGCATTGTCCTGCTATAAAGCGCTTACCGTGCCTACAGCTCCAAATTCCGAGGCATCCAGATGTAGGCATTGTCTTGCTATAAAGCGCTTACCGTGCCTATAGCTCCAAATTCCGAGGCATCCAGATGTAGGCATTGTCCTGCCATAAAGCGTTTATCGTGCCTACGGTGTGAAAAATTTCCCTGGGAGGATCAGTGGCTCCGCAGGCACGACGGCCTGAATTCACACACAGTATGCCTGCAGGTATAAAATTTCCTCCGGGGCCCCTTGCCTGAACTGTGACCTTTCCGCGAAGACGTGAATCTGAACTGTCTGTGAAATCACGTGAATCTGAACTTTCTGTGAAATCATTGAAAAGTTGCACACGATGTTTTACTATAGTAAAGTTTCGCGAAAAGCAGGTGTTTTCAGCGCATACTATATATGGAAGAGAGGCGTCCGGGATGAAACCGGCGTGTCCCGGCGCGTGCCACACTTCGTGCACCAGCGTCTTCAGGCGCGTGCCACACTTCGTGCACCAGCGTCTTCAGGCGTGTACCACATTTCGTGCACCAGCGTCTTCAGGCGCGTGTTACACTCCGTGCACGAGCGTGTTCCGGCGCGTGCCGCCCTCCATACACCAGCGTCTCGTGATTCCTGAGTCGGGGTTATAGGGTCGGCTGCAGGAATCATACACTGCTTTTCGCCGCCTATCGTTTACATCTACAGGAGAAATCTATGGACGTTATCAAGACGCTCTCGAAATCCATCCGCGAGTTTAAGGGGCCGAGCATGCGTGCGCCGCTGTTCGTGCTGCTCGAGTCACTGATCGAAACCGCCATCCCGTTTGTGACGGCGGTGCTGATCAACCAGATCAAGGATGGTGCCGGCCTGGACACCATCGGGAAGTACGGAATCGTGCTGCTCGTGCTGGCGACCCTGTCACTTCTTTGCGGCGTCGCGGCCGGCAACAACTGCGCGACCGCATCCACCGGTTTCGCGCGCAACCTGAGAAAAGACCTCTTCTATAAGATTCAGGACTTTTCCTTCGAAAACATCGACCACTTCCAGACGAGCTCCCTCGTCACCCGTATGACCACGGATATCCAGAATCTGCAGCAGGCCTACATGATGCTGATCCGACTCGGATTCCGTGCACCGGCGATGCTGATTTTCTCCTTCGTCGCGGCCTTCCTCATGGGTGGACGCATGGCCTGGATCTTCGTCGCAGTCATCCCGATCCTCGGTGTCGGCCTCGCGGTCATCATCCGCACGGTTATGCCGATCTTCCGCCGCGTTTTCCGGAAGTATGACCGTCTGAACGACTCCGTGCAGGAAAACATCAACGGCATGCGTGTCGTGAAGTCCTTCGTTCGTGAGGATTTCGAGATGCAGAAGTTCGACCGTGCCGCGACTGACGTCCAGTGCGACTTCACGAAGGCCGAGCGCTTCCTCGCGTTGAACAACCCGCTGATGCAGTTCTGTATCTACACCGTCATGATCTTCGTCCTGAGCTTCGGCTCCTACACGATCATCTCGAGCCATGGTGCCGACCTCGACGTCGGACAGTTCTCCTCGCTCCTGACCTACAGCTTCCAGATCCTCATGTCCCTCATGATGCTCAGCATGATTTTCGTCATGGTGACCATGTCGGCCGAGTCTGCCGAGCGTATCGCCGAGGTCCTGAACGAGACGAGCACCCTCACGAATCCGGCCGAACCGGTGACCGAGGTAAAGGATGGCTCGATCGATTTCGACCACGTGAGCTTCAAGTATCAGGCCAATGCTGAGAATTATGTCCTCTCGGACATCGATCTTCATATCAAATCTGGTGAAACCATCGGCATCATGGGCGGTACCGGCTCCTCGAAGTCCTCGCTCATCCAGCTGATTTCCCGCCTCTATGACGCAAGCGAGGGCGAGGTGCTGGTCGGCGGTGTCGACGTACGGAAGTACGACCTCCAGCTCCTCCGTGATCAGGTCGCCGTCGTACTTCAGAAGAACGTCCTCTTCTCCGGTACCATCGCAGAGAACCTCCGCTGGGGTAACCCGCAGGCGACGGACGAGGAGCTCATCGCTGCATGTAAGCTCGCCCAGGCAGACGAGTTCATCCAGACCTTCCCGGACAAGTACGACACCTTCATCACCCAGGGCGGTACCAACGTCTCCGGTGGTCAGAAGCAGCGTCTCTGTATCGCCCGTGCGATCCTGAAGAAGCCGAAGGTGCTGATCCTCGACGACTCCACCTCCGCGGTCGACACGAAGACCGACGCCCTGATCCGTAAGGGATTCCGCGACTTCATCCCGGAGACCACGAAGATCATCATCGCGCAGCGTGTGTCGTCCGTCCAGGACGCCGACCGCATCCTCATCATGGAGGGCGGCCGCATCGCGGACATCGGCACCCACGAGGAGCTCCTCAGCCGCAACGCGATGTACCAGGACATCTACTACAGTCAGAATAAAACTTCGGAAGAGGATAATGCAGCCGACCCGGTACGTGTTGCGGGCAATGCAGCCGACCCGGTACGTGTCGTGGCCACCCCGGAAGCGATGGCGGCGGAGCTCGCGCAGAACGACGATGTGAATCTGAAAACATTGGCAGAAGCAGACGGAAGCAGCGGAAGTGCACGGCAGCATGACGATGTGAAGCCGGAAGCATTGGCAGAAGATACGAAAGGAGGAGAGCAGCGATGAAGGAAAACAGAAACATGCGCGGCCCGGCCGATAAGACGATGCCGAAGGACGGCACCCTCGGGCGGCTGATCCGGATGATCTTTTCGTTTTATCCGGTGCTGCTGCCGTTTACGCTCGCGTGCATCCTCGTCAATGCGATCATCACGGCGATCCCGTCCCTGTTCCAGCAGCGCATCATCGCGCTGATCGAGCAGAACTGGGAGAGTGGTGACTGGGCCGGTGTGTCCGCCCAGATCCTGAGCCTTGTGCTGACGCTGGCGATCCTCTATGCACTGTCGCTCATCGCGGGCACCACCTACAACCAGTGCATGGCGGTGATCACGCAGGGCTCGCTCAAGAAAATCCGTACGAAGATGTTTGACGACATGCAGAAGCTGCCGATTTCGTACTTCGACCACAATGAGCACGGCGACATCATGTCCTACTACACGAACGACGTCGATGCGCTGCGCCAGATGATTTCGCAGTCGATCCCGCAGCTCCTGAACTCGGGCATCATCCTCGTCACCGTCTTCTCACTCATGCTGTACTACAGTATCTGGCTCACGATCATCGTGGTCGGCGGTATCGTCATCATGACGAAGGTCGTAAAGAAGGTCGGCGGCAGCTCCGGACGCTACTTCGTGAAGCAGCAGGCAGCGGTTGCGCAGACCGAGGGCTTCATCGAGGAGATGATGAACGGTCAGAAGGTCGTGAAGGTCTTCAACCACGAGGATGCGGCGAAGCGCGACTTCGACCGGATCAACGATGAGCTCTTCGCGGTGTCGGAGAAGGCGAACCGCTACGCGAATACCCTGATGCCGATCCTCGGCAATATCGGAAACATACTTTATGTCGTGCTGGCGTTCGCTGGCGGCGTGCTGCTCTTCCTGAAGGTGCCGAACTTGAGCCTGAGCGGTATGGCCCTCAGCATCAGCATCACCGTGCCGTTCC
>CABTMH010000045.1 GCA_902485915.1 uncultured Oribacterium sp. | reverse complement strand
TGTCTTATTGTGTTATCCGAAAATAAAAAAAGAGCGATTGAAGATATAAATATCTCCATCGCTCTTTATATTTTAGGCGAACCTCTTAATTGCTCAATGTAAACTTAATGACATTGGCCTTCCGGCCTCTTTTTTTATCGTCTGAATTTATCCAGCAGTCCACGTAGGCGTTCTGCGAGGCGGATCGGTTCCGTGACGGCTTCGGTCGGCTTGTGCATAGAGGTATGCAGGAAGTAGTCCTGGGAGTCGAACGGCTCGGCGCTGTGCTTCCGGCAGTAGCTGCCGTCCGGGAGGACGAGGCTTGCCTTCGCGCTGTCGCGGAGCTGGGCGTCGAGGATCCAGCGGAGCTCGGCACGAAGCTCTTCATCCTGTATCGGACACGCGATCTCGACACGGCGGTTCAGGTTTCGTGTCATGAGGTCTGCCGAGGCGATGTACATCTCGGCATCTGCGCCACGGCCGACCTGGTAGATGCGGGCGTGCTCGAGGAAGCGTCCGACGACCGAGGTGACGTGCACGTTTTCGGTTTCACCGGCAACACCCGGGAGGATGCAGCAGATGCCACGGATGATGAGCTGCACCTCAACGCCTGCGCGGGATGCCTCTGCAAGCTTATCCATGACCTCACGTTCGGTGACAGAGTTCGCCTTGATGCAGACATATCCGTCGCGACCACGTGTGATCTGCTCGTCGATCTTCCGTAGAAGCATTGGCTTGATCCCGTACGGGGAGACGAGGAGTCGCTTATACTCGCCATCGAGCTTGTTCACGAGCATGTTTCGGAAGAAGGCCGACGCGTCCTCACCGATGGTCTGGTCGACCGTCATGAAGCTGAGGTCGGTATACATCGCGTTCGTCTTCTCGTTATAGTTGCCCGTGCCGACCTGGGTGAGGTAGATCGTCCGGTTGTGACTGCGCATCGTGATGAGACAGATCTTGCTGTGGCACTTGAAGCCCTCGGTGCCGTAGATGACCTGACAGCCGGACTCCTCGAGCATCTTCGACCACTCGAGGTTGTTCTCCTCATCGAAGCGGGCACGCAGCTCCATGACGACGAGGACTTCCTTTCCGTTCTCGGCCGCGCGGCAGAGGGCCTGCGCGATCTTCGAGGAGGAGGCCATACGATAGATCGTGATCTTGATGGAGAGCACCTTCGGGTTCTCGGCCGCCTCGTTCAGGAGATGCAGGAACGGATCCACCGAATCGTACGGGTAGAACAGGAGGCGGTCCCGCTGACGGATCTGCGGAATCATCGGCTGATCCCGGCGGAGATCCTCGGCCCAGCGCGGATGATGCGCCGGATACTGGAGGCGCATGGAGAGCTCCTTCGGGAGCGCGCCGATCAGGCGGAAGACATAGCGCATATTGAGCGGACACTCGTCCACAAAGACTTCATGGGTTTCCACACGGACGACCGAGGACAGCAGCTTCCAGAATTCCCCGGAAATCTGCGTGTTCAGCTCGACACGCATGACCGCGAGGTGGTCCCGAAGCTTCAGGAGCTTCGTCATCTGGTTGCGGAAATCCGCCTCGTTATCGTCGAACTTATCATCATCGAAGCTGATATCGGCGTTACGGGTGACCGCCAGTACACAGCTCTCCTTCACCGTATAGGCATCGAACATGGTCGGCAGCCAGCGGAGGAGGATATTTTCTGTACGCACGTAGCGCTTTCCATCCGAAAGCATCAGGAACGGCGTGACGGTCTCCGGCATCGGCACGATACCGATGGCCTTATGGCCCTTCTTATCCTCGAGAAGGGCCACGCCGTAAATCCGCTTGTTCGTGAGATGCGGTACCGGATGGTTCGGTCCGATAAGGATCGGTGACAGCACCGGCAGAAGCTCTGTCTTGAAGAAGTGGTTCACGAGCTTCAGCTCGCTGGCGTCCAGATGCTCTATCTCGACGTCCTGGATGCCGCTTCGTCCGAGCTCCTCCATCACGGCGCTGTAGATCTGCTTCTTCATCGTAAGGAGTCCCGGAATCACCTCATAGATGTGGTGAAGCTGCTCCTCCGGCGTCCAGCCACTCTTATTATCACGGTCATCCGGTGTCATGCGCGCGAGGTCGAAGATGCTGCCCACACGCACCATAAAAAACTCATCCAGATTGCTGGAGAAAATCGAGATGAACTTGAGGCGTTCGAGTGCAGGCACCGATGGATCGGCGGCCTCCTCGAGCACGCGCTGATCAAACCGCAGCCAGCTTAATTCTCTGTTCTGGGTGTATCTGTATCGTTTCTGAGTATTCTCTTGCATAGATAACCTTCCCGTACGCCGTACCTGCTGACGAGCAGCTGCTGCGCCTGAAATAGATGTGCGATGTGCTGCAGTACCAGGATGCCCGGTACTATGGTATGAATCCGCTCTGGTTCGAGCTTCAGGATGAGATCGATCACGGCCTTATCCCCGCTGCAGAGGAAATCACAGAGGCCGTCCAGCTGCTCTGCCGTGATGCTGCGGCAGTCCTCCGAGCAGTGGTAGTAGACCCGCGCGAGCTTCAGCACGGCACGCGAGGTGCCACCGACGCAGACCAGCAGCGGACGGGCCTGCTGCTCGTCCGTGAGATAGATCGTTTCTTTCATCGTTTTCCGGATCCGCGCGAGGGACTTCTCTCCCGGCAGGATCTTCTTCACACAACGCCGGTAGAGGCTGAGTGAGCCGACCGGAAAGCTCTGGTAGTCCACCGGTTTTCCCTCGTCGAAGGTCACGATCTCCGAGCTCGCACCGCCGACATCGAGGAAGGCACCGCTCGACATAAAGAGCTCGCGCATCGCACCGGTGTAGCCGAGAAGCGCCTCGTCCTCGCCGGACAGGATCTCGACCTGGTAGCCGGTCGCCGCCTGGATCACGGCGAGCGCCTGTGCTGTATTTGTAATATTTCGAAGCGAGGCCGTCGCGAAGACCCGCGCGCCCTCGATGTTCAGTGTCTGCAGAATCGTCCGGAAGCTGAGGAGACCCGCGCAGGCACACTCGATGCCCTCTGCGCTCAGTCTGCCATCCTCCACATAGCCGGCAAGTCCCGCCATGATCTTCTCACGAAAGAGAATCTTAAAATCCTGTTCCTTCGTCTCGTACAGCGTAAGACGGATCGAGTTCGATCCGATGTCAATGATCGCCTGTTTCATGTACTCCCCTCCCTGACCGTTCCGGCAAGCATTCGTTTTTTCTTATTTATAGACCAGATGCCGACCAGTAGATATAAAGATATCCTCGAATTGTAAAGTCCATGCTCTCCGTAATGTAAAATCTGTGTAAATTAAGTTGCTAATGGTAGCCAAAGCCCCGGAGGACTGCGTCTCCACCACCTGTCCTCCGGGGCTCTGTATATGGTCTACAGCATATCTCTTACGGCGATGGCGACATCCGGGTAATTCGTGATCACCGCGGTGACACCGGCCTCGATGAGGCGTTTCATGTCCGCACGATCATTGACCGTCCAGACACGCGTCTTGAGGCCACTCGCGAGGTACTCCGAAAGGAACTCCGCCATCTTCACGTGATATACGGCAGGGTGAAGTCCATCCACCCCACTCTTCGCTGCATATTCATCCACACGCAGGATGACATCACTGAAAAGATATGCGGTTTCGGCATCCGGAACGATCGACTTCATCTTCTGCACACTGTAGTGATTGAAGGACGAATAGATCACACGATCCTTCATCCCGGTCTCCTCCACGATGGCCGCAACCTTTTTCTCGATCTCCGGGTACCAGTAAATGCCTGTTTTGAGTTCGATATTGACTGCTATACCCGATGGTCTGACCGCGTCGAGCACCTCACGCAGGGTCGGTATGTGCGCATCCCGGAACTTCGGAAACTTCTCGCGAAAAACCACCATCGCCTTCAGTTCCTGTAGGGTGAAGTCCTTCACGAAGCCCTTCTCTTCCGTAACACGATCCACGGTTTCATCATGGATAACCACTGGAATACCATCCTTCGACAGCTGTACGTCCAGCTCGATACCATCCGCGCCCTGCTCGATGGCAAGCATGAATGCGTCAAGTGTATTCTCCGGCGCATAACCACTCGCTCCTCTATGTGCAAAAACTTCTGTCTTCCTCATGGACTGCCTCTTTTTAACCATTTACAAGATTGTACTCTGTGATGGACTTGTTGATCTTATCGGCCATGTTTTTCACAGCGGTATCAACATCTTCCTTACCGTTCAGCATCGCTTCGATCTCGGACTCTACGGTTGCACGTGCCTCCGGGAATACACTTAAGAGTGCGCCGCAGTACTTCGGCGAAGAATCATGAAGCTGATCGATGGCCGTCTCAAACTGCGGATACTTCGCGATGTTGTCTTTAAATACCTGCTCATTCTGCGCCTCAGTGGTCACTGGGAAGTAACCGGTCTGCTCATTCCAGAATGCCTGAGACTCCGGAGAGATCAGGAACTTTACGAACTCCCAGGTCGCACGAAGCTTCTTCGGGTCGTTGTTGTTCAGTGCCCAGAGAGATGCACCACCGATGGAAACACCACCCTCATCGCTGGACTTGATTTTCGGGAAGTAAGCAGTTCCTACTTCAAACTTACCATTTACATCCTGGAGGATCTGCTTCAGAGATGCCGTGGAACCGAGGGTGATGGCTGATTTACCGGCAGAGAAATCTGCGAGACCGGAATCACCGCCCTTACCGACGATTGGTGCATATCCATCCTGATTGAGCTTCTGCCACTCGGTGAGAATATTCTTTGCAGCACCGTTCTGGTCGAACGCAACCGCGGTTGCAGCTGCATCACGGCCGTTGCCGTTGTCCGCATACTCGAGACCCTGCTTACCGATGAACTGCTCGAAGAACCAGCCATAGATACCGAGAGACATCGCTTCTGCTGCGCCGCCCTTGGTGGTCAGCTGCTCACCGATCTGGTCGATGGCCTCGAGGCTGTCCGGAATCTCCGTGATGCCGGCCTTATCGAACATATCCTTGTTATAGTACATGATCGGCGTGGATGAGTTGAACGGCATGGAGTAGAGCTGATGATCGATGGTGTAGTATGCAGCGAGGTTCGGCTCGATGGCGGATACATCGTAATTGTCTGCATCGACCATGCCCTGCATCGGCACGATCCAGCCGGAATCGATCATGAAACGGGTTCCGATCTCATACACCTGTACGAGGTCTGCACCCATGTTTCCCATCTGGGCACTCTTCAGCTTGTTGAGCGAATCGTCATAAGAACCCTGATACTGTGCATCTACGGTGATACCATACTCATTTTCATCGTTGAACTTCTTTACGAGGGTATCGATGGCCTGGCCATTGACACCACCCATGGAATGCCAGAAGGTGATGGTGGTTCCATTCACATCCTTCGCATCGGCCATATCAACGCCTGTAGCAGTAGCGGCTGCCGCCTCGCTCGTCTCGGCCTCACTCTGTGCTGTGGTCTCCGCGGCCGTGGTCTGGTCGCCTGCAGCGGCGGTCGTCGTGACTGGTGCCGCATCCGTAGCGGCTGGGGTTCCGTTTCCACAACCCGCCATCATGGCAGCGGTCATAGACGTTGCAAGCACCAAAGATAATGCTCTCTTTTTCATGTTTCCTCCTCCGTAATCGTCTGATTACGTAATGCATCGGTCACCGTATTTGTAAGTTTTTTTGTGATGCGACCGATGTAATGTCGTGTGCCTGCGCACACATGTGATCTATAGAATCGGGCGTACCCGTTTCTAACAAATGATGATTTATCCCTTCACCGCTCCGGAGAACATGCCGCGGATCAGCTGCTTCTGACCGATGATGAAGATCGAGATCGACGGGATGATGATCATCACGACGCCGGCGATCATCAGGGTGATGGACTGCGAGTCGACGCTGTCCAGCATGCTGATACCGATCTGTACGGTCCGCATCTTGTTCGAGCCGGTGACGAGCAGTGGCCACATGTACATGTTCCAGGCATTGATGAAGGTGTAGACGGCCATCGCGCCGATCGCGGATTTCGTAAGCGGAAGCAGGATCTTCACGATGAAGCGAAGATTCGTGCAGCCATCGAGCTTCGCGGACTCATAGAGGGACTTCGGAAAGCTCATGTAAAACTGGCGGAACAGGAAAATGCCCATCGCCGAGGTCAGGTAGGGGATGATCAGGACCGGATAGCTGTCGAGCATCCCCCAGCCTGCGACCGTCAGATAATTCGAGATAATGGTCGCTTCTCCCGGCACCATCATGGTCGCCATGACGAGCGCGAACAGCATGCCCCGGCCCGGAAACTCCAGAAAGGAGAAGGCGAAGGCCGCGAGCGAGCAGGAAACGATCTGGCCGAAGGTGATCGTCCCCGCGACGATAAAGGAATTGATGATGAAGCGGACGAGCGGCACTGTGGTCAGCGCCTCCGAGAAGTTCCGCATCGTCGGATGCTTCGGAAACAGATTGAGCTCGGTGGTGAAGAGCTCGCTGGACGGCATCAGTGCGATGCTGATCGCATACAGCAGCGGGAGGAGGACAATGATGGCGAACACAACATTGGCACCCAGCCTGAGCGCTGTCCGGGCCCGACGACGTGCCAGTGCCTGCGCATTCATCTTATGCTTCAGAAGCAGCAGCTCACCGGCCGACATCCTGCCTTCCATCGGAATCACCATACTTTCGATTTGACTCATCAGTAACTTACTCCCTTCTTCTCGAGACGGAACATCACCAGCGTAATCAGCATGATGATGATGAACAGAATGACGGACTGCGCAGATGCACTGCCGAAGCGATAGTTAAAAAACGCATCGCGATAGATCGAATACACGATGACATTGGTCGACTCGCTCGGGCCGCCCTCGGTCAGCAGCTTGATCTGTCCGAAGGACTGGAAGGCCTGGATGATGTTGACGACCAGCGTGTAAAACATGATCGGGGAGAGTCCCGGCAGCGTCAGACTGAAGAACTGCTGTACTCCGCTTGCGCCATCGACCGAAGCACGCTCATAAATCGTTTCATCGATGTTGCCGAGGCCGGCGGAGAAATACAGGAAGTTGATGCCGCTGTTCAGCCAGGCTGTGAGAATCGCCACGCAGTAGAGCGCGGTATTCGGATCATTCAGCCAGTTGATGTCGAGGCCGAGCAGCTTGTTCACGATACCGACCGCCGGATGCAGCATGATTTTAAAGATCATCGCCGCAGAGCTTGAGGCGATGGCCATCGGCAGCGCATAGGCTGTACTGAAGAGTCGGATCCCCGGGAATGCCCGATTGCAGAGCATCGCCGCCGTGAGACCGAGAACCATGCTGCCGAAAACGACGATAAGTACGAAAATGAGCGTTACCTTCAGGCTGTTCAGGAAGGACGCAGAGCTCAGAAGATCCTTATAATTCTGAAGTCCTACGAAGAGCTTCGCCTGCCCCATCTTGTTCGTCATAAAGAGACTGAGGTACACCGTTTTAAAAAACGGATAAAAAAGAAATACCGTAAAGATCAGAAGACTCGGCACCAGGTAAAGGTACGATGTGATCTCTACATGCTTGCTTTTTTCCATGAATTGATTCCTTTCTGAAACAGAAGCAGATTTTCGCCTGTTTCCATGTCGAAGACATGCGCGCGGTCCATATCGAAGTAAAGGCGGATGTTCTCGCCGACCTTCGTCTGATTCGTCGGCCGGAGGCGCACCGCGTGGGTCTCGTTCTGCTCATCGAAGTAAAGGATCACCTCGGAACCGAGCACCTCACGTGTCACTACCGTCTCCACGACGTCAACAGTAGACTCCGCAAATCCGCCGGCTACGGCCTCATCCTCTTCGTAGATATCCTCCGGACGAATACCGAGAATCACGCGGCGACCATCATACTTCTCACCGATGATCCGAGCGTTCTTCCCGTTCAGGTACACCTTCTTGATCGGACCGGTACCTGCGAAAATCAGTGCGGTGCGGTCTCGCTCGACCGATACCTCACACTCGATGAAGTTCATCGCCGGCGAACCGACGAAGCCCGCCACGAATTGATTGATCGGATGATCATAGATATTCTGTGGTGTGTCCACCTGCTGGATGAATCCGTCCTTCATGACGACGATTTTCGTCCCAAGCGTCATCGCCTCTGTCTGATCGTGCGTTACGTAAATGATGGTCGTGTTCAGCTTCTTATGTAATTTCTGCAGCTCGACGCGCATCTGACCGCGCAGCTTCGCATCAAGGTTCGACAGCGGCTCATCCATAAGAAACGCCTTCGGCTGACGCACGATTGCGGCACCGATCGCCACACGCTGCTTCTGTCCACCGGAGAGTGCCACCGGCTTCCGATCAAGCAGCGGCGTGATCTCGAGGATATCCGCCACCTCCCGCACCTTCCGGTCGATTTCCTGCTTCGGCAGCTTCCGAACCTTCAGCGCATAGGCGATATTCCCATATACGGTCATGTTCGGGTACAGCGCATAGTTCTGAAACACCATGGACATATCGCGTGCTCCCGGCTCCAGATAGTTGCAGAGGTTCCCATCGATCCACAGCTCGCCATCCGTGATTTCCTCGAGCCCCGCGATCAGACGAAGCGTCGTCGACTTACCACATCCGGATGGTCCGACGAACACCACGAACTCATGATCATGGATGTCGAGGTTAAAGTCCTTTACGCCATAATGTGTTGCATCAAATTGCTTACAAACATTTCGAAGTGCAATTTCTGCCACTCTATCCTCCTTCACAGCCCTCACGCTGTGTTCTGTCCTTTGTTTTCAAATTCACACGGCCCTTATCTAATCACATCTGACGGGGTACCATCTATCATGCACTTGATAAATCTATGTAAAATGGACGTAATGGAGCGGACTGGCTTCCTCACTGTTCTAAAAATATGTGATTGCTTATCTCCTACAAATACGCTATACTATGGGCAGTTCAAAAAGATGCATCGCATCACATATATGGCGAGATAGCCAAGTGGTAAGGCATGGGTCTGCAACACCCTGAGCGCCGGTTCGAATCCGACTCTCGCCTCGAAAAAAAAAAGAGGACATCTACTGTACAGTAGATGTCCTCTTTTTTTCGTATATAGATCAGATGTTCGCGCTGCCCATCATGAAATCAACGACGCGCTTCATATCCTCCGGCTCTGCCACGATGAGATCGAGCTCGTTGATGGTGGCCTTCGTGAAAAGATTTGCCGTGAAGAGCATCTGAGAAAGCTTGGACTTCAGATTGATACGATCGCCTTCCTTGGAAACGAGATATACATCACCCTGGCACTTATCGAGTACCTCGAAGAGACCTTCTACATTATTGACATTTACAAGCTTCATAACAAACCTCCTTCGTTTGTATTATCGTTCGTGTTTATCGACACTTTCTGATACAATGTTTATTAATCTGTATCATGCATTGATGATATAGCACATTGTACAAATATACAAGTAAATTTTTGTGTACATTTACAGCCTGCTTTGTGGCGTTTTTCGTATGTATGTGACAGTACGGATTCACCTTCATGTATAAATTATGCTATACTGCAGGTGAAACAGATGAAAGTTTGTTTAATTATTAACAAAACACAAGGCGCATTCAGCGAATCAACGAGGAGAAGAAATCATGAAATTAGTCATTGGCAACGATCATGCAGCGATTGAGATGAAGAACGAGATCAAGGAGTATCTTGAGGGAAAGGGCATCGAGGTGATCGATGTCGGCACGAATTCTCCGGAGAGCTTCGATTATCCGATTTCCGGCTACCGCGTAGGTAAGATGGTCGCTTCCGGTGAGGTCGATGGTGGTATCGCCATCTGTGGTACCGGCGTCGGCATCAGCCTCGCATGTAACAAGGTAGAAGGTGTTCGTGCGTGCTGCTGCAGTGAGCCTTACTCTGCCGAGATGAGCAAGCGTCATAATAACTCGAACGTGATCTGCTTCGGCGCACGTGTCATCGGCATCGAGACCGCCAAGCAGATCGTCGATGCGTGGACCGGCGCAACCTTCGAGGGTGGCCGTCACCAGAGACGTGTCGATGAGATCATGGAGATCGAGGCCACGCAGAAGCTGAAGGTGGCCGACGAGGCATAAATCCTCGCGCGAAGCGAGTATGCGATCGAGACATCCTGACGAAAACAGAGCAGATACGAAAAGGAGCATCCCGAGATGGGGTGCTCCTTTTCTATTCGCAGTGTGTGCTGTCGAATATAGTCGATGGTTTCGGGTATATGCTGTCGATCATACTCGACAGCACACAGCTTACTTCGTGAGATCCTTCACGCCGCTTTCCTTCAGCGCGGTGAGGAAGCTGTGCTCGTCGCGGCTTGCGATGAGCTCCTCTGGGAACTGTACCTCCGCGAGCAGCTTCTTCGTCTCCTCGAACTTCCCGATGTGCGGTGCGATGTGTGCATCGGTTGCGATGGTGATCTGGCAGCCGATGTCTGCACATGCCGCGAGAATCTGGCGGCAGCGATCCTTGTTCGCACCGCCACTCCACGGGAAGCCGAAGCTGTGCTCGTTCACCTCGAGACACTTATGCATCGCTTTCGCAGCCTCTGCGAGCGCACGGTAATCGACGTCGAGACCGGTGCGGCCGACATGTCCGAGGATGAATACCTTCGGATGCGAGAGCGCTTTGATATACATGTCGGTCAGCGCCGTGCTGGACGCATCACCGATAAAGCTTTTTCCGTGCACACTGGCGATGACATAGTCCATCGCGCGGGTCGTGTGCTCGTAGAGCGTGGTCGCTGTCTTATACCTGTCGCCGACGATGGAGGTGTCATTCGGTATGTCCTCACCGAACAGCTGTCCATCGAGGCCCACGATGTCTGCTTCGCAGCCCGCGAGCAGCGTCACACCCATCCATCTGCGTGGCCAGGTCGATGGCGCATTTGCGAGGTACTGATAGTTTTTTGCATTTTCATAATCCGGCCAGAGCATCGCTGAGAAATGATCGGTGGAGCCGAGTAGCTCGAGTCCGGTGTCTGCCGCCTCCTTCACATTTTCCGCAATCGTAGAAAATGCATGACGACTGTAAAGTGTATGGGTATGCGTATCACATTTGATTTCGTACATGGTAAACCTCTCTGAAAGCGCCGCGGAATCGCCGAATCGCGCGCGGCCGATGGAACGACGCGGGCGGGTGCCGCAGGACCGTCGCCTGCATTGGCCTCGAAAAAGCGCGTAGAAACACTTCTAAATTGCTTGCAATCATAACACAAGTGCGCTAAATTGCAAATCAGGAAAAAAGAGAGGTGACTATGGGAACATCATTCGTTTCAGATGGAAAAGTGATTTTACGTAAGGGCGAGGGCCGCACGATTAAGTCGGGCGGTGACTGGGTTTTCGACAATGAAATCGACCAGTACGCAGGTGACTACGCGAACGGGGATATCGTCCGCGTGGAGGATTTCGACGGCTTCTTCATGGGTTATGGCTTCATCAACCATCACTCGAAGATCCGCGTGCGGATGCTGAGCCGCTGGCGGAAGGAACCGATCGATGCGGCGTTTCTGCGCGATCGCGTGAAGGCGGCGTGGGACTACCGGAAGACCGTGATGGGTGCGGACACGGATGCCTGTCGTGTGATCTTCGGTGAGGCGGACTGGCTGCCGGGGCTCACGGTCGATAAATACGAGGATGTGCTGGTGGTGGAGTCGCTCGCGCTCGGCATGGATCGTCTGAAGCCGATGATTCTCGAGGACCTCGTGGAGATACTCCGGGAGGATGGCATCCACATTCGCGGCATCTATGAGCGGAGCGATGCGCCGGTTCGAAAGAAGGAAGGCATGGACGTGTATAAGGGCTTCATCGGCCCGGAATTCGACACGAACGTCGAGATCACAGAGAACGGCGTCAAGTATATGGTGGATGTCGTGAATGGACAGAAGACCGGATTCTTCCTCGATCAGAAGTATAACCGTCGGGCGATGCAGCGGATCTGTAAGGGCAAGCGCGTCCTCGATTGCTTCACACACATGGGCACCTTCGCGCTGAACGCCGGCATCGCTGGCGCGGCGGAGGTCGAGGGCCTCGATATCTCGGAGCTCGCGA
This sequence comes from uncultured Oribacterium sp., assembly GCA_902485915.1. Lineage (GTDB taxonomy): Bacteria > Bacillota > Clostridia > Lachnospirales > Lachnospiraceae > Oribacterium. The sequence continues at coordinate 21,820 of CABTMH010000045.1, read as the reverse complement.
TTCAGCAGGCGACGGCAAACGCGCAGCGGAATCATCTCGAGGATACCGTGCATTTCCGCGTGGCGGATGTGCTCGACGAGCTCCCGAAGCTGAACGCACGTGGCGAGAAGTATGACGTCGTCATCCTCGACCCGCCGGCGTTTACGAAGTCCCGCGAAGCGACGAAGGCCGCGATCCGCGGCTACCGCGAGATCAACATGCAGGGCCTCCGGCTCGTGAAGGACGGTGGATACTTCGCTACCTGCAGCTGCAGTCACTTCATGACACCGGAGCTCTTCACGAAAACCATCGCGGAAGCGGCCGGCTCCGTACATCGTCGTCTCCGTCAGATCGAGTACCGTACCCAGGCCTGTGATCATCCGATCCTCTGGTCCGGTGATGAAAATTCATATTATCTCAAGTTCTATATCTTCCAGGTATGTGATGAGAAGTAAAGAAGTGGTCAGCCCGCGGTAAAGGGCTGACCACTTCTTCTTTCAGAACGGTTCGGCAGTGGATATCCGGGACCCCTGGCTGCATGCGCCATGACAGGATCAGATTTGCACTGTCGAGTATAGTCGACAGAAAGTATGCAAAATCGTCGAGTATACTCGACAAAATGATGCTAAAACCGTCGATTATACTCGACAACCGTTGCCTTTGATAGTAATTTTCCTCGATGAGGTGCAGAACATTCCAGGCTGGGAACGTTTCGCACGTCGTATGGCGGACGCTCGGGAACATGTTTACATCACCGGCAGCAATGCAGCGATGCTTAGCCATGAGATGGAATCAAGACTCGGTGGACGTTACATGACCATGCACGTGTATCCATATAACTTCCGGGAGTATCTCACGGCTTCAAAGCTTGATTATTCGGAAGCGGCTTACCTGACAACGAAACTGAACGGCCGGATTCGAAGCGCAGCACTGTCCTATCTTACCGATGGCGGATTTCCGGAATCCTTGATGTTTGTAAACAGGCGAAGCTATGTGGAAAATATCTATCAGAAGATACTGTATGGAGATATTCTCGCTCGGAATGCGATTCGAAATCCGGAGTCACTTCGGCTGATGATGAAGAAAATTGCAGAAACCGTCACGAACGAACTGTCTATTTCGAAGCTGAGTGGTACGATTCAGGCTACGGGAGTGAAGCTCTCTAAGGATACGGCGGCAGAATATGTAAACTATGCAGAAAATGCGTATCTGATTTTCAGAATCACAAATTTCGTTGCCAAGTTCGCAGAACGTGAAAGTGTGCCGAAATACTACTTCTCGGATAATGGCCTCCTGAATCTGTTTCTGATCAATAAAAACAGCTACCTGCTTGAAAATATCGTGGGGATCAAACTGCACCAGCAGTTCGCCGACCGTCTGTTTTACTTTAAATCACCGAAGACCGGTATCGATATAGACTTCTATACACCGGATAACCACACAGCCATTCAGGTCGCGTACAGTATCGAAGAGGAAGCTGCAAGGAAGCGAGAGGTCGATAATCTCGTAAAGCTGTCCCGTTCTTTCGAAGAAGCAGAACGCTTTATCATCGTCACACTCGAGGAAGAAGAGATGATCGAGATCGCACAGACGACGATCGAAGTGATCCCGCTTTATAAATATCTTGCGATGCGCGACTGCTGAGGTTCTCCTTTTCCTGAATTTTCCCGAGAACCGTCCGCCTTCATGAACCGTTCGATTATACATGCACTCTGTATCAGCTCTTCTGTGCGAGGACCGGGATATCGCCGACACCGTTCAGAACGATGCTCGGACGGTAAGCATACGTATCCAGTGTTTCGCGGGTAGAAACGCCCGACAGAACGAGAACCGTGGACATACCACTTTCCATACCAGAGATGACATCAGTGTCCATACGATCACCGATCATCACGGCTTCTGCGGAGTGACAGCCGAGCAGACGAAGTCCGGTGCGCATCATCAGCGGATTCGGCTTGCCACAGAAGTACGCCTTTCGGCCGGTGGCCATCTCGATCGGAGCCACGAGTGCACCACAGGCCGGTGCGATACCGTTCTCGATCGGGCCGGACACATCGGAGTTTGCACCGATGAGCTTCGCACCATTCATTACGAGATTCGTCGCCTTCGTCAGTGTATCGAGCGAATACGCACGCCCCTCTCCCACGACGACATAATCCGGATTCACATCATTCATCGTGACCCCGGCATCGTAAAGTGCATTGAGAAGCCCTGCCTCACCGATCGCGAAGACGGAGCACCCCGGTGCCTGCTGCCGGAGAAATGCAGCCGTCGCCAGCGCACTCGTATAGAAATGCTCCTCCGGCACATCGAGTCCCATACGTGCGAGCTTCTGATTAAGCTCGCGCGGTGTGTAACCACTGTTGTTCGTCAGAAAAAGATATTCCTTATTTTCATCCTGCATCCACTGGATGAACTCTCGTACTCCCGGAAGGATCTGATTTCCGTGGTAGATGACACCATCCATATCGCAGATAAAGCCCTTGATCGCATTAAAATCAATATTTGAAAACTGTTCCATATTTCACCTCATTCTTTCTTCACATGCACTTCCACCCGCAGACGCTTCTTCTGAACATCCTGCCTATGATTCTCACCGCATGTACGCATACAGCGGCCAATGCTTATGCCGGACGTCGATTCTCTCCGCGTATACGCACGCATGAAGGCGTCGCCAGATGCCCGAACCCGCCCTGCGGTCATGTGATACCCATTTACATTCATACCAGGTCACTTTAGCATGTCGCACACTCGGATGTCCGCGATTTTACAAAGCTTTTTCACAGAATTCATGCTTTCTTTAAAAAACGGGTATATGCGACCGGTCTCCTTATCGAATACATAACCTCAGAGGGTCATGGATAGAACAAAGGCGATAAACGTACCGATGTGGGTAAGGCCTGATCTCTCCGGGGACCGGCAGAAACAAAAAGAGACGGCCGTATGACCGTCTCTCAAATGCTGTATGATGTGAGAATTACTTCTCCTTCGTGCTGCCGTCGTCCATCATGTTCTGCTGGCCGGCTTTCTTCGCGAGCTGCCATACGAGGGACTCGCCCTGCGCGATTTCGAAGTTGACGCCCGTGTCGTTCGGCTCGTCCTCGATGAACTCGTAATCCTTACCTGGGAGGATCGCGTTCAGCAGGATACCGACGAGTGAACCTGTCGCGATACCGGAGAAGTTGATGGTGATCGCACCGAGCGGAATCACGATCGCACCTGCGGTGGAGTAGTTGATACCGATCGCCAGTACGAGGATGAGCGCTGCGATGATGACGTTACGTGACTGGGAGAAATCTACCTTCGTCTCGACGACGTTACGCACACCGACGGCCGAAATCATACCGTAGAGTACCAGAGAGATACCACCGACCGTCGCGGACGGCATCACCTCGATGAGCGCTGCAAACTTCGGGCAGAAGCTGAGGAGGATGGCAATGCAGGCTGCCAGACGGATAACCATCGGATCGTACACCTTCGTCAGCGTAAGAACACCGGTGTTCTCGCCATAGGTTGTGTTCGCCGGTGCACCGAAGAGGGATGCCAGAGTGGTCGCAAGACCGTCACCTGTCAGTGTACGGTGAAGACCCGGGTCCTGAATGAAGTTCCGGCCAACCGTAGAGGAAATCGCGGAGATGTCACCGATGTGCTCCATCATGGTTGCAAACGCGATCGGCACGATGGTGATCACGGAAGTGATAAGGAGCGATGAGTCGAGGCTTCCATCTGTAAACAGAGAGAATACCGTGCGGCCATACTGAATCGGAAGACCGAACCATGCAGCCTCTGCGACCGGTGCGAAATCGATGCAGCCGGAAACCGCTGCGACGAGATAAGAACCGATGACGCCGAGGAGGATCGGGATGATCTTCACCATGCCGCGACCCCAGATGTTGCAGACTACGACGATAACGATCGCTACCAGTGCGATACCCCAGTTGCTGGCGCAGTTCTCAACCGCTGACTTCGACAGGTTAAGACCGATGGCGATGATGATCGGACCCGTCACAACCGGCGGGAAGTACTTCATGACCTTCGAGGTACCGAACGCGCGGAAGGCCGCGGCCAGCACGAGGTAGACGAGACCAGCGCAGGCAACACCGAAGCAGGCATAGCGGAGCAGCTCCGGCTCACCGTTCGGTGCGATGGCTGCATAACCTGCCAGGAATGCGAAGGACGATCCGAGGAATGCCGGAACCTTCTTCTTACTGATCAGGTGGAACAGCAGTGTTCCCAGACCGGCAAACAGCAGCGTCGTCGACACGCTTAAGCCGGTGAGCAGCGGAACCAGCACCGTCGAGCCGAACATGGCAAACATATGCTGGAAGCCGAGAATCAGGACCTTACCGGTGCCGAGCTTCTTCGCATCATAGATGCCCTCTTCACCGATTTTCATCTTTTCATCACTCATAAAAATCCCCTTTTCTGTAAAATATCAACAAAATCACTGAGACTATAACACACGGGCATGGAGATGAAAACCAGATTCTAAAATTTTTATAAACTGATGATTACTCCTCCTGGCCCTATCTCTGGCCTTGGGTAGGCCAGAGATAGCCCTTCGGGCACCGAGCACAGCTCGGTGGGATATCGCTACGGAGTAATCTGATGATTACTCCTCCGCTCCAAAAACGCGTTCTTTCAGCTTGCGGCCGGTCGGGGTGGCGGCGAGACCGCCGCCGGCGGTTTCCTTGAGGGCGCTGTTCATCATGTCACCGACGGACTGCATCGCGCCGATGCACTCGTCAGCTGGAATATAGGCCCGGATACCTGCGAGGACCATATCGGCGCTGGAGAAGGCGATCATGACGCCGGAAACGTTTCGCTTTATGCATGGAATCTCGACGAGGCCGGCGACCGGGTCACATGCGAGGCCGAGCTGGTTTGCGATGGCGATAGCGAGGGCGTCCGCGCACATGTCCGGGCTGCCGCCCATGAGCTCGACGAGCGCGGCTGCGGCCATGCCGGAGGCACTTCCGCACTCGGCCTGACAGCCACCGGTCGCGCCGGCGATCGATGCGTTTTTCGCGATGACCATACCGAAGGCCCCCGATGTAAACATGGACATGACGATATCACGCTTCTCTGCTCTTCCTTCCTTATATAAAGAAACGAGGCAGCCCGGAAGGATCCCGCAGGAGCCAGCCGTCGGGCTCGCGACGATGCGCCCCATGGAAGCATTGCACCCGGCCACACTGAGCGCCCGCGCCATCGCGCCGGTCATGAAGCTGCCTGAGAGCCCGCCACCGGTGCGCTCCGCGTAGTCGAACATGTGGTAGCCCTCGCCGCCGGTGAGGCCGGACATCGATACCTGGTCCTTCGCGGAGCCGGACTCCACTGCCTCGCACATGACATCGAAGCTCCGTTCCATCCGTGCATAGAGGGTCTGCGGGTCAGCTTCAGCCGCAGCCGCCTGATCCGCCAGCACCATCTCGGATATCTTCATCTTCTGTTTCTTCGCCGCCTCGATGAGCTCGGCGATGGAATCATATTTCAGCATAGAACACTCCTTTCAGACCTTATGGATGAGCAGGCAGTTCAGGACATCCGGGGTCTGACGGATGTCAGCAGTGATCTTCTCCGGCGGCACAGAGTCGGCCTCGATGGTCATCAGGGCCTCGCCGCCCTTCTCGCGACGGCTCAGCTGGAAGGCACCGATGTTGATGTCACTGTACATGAGATGCATGAGGTTCGTCACATTGGCGATGACGCCCGGCACATCACGGTGCAGGACGAGGATGGTTTCCTTGTCACCCGAGAACTTCACCTCCATGCCGTTGATGATGTCGATGCGGATGTTTCCGCCGCCGACGCTGGCCCCCTGCATGAAGCCACTGCTGCCGTCCGGCAGATAGTAGGTGATACGCGCGGTATTCGGATGTGTGTTTGGGATATCCTGGTGGATGAAGTTCACCTCGATGCCTGCTTCCTTCGCGATGTCGAGCGCGTCACGGATGCGGGTATCGTCCGTCTCGAAGCCCATGATGCCGCCCACGATGGCGCGATCCGTACCGTGTCCACGGCCCGTACGTGAAAAGGAACCGGACAGGATGATGTCACAGCGGGATGGCGTCCGCCCATCCATCAGCTTGTTAGCCACACGCCCGAGACGGCACGCGCCCGCGGTGTGTGAACTTGACGGACCGATCATCACAGGTCCGATCATATCGAAAACGTCCATATCTGTCTCCTTTGATTCTGAACATCCGGTCTAGCGGAAACTGCCAGGCGTCAGGTCGGACACATGTGCTCGATCTGACCCCTGACAGCCTCCCTTGCTATCCTTCTATGTATAAATCATTTTAATATCAAACATATGGTATCACAAGCCATAAGTCCGCAGAAAAGCACAGAATTACGTAGATAGTCTTTATTTTACCGATAAAATTTATTTATGTTTTGCTTGTTTCAGAATGCCTTCTCTCCTATAATAAACGAAGACTGTTCAGTGAAGCATTTCAGTCAGGAGGAGTCTCGGAGGGACAACAACGAAGGTCATACGTAGAGATCGTGTGAAATCAAGCCAGGTCCCCACTACCTGAACTGTTACCTATGACTAATAGAAAGGATCCTTTTATGGAAATTCGTCAGTTGACTTCTTTTGTGAAAATCGTAGAGATGCAGAGCTTTTCGAAGGCAGCAGAGTCGCTCGGCTACACGCAGGCGGCCGTGACGATTCAGATCCGTCAGCTGGAGCAGGAGTTCAACACTCGTTTCTTCGATCGTGTCGGTCGTCGCGTCGTGCTGACGCCACCGGGCCGGGAGTTTCTGCAGTATGCCAGCGAAATCCTCCGGCGCGTAGATGATGTCCATACAGCGCTCGGCAACTCGAAGATGCAGGAGCATAAGCTGCGCATCGGTTCGCTCGAGTCGCTGCTGACCTATAAGATTCCGAACGTCGTCCGCTACTTCTATCAGGAGCATCCGGAGATCTCGCTGGAGATCAAGACAGGCTCGCCGAAGGAGCTCACGGATATGCTCGAGCATAATCTCGTGGATGTAGTGTATTTTCTGGATCGTCGTGTATACGATAAGAACTGGGTGAAGATTCTGGAGGAGCCGGAGCCGATCATCTTCGTGGCGAGCGCCGAGATGGCGATCCCGGGCGAAAAGCGCATCGGTTCGGTGTCGCATGTACGTCTCGCGGATCTCGTCGATCTCCGCTTCTTCCTCACAGAGAAGGATGCGAACTACCGCTATGCGCTGGAGCAGCACCTCGCGGCAGAGCGCATGCAGATCCATCCATTCTTCGAGACCGGAAACACGGAGGTGCTGATCCGTCTCGTGAAGGAGAACCAGGGCATCTCCTTCCTGCCGGCGTTTTCCGTGCAGGACTCCATCGAGCGCGGAGAGCTACGTGAGATCAAGGTCGACGACTTCGACATGACGATGTACCGGCAAATCTTCTTCCATAAGGATAAGTGGGTCACCGACGAGATGCAGGCGTTCGAGAAGCTCGTGCGGCAGGGGCTGCTGTAACAGGTCGCACTCCCGTGATGCCTTCGTGGCAAACGTAAACGAAGCTGTGCCTTAAGGCACAGCTTCGCTTGCTTTCACGTTACTGTTCACAAGTGTACTGATCAGGCAGGGACTGAGGTTAGCCATCAGAACCACCGTACTCCGAGCTCGAATAACTCTAAGCTGGGTATCTAAGCGGAACCGGGCCCTCCGCAATCACTGACACATCTGATATGTGTTCCAGGCGAGTTTGCGCGTGGTCGGGTTTTCACTGACGCCGTCGCAGTTGTAGAGGCCGAAGGCGTAGCCCTGGGCGAGTTCGGCCGGGGCGTCGACGAGGCGGCTCAGGAGGAAGGCTTCGACGTACGGGTTCGCCTGCGCGAGCTGCCATGCCTGCTGAATGGCGACGGCCTGGGCGGCTTCGCCGCCGGCTGAAGCGGAATTAAATCCCTCTTCGGACAGAATCAGATGACGGACCGCGCCACTCGGACTCAGCATGGACGCCTGCTGCATGTAGTCGGTCAGCACGTGCAGGTTCTTCATGTTGATGATCGGGCTGTTCGGCGACTCGGTCGCGTGCGGGGACGCGTTCAGGAAGTCCGGATTCAGGAGTCCCTCCGGGTACGGGTGCCAGGCGATGCCGTAGTCGGTGTCGCTGAGGTAGGTGTTCAGGAGCTCGAGCAGGGTCTTCGAGGCCATGGTCGTGCCGCCCTGCTGCGTCCAGTTGTAGTCGAACGGGATGAAGACGCGCGCGTCCGGATTCTGGGCCTTGATCGCGTTGTAGAAGATGCGGAAGCCGTCCGCGTAAGCCTTTGCGTAGGTGTTCGTGTCCACCGCGCCGAGGTAGTTCCAGACGGTGTTGTTGATTTCGTTACCGATGACCCAGTTCGAAACACGGTTACGATAACGGCTCGCGAGCTGCTCTGCTACCTGCTGCGTGCGCGCGATGCCCTCCGGCGTCAGGGTGTTGAACTGATAGAGGTTCGCCGTCGGTGTCAGGGTCGGGCAGATCGGATCGCCCGCTTGAAAATCGTTCATGACGCCCATCGTGATGGTGAGGTCGGCCGCATCGAACTGGTCGATCATCGCATCGAACGCGCGCATCTGCTGCTCATCCTTCAGGAAGCTCGCGTTAAACTGGAAGGTCACCTGCTTACAGCCGAGCTGCTGGATGTCGTAGACCATGTCGACGTGTGAGGAGCAGATGCCCTTCTTCGACTCCGGCGTGTTGTAAAAGGCCCAGGCCGGCGTACTCGTCGCAAGTACCAGCGCGCTCGTAAGCATGGCTGCGGTCAGTTTCTTCAGATAAAATGATGTCATACGTGCCCCCCTTGATGGTTCCGATGTATAGTTCGCTGTGCCCGATCACTGCTTATGACACGTGCAGCGCCGATGCACAGCTACACTTCTATGGTTGCCCCCGGTCGCCGCTCTCGCGGCAGTCCAGGCCGAAGCGCCCATATATTCTAAGTATACAAAAAAACCGCTGTGCAGTGTATGCATAGCGGTTTCGAATTTCTTACGATTTGGGGACGAGTTACTGTTTACTCGTCAACTGGGTTCCGGCAGGGGCCGGTTTTCTTCAAATCTATTGATTTTATGCGGGTTCTCGGCTATAATGCTCGAAGTTAATGACAGTTGAGAGCGGCTTCCCGAGCCACTCTTATTTTTTACGCGAGCGATGAAAAGGAGCAGCCACATGATTGCAGCAAATAACATTACCTTCCGTGTAGGTAAGAAGGCACTGTTTGAAGACGTTAATATCAAGTTCACCGAGGGCAACTGTTATGGCATCATCGGTGCCAACGGTGCCGGTAAGTCGACCTTCCTGAAGATCCTGAGCGGTGTGCTCGAGCCGACCAGCGGTGAGATCACCATGACCCCGGGGCAGCGTCTCAGCGTACTCGAGCAGGATCAGTTCAAGTACGATGATTACTCCGTCATCGACACCGTCATCATGGGCAACAAGCGCCTGTATGACATCATGAAGGAGAAGGACGCCATCTACGCGAAGGCCGATTTCACCGACGAGGATGGCCTCCGTGCCGCGGATCTCGAGGCCGAGTTCACTGCGATGGACGGCTGGAACGCGGAAGCGGATGCCGAGACGATGCTGAACGGCTTAGGGATCGGCACTGAGCTGCACTATAAGCAGATGAACGAGCTGAAGGGCTCCGAGAAGGTCAAGGTTCTCCTCGCGAAGGCGCTGTTCGGTAACCCGGACATCCTGCTCCTCGACGAGCCGACCAACCACCTCGACCTGAACTCCATCGAGTGGCTCGAGGAGTTCCTCATCAACTTCGAGAACACCGTCATCGTCGTATCCCATGACCGTTACTTCCTGAACAAGGTCTGCACGAACATCGCGGACATCGACTATGGTAAGATCACCCTCTTCGCCGGAAACTACGACTTCTGGTTCGAGTCCTCTCAGCTCATCGTGCGTCAGCAGAAGGAAGCGAACCGCAAGAAGGAGGAGAAGATCAAGGAGCTGCAGGAGTTCATCCAGCGTTTCTCGGCCAATGCTTCCAAATCCAAGCAGGCGACCTCCCGTAAGCGTGCACTCGAGAAGATCGAGCTCGATAACATCAAGCCGTCCTCTCGTCAGTATCCGTATATCGTCTTTAAGCCGAATCGTGAGATCGGTAACGACGTCCTCGAGGTGAAGAACCTCTCGAAGACCATCAACGGCGTAAAGGTGCTCGATGACATCTCCTTCATCGTGAACCGTACCGATAAGATCGCACTGGTCGGCCCGAACGAGCTCGCGAAGACCACCCTCATGCAGATCATCTCCGGCGAGATGGAGCCAGACAGCGGTGACTACAAGTGGGGCGTGACCACCAGCCAGTCCTACTTCCCGAAGGACAACACGAAGGAGTTCGCATCCGAGGACACCATCGTCGAGTGGCTGACCCAGTACAGCCCGGATAAGGATACCCAGTTCGTCCGCGGCTACCTCGGCCGTATGCTCTTTAAGGGCGACGACGGTCTGAAGAAGGTCAACGTCCTCTCCGGAGGTGAGCGCGTACGCTGCATGCTCAGTAAGATGATGATTTCGGGTTCCAACGTCATCATCCTCGACGAGCCGACCGACCACCTCGACATGGAGTCCATCTCCGCACTGAACGACGGACTCAAGAGCTATCCGGGTGTCATCATCTTCGCATCCCGTGATCACCAGGTCGTAGAGACCACCGCGAACCGTATCTTCGAGATCATCGACGGAAAGCTCATCGATAAGATGACCACCTACGACGAGTACCTCGCATCCGACGAGGACATCAAGAAGAGATTCGTCTTCACCCTGTCCGGATCCGACGCAAGCGACAACTAAGCACCCGGGCAGTTGCCCAGATAAAAAAGCAGAGAGAGCCATCCCGTTGCAGACAAACCCGCAACGGGATGGCTCTCTCTGCTTTTTGAATTTCGTTATGAGTCAAAAAAACGCGGAGCCAGCTCCCGAAAGGGAAGCGACTCCGCGGTCATAGGTGATTACTTCGAGCGAACAAACGGTTTGCCGTTTGCTGCCGGTACGTGGCCGGCGCCGACGAAGAAGATCAGGGTCAGCAGGGTCACGATGTACGGGATCATGCTGAGGAGGTTCGGGCTGATGAGGTTCGAGCCGCCGAGCAGCGACTTGACACCGTTACAGAATCCGAAGAGGAGGCAGCCGACGAAGGCACCGCCCGGAGAGAACTTACCGAAGATGACGGCTGCGATCGCGATGAAGCCCTGACCGACGATGACCGCCGGACGGAACTGCGATACAGTCGCGAGGGTGACGAAGGCACCACCGAGACCGGACAGGAAACCGGACAGGATCACGCAGACGTAGCGAACCGCATAGACGTTGATACCGAGGGTCTCACATGCCTCCGGATGCTCACCTGCCGCACGAAGCCGCATACCGAAGCGGGTCTTATAGAACACGAACCAGATGAGCGCCACCACCAGGAAGCTGAGGTACGCCACCGAGTAGGTGGAGATCACGTTATACTGAAACGAACCGGCCGGGAAGATGGACACGCCCTTTTCGTTCGTAAACATCTTCGGCAACTTCGCCATCATATCGAGCGCCGGTGAATCCGAGGAGTTCTCGAAAATCGCCTTGCAGAGGAAGATCGCGAAGCCCGGTCCGATGAAGTTGATCGCCGTGCCGGCGATCGTCTGGTCCGCATGCAGACTCACACAGACCACCGCGTGGATCAGGCCGAGCGCGGCACCCGCGAGACCACCCGCGAAGAAACCGATCCAGCCGTTGCCCGTGAAGTACGCGACAGCCGCCCCCACGAACGCGCCGAGGGTCATCATACCCTCGATTCCGATGTTTACGACGCCAGAGCGCTCACTGAAGCAGGAGCCTAAGGCTGCGAGCAGCAGTGGTGGCGTCGAGATCAGCATCGCATTGATTAAAAGTCCTAAATTCGTAAGCATTACTTCACCGCCTCCTTCTTACTGGTCATCTTCGTGAGGATCGACTTAAACACCGGCGCGATCGCGATGAAGATAATAACGGTACCCATGATGATGTTGACGACCTCGTTCGGCACCTGGATTACGGTCAGCTTGTTTCCACCGTACTTCATCGCACCGTAGAACCAGCCGGCGAAGATACAGCCGATCGGATTCGTGGCACCGATGAGGGCGACGGTGATACCCTGGAAGCCGTAGGACTCCTGGGCTGCAAACTGCGGGATACGCTGGCTCATGCCGAGGAGCTGTACCGCTCCGCCGAGACCTGACAGAAGACCGGAGATCGACATCGACGCGAGGAATACGCGGTTCGAGCTGATGCCGGCATACTCTGCGGCTGTTCTCGAAAAACCGACGGCACGCAGCTGATAACCGAAGGTGGTCTTCGTCATGACGAACCAGAGGATGATCGCGGCGACGATGGCCATCACGATGCCCCAGTGGACATCGGAGCAGCCGGTGAGCTTCGCCACAGCCGCCGGCATCTTGATCGACGCACTCTCGAGGATGTTCTTCGACGCCTCCGCGCCCTGATCCGTATGAATCGCCTTCAGGTTCACGACGAAGTTCGAGAGATAGAACGCGATCCAGTTAAACATGATATAGGAAAGGACCTCGTTGATGCCCTTCTTTACCTTCAGCACACCGACGATGGCACCCCAGAGCGCACCGGCGAGGGCCGCTGCCAGGAGACATACGATCGCGTGGATCACCGGTGGCATCGGACAGAGGATACCGATCACTGCGGCAGCCAGGGAGCCGACCACGTACTGACCCTCGGCACCGATGTTGAAGACACCGGTACGGAAGGAGAACGCCACCGAAAGTCCGGTGAAGATCAGCGGTGCTGCGTAGACGATACTATAGGTGAAAAACTTCGGCTTACTGAAAACACCGTTGAAAAGCTTCGCATAAGCCTCGCCCGGGTTGACACCGATCGCCACGAGGAGGATCGCACCCACGATGAAGCCGATCACGATCGCGATCAGGGTGTACAGCAGGGAGCTGTCTAAAATTTTCTTTTTCATTCTGCCTTACCTCCTGCCATCATCAGGCCCAGCTTGTACTCATCCGCTTCTGCGCCCATCATCTCACCGTCGATCTGGCCATCGAAGATAACGTCGATGCGGTCGGACAGGTTCATGATCTCATCAAGCTCGAAGGAAACGAGCAGGATCGCACGGCCCTTGTTGCGCTGCGCTACGAGGTACTTATGGACGAACTCGATCGCGCCGACATCGAGACCTCGGGTCGGGTTGAAGGCGATGAGGAAGTCCTTATCGTTCGTCACCTCGCGGGCGATGATCACCTTCTGCTGATTACCACCGGAGAGCTGACCTGCGAGGCGATCCTCGCAGCCCACCGGACGGATATCGAAATCACGGATCATGTCGGTCGCGTGATCGCGGATCACCTTCTTCTGCAGGATGCCGTTCTTCGCGTACGGCGCCACACCGAAGTTCTGGAGCACGAGGTTCTCGGCGACACTGAAATCAAGCACGAGACCATGCTTCTGACGGTCCTCCGGAATCGAGGATATCCCCTCGTCGAAGAGCATCTTCGGCGTCTCGTTCGTGACATCCTTCCCGTTCATGAGGACCTGTCCGCTCGTCGCTTTACCGAGACCGGTGAGGATCTCGACGAGCTGTGACTGGCCGTTGCCATCGATACCTGCGAGTCCGAGGATCTCACCGGCATGCACCTCGAGATTGAGGCCCTTCAGGACCTCGACGCCACGGTAGTCCTTCGCGTGCAGATCCCTGACCTCCACGACGACGCGACCGCGCTCCATCTCCTTCTTGTCGACCTTGTTCGTGACCTGACGGCCGACCATCATCGCCGCGAGGTCATCTTCGCTGACATCGGCGACAGGTACGGTGTCGATGTACTTACCACGACGGATGATCGTACAGTTATCAGACGACTCCTTGATCTCCTTCAGCTTATGGGTGATGAGGATGATCGACTTGCCGGCGGCGGTGAGGTTATGGATGATGTCCATAAGCTCGTTGATTTCCTGCGGGGTCAGCGATGCGGTCGGCTCATCGAGGATGAGGAGATCGGCACCACGATAGAGGACCTTCAGGATCTCGACACGCTGCTGCATGCCGACCGAGATATCCTCGACCTTCGCATCCGGGTCGACCATGAGGCCGTACTTCTCACTGAGCTCTACGATCTTCTGACGCGCGGTCTTTAGGTCCACGGTCAGTCCCTTTCTCGGCTCTGCGCCGAGCACGATGTTCTCGGTGACGGTAAACGGCTGCACGAGCATGAAGTGCTGGTGCACCATGCCGATGCCGAGCTCGATGGCCTTCTCCGGGTTATCGATGGAAACTTCCTTTCCGTTGATGAAGATCTGTCCGGAGGTTGGGCGGTACATGCCATACAGTACGTTCATGAGCGTCGACTTGCCGGCACCATTCTCGCCGAGGATCGCGTGGACCTCGCCCTTGTGCACGGTCAGGTTGATGTGGTCGTTCGCGGTGAAGTTTCCGAACTTCTTCACGATGTCCTTCATCTCGATGACGACAGTGCTTACATCCATGTTGCTTTTCATTGCATTGTGTCCCTTCTTTAATGTATTTTGAGCAGTGTGTCCATGGCGAAACGCCTACCGTTTACTGCTGGTTGACACGGCCGTCCTGTCGGAAAAGCCAGGACAGAGACGGTACTTTAACTCTGTTGATACCCTTTAGAATATCATAAATCACGAGTGTTTTACACTGGTTTGTTTCGTGTACTGATCAGGCAGAGGGCCTAGTGCCGCTAAGGGGGCCCGGCTTGATTTCACACGGTCTCTACGTATGGCCTCCGTTGCCGCCCCTCCGGCTCCTTGGCTGAATCCAGGTGACGAACGAACCGTAACGGAGCTCTGTCAGATAATGACGATGTCTGTCATCCCTTCGGCGCGTGCGAGGTCAGCGAGGTGCTCGAGCCAGGCATCGGTCGGCGGAGTGAAGCTGCGGTACGCTTCGCGGACGCCGAACGGGCGGTACTTGATGATCTTGTAGCGTATGCTCTTCCCTTCGTTTTCTGGCCAATGCTTCTGCCGTTCGAGGTATGGCTGCAGCGCGCGGGCAGTGGCGACGATGGTCTTTTCAGTGTTGAAGAGCTCCGGAACGATGACGGTCCGCACTTCGTAGAGCTGTCCACGATCGGCGAGGAAGCGCATGTTCTTCAGGACGAGTGCATTGTCCACGTCGGTCACCGCACGGTGGTCTGTGGCGTCGTAGGCCTTGATGTCGAGCATGACGCCGTCGATCACGGGCAGGAGCTCTGCCGGGTCGGCTTCGAAGTCATAGGTGCCGTTCGAGTCGAGGAGGAAGCCGAGGCCGTCCTGCTTCGCGAGGACGGCGAGATCGTGAAGGAACGCCGGGTAGAAGGTGCATTCGCCGCCGGAGACGGTGACACCACGGATGAACGGGACGTTTCTCCGCACTTCGGCGTATACCTCTTCCGCGTTCATGTAGCGGATACGCGGGCTCGCGTCATGGGTGCAGGTATGGATGCAGGTGTCGCAGCCGACGCACTTCGCCGGGTCGAAGAGGACGAGGCCGCGTGGTAGCTTCGTCTCGCCTGTGCACTCTCCTGCGGCCTCGGACGCAGTGGTGGCATCCGTCCCGGCAGCGAACGGTGCCGTCGAGGCGGCGTCTGCGCCATCTGATGAAAGGGGCCAGCATGAGCCTTCGGTTGATAGGGTGAGGGCACCGGCCGGGCAGCTCGCGACGCAGTCGCCGCAGCTGATGCAGACGGCGCGGGTCTCCGGATTGTGGCAGTAGTGGCAGTTGAAGTTGCAGCCCTGGACGAAGACGGCGGTACGGTTGCCGGGGCCGTCGACGGAACTGAACGGAATGATTTTATTGACGGGCACGCGGGCACCCGCACGTCTCGGATCGTTTTGCATTTCTCTCTCCCTTTAAAATACAGCGAGGAGATCAGGCCTATGCTGGCCTGATCTCCTCGCTGTGTAGATGGTCTTCGATATCCGCTGTGCACTCTTCTGGCGAGTGCGCATGTCGATGATGTGCGACGGTCGCTTCGTATCAGCGGACTTTTCGCTCCATGATGTGACCGTTCTGCTTCGCGCCGAGGCCGAGGGCGGTGGTGTCGTGCTTGACGTTCTGGCCCTGCTCGAGCTTCTCGATCTCGGACTTCTTTACGAGGTAGCCGGTGACGCGGATGACGTCGGAGTCGCTCGCGTAGAAGCTTAAATAGCGGAGGTTCTGCCGGAAGGAGCCCTTGATGATATCGAGGACGTAGTCCGGGTTCTTATGCACGGTCATGTCGATCGGGAAGATGTCGCCGGTGCCGGACGGGAAGTAGTGGTGGAAGTTCGACAGGATCATGAGCTGATCCACCAGGTTCGCCGGCTCCTCGCCGATCGGGATGCGGGTGCCCGGGGTGACGTTCACGTCGGAGGCGATGCCGACCTGCGCGTGCAGGAGGAAGTGTCCACCGGTCGCTTCACAGTACGGATTGAAGTGGTGATCGTTGAAATCCTTAATCACATCCATGATGCGCACGCCGAGCTTCGTCGCTTCGTCATCGCGGCCGAAGCGCCACTCCGGGTGGCCCTCCTTCTCCAGCAGGATGTCGACGGCGTCTGCGAGGCCGACGAGACCGAACATCGCGCTGAAGAGGTCGCGGCGGATGAGGCCCTCCTTCGCGAGGAAGCTGTTCTCGAAGAAGCCGGACTCCTCCACGATGAAGCGGATGCGCTCGTCCATGTAGCGTGCCTGGATATCCATCACGTACGGGAGCTGGTTCTGCAGGAAGTCCTCGATGTTCTTCGCACGCTTCGCGATGTTGCCGAGGATGAGGCGGACGAGCGTGTAGGAGCCGCCGCCGAACTTGAGGCCGTTGTAGCAGGAGGCGATGACGTACTCCTCGCCGAGCTCGGAGCGGAACATCGCGTGGTTTCCGAAGGACGGCTTCGCCGAAGCCAGCGCTGCCCTTACGCACTCCAGTGCAAAGTCATCCGGGGTCTCGGCCTCGTCGTACTTCATCGTGATGTTCGGCACGGCATCCCGGGTCGCTTCGATCGCCTTCAGGATGAGACGGCCGGCCTTCGTGTCGCGTGGGCCGATGTTGCCGTGGGAGAAGGAATCGAGGATCGTGCGGTCCATGTTGACGAAGAACAGGGTGATCAGCTTCTGGGCGAGTTCCTCGTCCATATCCTGCACGAACGGGTCGAGGAGCTCATCGAGCTGTCCCACGTAGACCGGGAAATTCGTCACAGACGGGACATGACGATAGATGATTTCGAGTGCATTGATCGCCTCGAAGAGGTCCTTCGGCGGCTCGAGGTTCAGGAAACGGGAGCCCTCCTTCATGAACTTCTCGTAATTCGGGATGATGTAGCGCGGACGCAGCGGTGCGTGGCCCTCGCTGAGATCGCAGATGCACTGCTGGTCGATCGGCTGATTCAGGAGCTCATCGAGTCCCTCCGGAAGGTCCAGCACCTCGAGCAGGGAATCCGCCTGATTCGCCATCGTCGCTACCTTCTGCTCGTGCGTCAGAGTCGGGGACTTCACGGTCTCCAGCATCGCTTCACGCGTCGCGTTTACACGCTCCATGGAAATATCTCTCATATATGTTTACCTCGTATTCTGTATCATGCCAGCGGACGATCGGATTCCGATAAAAATGTTCAAAATCAATAATCATTCGCAATTTCTCTTTAATCCTATAATATAATAGATGGGCTGGAAATGCCACTGTTTTTTCAGAGGGTGCCGAAGGGACGGCTTCCCGACACGGCCCCCTGTCTGATCAGTACATGCGCGGACCGTACCACGAAAAAACCGGGTGGCATGTGCCACCCGGTTGCGGTTTCATATAGAACGATCGATGATTAGTCGAGCTCGTAGATGTCGCCGTACTTTGCTTCGAAATCAGCCTTGTTTGACGGAACAGTGATCTTACCGTCTACGATCTGCTGCTTCACATCCTGAACCTCAGCGAGAACAGCCGGGTCGATGTTGTCTGTGGTCGGAGCGAGATCCACACCTGCGTCTGCAAGGGTGTAGGTCTTTACGCCTGCCTGAACAGTACCCTCTACGGTTGCCTTCGCTACATCGTATACAGCGTTATCTACACGCTTCATAGCTGATGTAAGGATGGTCTCCGGAGCGATGGAGGACTGATCGGAGTCAACGCCGATCGCCCAGATGCCGGCTTCCTTACAGCCATCGATGACACCGAGGCCGGTACCACCAGCTGCGTGGAAGATTACGTCTGCACCCTGTGCAACCATGTTGTTTGCCGCAGTCTTACCAGCAGCGGTATCTGCGAAGGAGTTTGCGTTGTTCTGGAGAACCTTGCAATCCGGGTTTGCATCGATAGCACCGGCAACATAGCCGTAACCGAACTGATTCATGAGGTCGGTCGCCATACCGAGAACGATACCTACGGTGTTGGTCTTCGTGGTCTTACCTGCTACATAACCTACGAGGTAGGAAGCCTGTGCCTGCTCGAACATAAGGGATGTTACGTTGGAAGCATCTGCGAGAGAAGCGTCATCTACGATGGCGAACTTCACATCCGGGTTCGCTGTGCTCTCATCCTTCAGTGCATCTGCGAGTGCGTAGCCGATGCAGATGATCATGTCGTAATCTTCATCGACATAGGTCTCGATGTTTGGCTTGTAATCAGCGTCGGTGTGGGACTCGAGGTAAGAAGCCTGGAAGCCGAGCTCGTCTGCTGCCTTCGAAAGGCCTGCCCATGCGGACTGGTTGAAGGAACCATCGTTTACACCGCCGACATCGGTTACGATACCGATCTTCACGTCGGAAGCATCCTTACCGGTAGCCTCTGCGGCTGCTGTGGTCTCTGCTGCTGCGGCCTCAGTTGCTGCCTCAGCTGCGGCTGTGGTCTCTGCAGATGCTGCTGTGGTCTCTGCTGGCTTGCTGGAACCGCAAGCTGCGAGAGAAGCAACCATGGATGCGGCCATAAGTGCTGCAATCATTCTCTTTTTCATAAATACTTTCCTCCTATGTATCGGCCCTGGATGGCCGAAAAACATTTCTCCCGTAATGGGAAACACAGAAACATTATAAGTGTTTTACTATCTGTTTACAAGAATGAATGCCTGCCATAACCGCCCATGTGCCCAAATTTCATAGAATTTTAAGGAAATCTGGAGCGGAGGAATAAGCATCCGCTTATTCCGTAGCGATATCTCACCGGACTATGTCCGATGCCCGCAGGGCTGACGCTGGCCATCTACAGGCCTGCGTCAGGGAGCGAAGAATTCGATGATCTTCTGGATGGCGAGGTCCATGCAGGATGGGTTGCTGAAGGGGTGGTCGGCGTTTTCGACTTCGATGAGTTCGATGACGTTATCGTCGCTGAACTTCCGGGAGACCTCGATCGGGGCCATCTCGTCCTTCGTGCCGTGGATCATGAGGATGGATTCGGCGTAGTCCATGAAGTCGCAGCTGCTGACGTCATGGGTCCGGAGATCATCGAAGAAGTCTTCGGTGAGTTTTATCTTCCGGTCGAAGCCGCGGAGGATCTCCTTGCCCTTCCGGAGCTTATCCCAGTCCTCCGGGGTGACGCCGGCGGCGATGGAATCGTACATCTGAATCGCCGGGCAGCGGAAGGCGATGCGTTTAAACGGGTTGTCGCCGCTCTCCGTGAGGTAGTGATGCCCGCTCTCGCCGTGCTTCGCGGTCGGGGTGGCGGATGCTGCATGGTGGTCGGCGGTGCTGGCAGAAGGGGTGCCTGCCTGCAGGTC
Source organism: uncultured Oribacterium sp. (assembly GCA_902485915.1). Classification (GTDB taxonomy): domain Bacteria; phylum Bacillota; class Clostridia; order Lachnospirales; family Lachnospiraceae; genus Oribacterium. The sequence goes on along the minus strand of CABTMH010000045.1, from coordinate 2,166 downwards.
GTCTGCATTGCCCATGTCGCGGTACTGCTTCTCTGCGAGGTAGCGGAGGGTGATGTAGGCACCGAAGCTCGAGGAGTAGTTATAGACGTCCTCGGCGTGCATGGTCTCCTGCACGTAACGGGTGACGAGGTCGAGGTAGGTGCAGCACTCGTCGAGGATCAGCTTGTTGCGGGCGTCTTTTCCGTGGCATGGCCAGTCGAAGCAGACGACGCCGTAGCCGTGGTACTTCGTGGTGAGGCGCTCGGCGAATTTCTCGACGGCCTTGTTATCCTTGTTGCCGCCGAAGCCGTACGTCGCGACGACGATGTGCGGGAGCTTATGAAGATCCTTATTATAGTAGAGCTTGCAGCGGATGCTGAAGCCTGATTCGTTGATGTCGAAGTATTTTTCCATATCTGTTTACCGCACGCAGCGGTCCTTTTCTCACTTGATTCTTCTCAGATGTCCGGGCGACGATTCAAAAAAACAGAGCCCGTAATTACGGGCTCCATCATAGCACTATGTTTTTCGAATTTCTATTTCATCCGATAACATTCGGACACTTATGCCACCACTTTCTTCCGTCCCCACTTTTTAAAGAAGTAGATCGTTTCGAAAATGCAGCAGGTGGTCCAGCCGACCGGGTAACCGAAGCCGACGGTGGCCGGGGTGTTCGCGATGAAGCGGGTCATGAAGAAGAGGTAGATCTGGCGGACGGCGACGAAGCTCAGGAGCATGATGATCATCGGGCCGGTGGAGTCGCCGCGGCCGCGGAGGGCACCGGCGAGGACGTGGTTCACGCTGTTAAACAGGAGGAAGAACACGTTCTGGCGGAGGAAAAGCGTTCCGTAGTAGATGACATCCGGGTCCGGGGTGAACAGGCCGACGGCTGGTGGAGCGAAGCTCCAGAGGAACACCGCGAGGCAGGCGTTCAGCATGAGCGTCATCACCACCGACGCCACGGTGCCTTCATTGGCCCGCTTCACCTTCTCGGCGCCGATGTTCTGCGAGACGAAGGTCGTCGAGGCCATGGCCATGCTCTGGATGAAAAGCATGATGAAGGCGTCGAGCTTGTTGTAGCTCGTCCAGCCGGCCATGCAGGCCGAACCGAAGTTGTTGATGTAGGACTGGACGAAGACGTTCGAGAACGCGGTGATGACCGACTGGATGCCCGCCGGGAGGCCGACCGCCAGGATCTGCCGAAGCATCTGCGGGTCGATGCGGCAGTCGCGGAGCGTCAGGCGATAGATGTCGTTCGTGTGGAGCAGGAGGAACAGTGTGAGCCCTGCTGAGATGAACTGCGAGATGATCGTCGCGAGCGCCACACCGAAGATGCCGAGGTGGAACTGGAGCACGAACAGGAGGTCGAGGGCAATGTTTATGACGGAGGTCAGTACCAGGAAGTACAGTGGGCGGCGCGTGTCACCGACCGCACGCAGGATGCCGGAGCCGATGTTGTAGATGAGGAGGCCGGCGATGCCCGCGAAGTAGGTGCGAAGATAGGTGCTGGCGTCGGCCATGACGTCGTCCGGGGTCGACATGAAGTCGAGCATGAACGGTACACCGAGGATGCCGATGATGGTGAAGAGCACGCAGCAGACGAAGGTGGTGGCCATGGTGGTCTCGATGGAATCGTGAAGTCGCTCCATGTTTTTCGCACCGAAATAGCGGCCGATGATGACACCGGCACCGATGGAGAAGCCGTTGAAGAAGAACACCGCCATGTTGACGATCATCGTGGTCGCGCCGACCGCCGCGAGGGCCTCGGTGCTGACGTAGTTGCCGACGACGATGGAGTCGACGGTGTTATACAGCATCTGGAAGATGTTGCCGAACATCAGTGGCAGCGCGAAAAGCATGATCTCCTTCGCGATGTTGCCCGTCGTCATGTCACGGGTGGTGGTTTTCTTTTTTACAGTTGTGTTCTGATTCATAAAACGTCTCCGAATCCGATGAAAAATAATAAAGGGCTTCTCGATACGCAGAAAATATAGACATCGAAACAAAAAGTATGCATATCTACAGGTCTATAGATATGCATACCTTTTACAATCTATTTACAATTATAGCACGATTCAATCGCCGTGCCAGCCCTGTAAAAGCACTTGTTTTTATACAATCGATGAGCAGCGGTTATATCGCAGCGCTGCATCCATCGCATATCGATCAGATCGGAAGAGCGTCGTG
>CABTMH010000044.1 GCA_902485915.1 uncultured Oribacterium sp. | reverse complement strand
GCTTTCGCGCCACGCGGCGACGTCGGCACTCTCCTCCATCGCGCTCTGGCTTTTCCTCACCATGTTCCTTTCGCTCGTGGCGAGCGGCCTCGCAAACGCGATGTTTTCCGGCAGCCATGCCTCTGCGCAGGACGTGATCAGCGCGTACCGCCTGCAGACCGGCATCAACCGTATCTCGCCGTACTACCTCTTCAGTGAAGCTGCCTCCGTCCTCATGAACCCGAACGTCCGCTCCCTCGACATCATGTCCATCGTCGAGTACCAGAACGGCGCACTCGCATCGTACCTGAGCCTCGGACAGTCCCTCCTCCAGATCTGGCCGCACCTCGTCGCCATGATCATGGAAGTCGTCATCGGTTTCGCCCTCGCTTACATCAGCTTCATGCGGAAGGAAATCCGCGCATAAAACAGGCGATCGGAAATCGAGCTCATCTTCAAGGAACATGAGCTGGAAATCCGCGCATAAAGCAGGCCAGTGGAAATCCAGCTCATCCTTAAGGAGCATGAGCTGGGAAATCCGCGCCGCAGGACCTCGACATCTGGTCCCGCGGCGCTTTTTTTGCAAATATACACGGAAGAACGATTCTTAAAATCATCCATAACCTCGAAGGATAATAATGCGACTTGCCAAAACCAAATATAGTCTGTTTGTAGACATTGTCAAAAACAGAAACTTATATTACGATATGAATGTACAAAATGACGACGATTTTTAAGGCGGCATATGCCTGCATTATGAGACTACATCGGAAACGGTTGCGTATGTCTATGGCTGATCTACACCTGATCCACGCCTAAGCTATGCCTGACCTATGCCGGATATCTGCCAGTCCTCGAATCTTCGTCATCTGAAGCAGGATCAGCCCCGAGCGAAAGGAACTACTCGACATGCCCGATGTCCATCGATCTGAAACTCCGAAAAACCCGCCGCATATGACGTCAATGTCTCTGGCCTCCGCCTATGCGCGTATCTTTTCTGCGCTGGAAAACGGCAGGGATGTGCTGGCGATGCCGCCGGTCGGTGAGCTTCATCTGGACTGCTACCGACAGCTTGTGACGCGACTTCCGGGCATCACGCTGATTATTTCTTCATATAAAGAGCACATGGAAAAAGAAATCGATCTCCTCGAAAAGGATGGGATACCTGCGGCGATGCTATATTCCGGCTTATCAGAGTATGCCACGGCGGTACAGCTCGAGCGTATCCGCCGACAGCATTTCCGGATACTCTATATCTCGCCAGGACTTCTCGAGAGTCCGACGATTCGTTCTTTTCTCGCACTCTATACGACGATATCGCTGATCGTCATCGACGAAGCACAGATCTGTTCGATCCACGCAGCACATTTCCAGCCACTCTATCACTGGATCCCACTTCTGCTGAAGGATCTCGAACGCGATGCAGCACACGCCCGTCCGCCCGTCCTGGCGCTGACACAGTCGGCGATGTGGCAGGGGGGGCAGGACATCGGGCACTTTTTCTCACTTCAGCATCCTCTTCTCGTCCGCCCCGCGTTTGAGCGGCCGAATCTCTTTCTATCAGTGCATCGACCACAGCGGAAGGATGCGTTTCTCCTCGATTTTCTACGCCGCCATGAAGATGAAGCAGGTATCATCTACTGCACTGAGCATCGCCTGACGGAACACATCGCGCAGCTGCTCGATCGCAGCGGTTTCCCGGCCGTGTCCTACCACGCAGGCCTGACCCGCAAGGAACGTATGGCCAGTATCCGGGCTTTCTGTGGCGGCACGCGGATCCTCGTCGTGACGCCGGATCCTTTTCTCGAGCTCGACCGGTCGGATGTGCGTTTCGTGCTGCACTACACGATGCCGGAGAGCCTCGAGCGCTACTATCAGGAGCTCGTCCTCGCGGGGCGTGACGGTCTCCCGGCCGAATGCATTCTCCTCGTGAACGAGTGCGACTTCGAGCTCCAGCGCGCGAAGCTCGAAAAGGTGACGCTCGGCTACCAGGCGTATCCGGAAGCCGTCGCGCAGGTGAAGCGGCAGTTTGAGGCGATGCGCCGCTACACGATGACGCACCAGTGCCTGCGATCCTTTCTCCGGGATTATTTCGAGGGCGCAGAGGGGACGACCGTCACTTCGCAGTCGGCCAATGTCTCCATCAGTGCACCGCCCGATCTGCCGTCGCAGACAGCCGCGGGTGAAGATTCTGTCGATTATGAGGTCATCACGCTACCGTCGCGGAATCGCGTGCTGAGTAGTGCAGAGCTGCCGGTCGACGAAAGCCTGCGGACGATCCGACAGGGTGGACGCTACCCGGAAAACCGCGTCCAAAAGGTGTCGATGCAGCTGGAGCGTGCGGAGAAGCAGCATATCTTCATTCGCTACGCAGACCAGGCGCACATGAAGAACCAGGCTTACAAATATGAACATCTCCGCACAGACCCGTGGGAGCTGTGTGAGCCCGGGATCCGCGTGCAGCGTTTCCGGGCATTTTCCATCCCGCGTGACAGCTGCTGCGTGAACTGTGATCCGGAACACTTTCTCGAGGAGAACCGGTATGGCATCAGCGATACCATAGGTCTGCAGGAACGGATGCGCGAACATCTGCATCAGCTCGAGACGGATATGGATGTCGGGCGGAAGATCCGCCTGTGGAAGGCAGGCGAAAAACCGTACCACTTCGATTATGATGCGCATGCGAAATGCGCAGGAAGGATTATGGCGATGCGAAAAGTTGAATATCAGAAAACGGCGGAAGCGCAGCAGTTTCCGAACGAAACCGAAAACGCCATGCATACGCGGACCAGCGATGGCGAGGCCGAAGCGCAGCAGCTCCGGCTTCTTGAAAGCGCCCGCCACGAGATTTCGCCCGAGATGCGGACACAGCTGCTCGGAAATCTGAAGGCGCTTCGGAAGCGGCTCGCGATGGAACGAAGCGTGCAGGCATACCAGATTTTCACCGACAAATCACTGGTGGAGATGTGTCGTATGCTCCCGCTCACCCGCGAGGAATTCGCACGTATCAATGGCGTCGGCCAGCGGAAGCTGGAACTCCACTACGAAGCCTTCACCGATGAGATCCGGAAAGCCCTCGACCCTGCGCGTGTCGCGGATTTCTACGAAAACGTGTCAGAGGAGATGCAGGAGGATCTGCAGGATGGCAGCGGAGCCAGTGCAGCGATGGGCTTCGCGGCGGATCCGGCACGCGTCGCAGACTTACAGAAAAGTCCGAAATATCGGTTCATCCCGGATGATGTCCTGCTGGCCTTCCTCGAGGAGAAGTACCTGCAGCAGCGGACGCGGAAGCAGGTCAAGAAAAAGCAGGACTTCTTCCTGACCGTGGCAGAAGCCGCCTCCTTCCACTGCGCAGATGGCCTGCGCTCACCGGAAATCGCCGCGCTTCTGAACGCGCTCGCCGCAGACGCCGAGGAGACGGAGAGCCCGATCGAATTAACGAGTCAGCCGAAGCTGCGTGTCCGGGAACGAAAGAAGCTGTCTGGTGCGGCCATCGATCGGAAGCTGGCCGGGCTCGGATATCTCGAATTGAGCGAATACAGCATCAACGGACGGTCGCGTCAGGCCTACCTCCCAACCACCAAAGGAGAGGCCGCCGGCATTGCCCTCGGCACCCGGAAGAGCCAGGGCTGTGTGGACTACCCGACCGCTTATTTCAGCGCAGCCGCCGCAAGCTGGGTCGCGACGCTGTTCGTCCGGGACGAAAATACATAATAAAATAAAAGGAAGTTTCCGAAATGGGAAAATAAATTGAAATTCTGCACGTGATATGCCATACTGGGAAAAAGGAGAAATGCAGATATGGTTGAACGAAAAGAATATCTTGACCAGCTTTGGGCATGGAAAGACGAGCAGCAGATTAAGGTTGTGACGGGAATCCGTCGCTGTGGAAAATCTGTACTTCTGGAACAGTATCAGCAGAGACTCTTAGCGAATGGAGTCACGCCAGAACAGATTATTTCTATCAATTTTGAAAATCTGGATTACGAACCTTTAAAAGATTATATGAAGCTGTACAACTACCTCAAGGAACGTTTGTGTGCAGATAAGATGACATACATCTTTTTGGATGAGGTTCAGGAAGTTCCATCATTCGAGAAAGTGGTTGACAGCCTTTACATCAGAGACCATGTGGATATTTATATCACAGGCTCCAATGCATATATGCTGTCAAGTGAGCTTGCAACGCTTTTGTCAGGAAGGTACACAGAGATCAAGATGCTGCCGTTTTCTTTCCGTGAGTATATGGCGGTGACAGGTATGGCAAAAGAAGAAGCTTTTGCAGAGTTTATGAAAACTGGTGGGATTCCGTATGTGGCAGTAATGAACCGCACGGATGAAAAAATAGATCAGTACTTAGAGGGAATCTACAATACCGTTATTGTAAAAGATATCGAGCAGCGTCAGGCAAGAAGGGAAAAAGAGGACGGAAAACGAAAAATCACGGACATTACGTTACTAAAGACCATTGCCAGGTATCTGGCAAGCGTTATCGGCAGCCCTGTGTCAATGAAAAGTATAACCGACTATCTGACCTCAGCGGGCAGAAAAGTATCCCAAAACACAGTCAGCGATTATGTTGAAGCCCTTACAGAGTCTTTCATTTTTTATCCCGTAGAGCGATTTGATATTGTGGGAAAACAGCTTTTAAAGATCAATAGTAAATTTTATATGGTAGATATGGGAATCAGAAACCACATTCTTCCAAGAAAGCGATATGATCTTGGATTTACCATTGAGAATATTGTGTATCTCGAACTTTCGCGAAGGGGCAGCAAAGTCAATATCGGAAAATATGGCTCTACGGAGGTCGACTTTGTGACACAGAAGGAAGGTGTGCTTACCTATTATCAGGTAACTGCTGACATGACGGAGGAAAAAACCTTTGAGAGAGAGATGAGACCGTTGCGGAGCATTCAGGATAATTATGAAAAGATTGTCCTGACACTGGATCGATTTTCACTCGGAAATTATGATGGCATAAAAGTTTTGAATGTCATAGACTGGCTTTTAGAATGAGGAATCTTCTCCGCCGCCTCAACCACCGGATATAGAAATCATATCCATTTCAGGGCTTGCGCTTGCGAAGAGAAGGGTATAACATGAACATCATTGTTCGGGCCTGCTCAGCTGGGCAATGCAGACGACCGGAACCTGGATGGCTCCGCGCTCTGCGTCCCGCTGCGCTTGTCGCCAGGTGCCGCTGCACTGTCGCGCCTGCCGCCCGCTGCACGCGTCTGCACGCGTCGCCCACCATCCCTGCCATACCCATGAAGACTGAGGTACCACCACTATGCATATCACATTTCTGACCTATCTTATCTGCTGTCCGCTCGTATTTCTCGCCGGTCTCATCGACGCCATCGGCGGAGGTGGCGGTCTGATTTCCCTTCCGGCCTACCTGCTCGCCGGCCTCCCGGCGCATTACGCCATCGCCACCAACAAGCTTTCCAGCAGCTGTGGCACCACCGTCGCGACCATCCGCTTCATTCGCGAAGGCTTCGTGAACTGGAAGCTCGCGATTCCGTCCATCGTCGCAGCTGTCATCGGCTCCTCGATCGGTGCCCGGATCAGCCTCCTCATCCCGGAGCAGGTCCTCGTCACGATCCTCCTCGTCGTCCTGCCCGTGACCGCCTTCATCGTCCTGAACCGCCACATCTTCCACGATAACATCGAAGAAGCGCAGACGGACACCCCGAAAGTGTACATGACCGCCATCCTCGCCGCGCTCATCATCGGCTTCTATGATGGCTTCTACGGTCCGGGCACCGGCACCTTCCTCATCATCGCCTTCACCGTCTTTGCGAAGCTCGGCATCAAAACCGCCAACGGCCAGACGAAGGTCATCAATCTGACGACAAACATCACCTCCCTCGTGATCTTCATCCTGCACGGCCAGACCGTTTTCCTGATCGGCATCCCATGCGCCATCTGTAACATGATCGGGAACTACATCGGCGCCGGCCTCATGATGAAAAACGGCATGAAAATCGTTCGCCCGTCGATCCTCGTCGTGCTCGTCCTCCTCGCCATCAAGGTCGTCAGCGAGTACATCCTGTAAGGAGGCAGGCAATGCAGGATCCCGTCGTCATCATGAACTTCACCCATATCTACGAAGACGAAACGTTCTATATTTCAGAACAGAAGAGCCCCGCGCCCGCGCTGACTACAGGTTCCGGCAGTTCCGTATCTGCACGAGCGGCATCGTGCGAGCCGTCCATCGGCCTCGGCAGTCCCGCGCCCGCGCGAGCTGTATCGCCGCGGTGCATGTCTGTTACTGCCGCGCGCACGCTACATTCGCCGTTCACTCCGACCATCCTCGATTTCACCACACTGACTGGTACCACGGGCTTCTGCGACGATGCCGCCGCGGATGAGATCCGCCGTCGCATCGCTGACTTCCCGGCGCGCGGCCTCCACTTTCTCGACAATGGCAACTTTCACTACCTCACCCGCTTCTGGTGCGAAAAAATCACCGAAGACTTCGCACTCGTCGTCTACGACCACCACGTCGACCTCCGAAAACCCGTCTTCCCCGGCCTCATGAGCTGTGGCTCCTGGATCCGTGACGTTCTCCTCCGGAACAGGCACTGCCGCGCCGTCCTCATCATTGGCCCGGAACGCGCCCAGGCCGACATCATCGAGCGTGAGCTGCCGAGTCTCGTAGCCGACGATGACGTCCTCGCTGAGCGAGTATCCCAAATCGCGCCCGTGCGCCTCTGCTGTTTTACGGAGGATGACATCCTGGATGGCCGCGCAGCGCGCGAGCTGCCACACATCCTCGACGCGCTCCACCTCCCGGTCTACATTTCCATCGATAAGGACGTCCTCTCCCGAAAAGTGCTGCGCACCAACTGGGACCAGGGCATCATGACCGAAGCAGAATTCCGGCACGAGCTCGATCGCTTCACCACGGACCCCGACATCCACATCCTCGGAGCCGACATCTGCGGTGAACCCGCCTATAACGCCTGCCGTCGCCTCCTCGACGATACCCGCGACCTCCGTCGAAGCGACGGCGTAAACCGTCGCCTCCTCGAGCACTATCTGGCCAGCGCGCACGAGCGACAAATTCCCAGCATTCAGATGTAGGCATTGCCCCGTCATAGAGCGCTTACCGTGCCTACAGTATGAAAAATATCCCTGGAAGGGTTTATGGCACCGCAGACACGACGGCTGGGATTCGCACACAATATGCCTGAAGGTATGAAAAATTCCCTGATCAGTACTCGTGTGAACAGTAACACTAACAATCCAGGCAGGGGACCCACTTCCTGCTCGGCCCCTTGCGCCTCTTCCCGTGAACTAGTACAATAGAAAGTCCAGAAAGACAGGTTTATGGCTGTAAATATAGAGTTTCCGGCGACACATCTCTGCATGGCTTGTATGGAGGCTCGGACAACCGAAAGGATTTTAGTAATGAAAATCAAGCTTGCGAACTACATTTCCGAAACCCTCGTCGCAAACGGCATCACCCAGAACTTCAGCGTAACCGGTGGCGGTGCCATGCACCTGAACGACGCCTTCGGCCACCAGAAGGGCATGCACACGCTCTACCAGCACCACGAGCAGGCCTGCGCGATGGCCGCCGAGAGCTACGCTCGCATCTATAACCGACCGGCGCTTCTCTGCGTGACCTCCGGCCCGGGCGGCACCAACGCCATCACCGGCGTCCTCGGTGCCTGGCTCGACTCCATCCCGATGCTGATCATCTCCGGCCAGGTCCGCTATGATAACACCGCGCGCTGGGCAGAAGAGCAGAACGGCACCCGCCTACGTGCGATGGGCGACCAGGAGTTCGATATCACGAAGTCCATTGACTGCATGACGAAGTATTCGGAGATGCTGACCGACCCGTACCGCGTCCGCTACGCGCTCGAAAAGTGCATCTATCTCAGCCAGACCGGCCGCCCGGGCCCTTGCTGGCTCGACATCCCGGTCGACATCCAGGGGAAGTTCATCGAGACGGACGAGCTGATCGGCTTCGACCCGGCAGATTACGCGGCCGGTGGCGACGGCTGGGCCACCTCCGCGGATGCCACCACGCGCTCCGACGCCTACCCGCTCTGCCGGAACGCCTTCGCACGCTCTCCGTATGAAGCCAATGCAGTCGACCACACATCCGTCACCGCAACCCCAGCCAATGCAGTCGACCACACATCCGTCACCGCAACCCCAGCCAATGCAGTCGACCGCGCATCCGTCACCTGCGCCGCAGCCAGCATCCCGGTAGCATCCGGTTCTGCAGCTTCGTCGATGTCCCCTGCAACCATGGCGGCCGAGACCGTCGCCGCGGCGCACCGCATCCCGGCGGATGCCGACACATCGAAGCGTGAGGCGGCTGTGCCGCCGGTGGATCCGCAGCAGGTGCAGATCATCCTCGAGAAGATCCGCGCGAGCCGTCGTCCGATCTTCTATACGGGAAACGGCATCCGCATCGCGGGCGCCGAGTCCCTCTTCCTGGAAGTCGCACACCGTCTCAACATCCCGGTTGTGGTCGGCTGGAACGGTCCGGACATCATCCCGAGTGACGACCCGCTCTACGTCGGCCGTCCGGGTGGCCGCGGTGACCGTCCGGGTAACCTCGCCGTACAGAACGCTGACCTGATTCTCAGCATTGGCTCCCGCCTCAACATCCGTCAGGTCGGCTACGATTTCAAGAGCTGGGCCCGCGACGCCTACGTGATCGTGAACGACATCGATGCGGAGGAGCTTCGGAAGCCGTCCGTGCACTGTGACCTCGCTGTCCATGCCGACGCCCGTATGCTTCTGCAGTGTCTGCTCCGCGAGCTCCACGTCCTCGGCCACACCCCGGCGCACCCGCTCTTCCAGGGCGGCGAAGGCCTCCTCCGCGACGACGCACTCAGCGTCTGCCACACGGCGCTCGCCCGCCAGGATGTACTGGCTGAAAACGCACTCGCCCAGACCCCGGCCGGCACCCGCCTCAGCTGGCTCGCGACCTGTGCGTTCTACCGCGACAACTATCCGACGATCCTGCCGGAGTACCTTGCGCCGAGCGACCCGACGCTGTCCCCGGAGGACCCGGCGTCCTTCGCCAACGTCTACGCGCTCATCCAGGAGCTTTCCGACCAGGCGGCCCCGGGCCAGGTGACCGTCGTCGGCAACGGCTCCCCGTGCGTGGCGGGCGGACAGGCCTACCGCATCAAGCCGGGCACCCGCTTCATCTCGCAGGACGGCGTCGCTTCGATGGGCTATGGACTCCCGGCGGCGATCGGTGCCGCGGTGGCCGTGCATGCCTCCGTCGAGGCGACCCCATGCGGCGGCGCGGACGCCTCGCTTCTACGGGAGACAGCCGATGCCAATGCAGGCGACGTCCAGCAGGACCACGATTATGCGGCACTGGCTGCGGATCCATCCTTCCATGAGTCCGCCGATGACCGGCTCGCCGCCGAGCTTCGTGACCCGTACTGGACCGGACGCGACGAGCATTATCCGGCGTACGAGAAGCATGACATCCTTGTCCTCACCGGCGACGGCTCCATCCAGATGAACCTGCAGGAGCTTCAGACGATCATCAGCCACCAGCTCCCGATTAAGATCTTTGTCATCAACAACGGCGGCTACCACAGCATCCGCCAGACGCAGACCAACCTCTTCCGCGGAGAGCCGCTTGTAGGCATTGGCATCGACTCGGGTATGGGCGGCGTCCAGGACCTGAGCTTCCCGGACATGGAGAAGATCGCACACGCGTATGGTTTCCCGTTCATCCGCGCGCATCACAACGAAGAGCTGCACGACGCGGTCGCAGAGACCCTCGCGACCGACGGCCCGGCCATCTGCGAGATCATGGTGACCCTGACCCAGCAGTTCCTCCCGAAGTCCGCCGCGAAACGCCTCCCGGACGGCAGCATCATCAGCCCGCCACTCGAGGACCTCGCGCCATACCTCCCGGACGAGGAGATGGATCGGATCATGATCGTCCCGCGGGCAGTGAAGTAAAAGCCTGATTTTGTGAAAAATCGGCAATGCTAAATTCTTCAGATTTAGCGTTTTGTGAACCGTAGCAATGCGGAATTATACAGATCAGGCATTCTGCGAACATGGCAAT
>CABTMH010000043.1 GCA_902485915.1 uncultured Oribacterium sp. | reverse complement strand
GACGTCGCCGCGTGGCGCGAAAGCGTCGAGCAGAGGACGGAAAACGCGAGCCATACCGAGATGTACACGCCGCTCAGCAGCAGGAAGATCACGAGGCGCGCCCACTCTTCTGCCATCGGCTTCGTGCCGCTCAGCAGCAGCCCGAGTCCGGACAGAACACCACCGAGGGAAAAGACCGTCAGGAAGATGACCGTCGCACCTGCGAGGAACTTCGCGTTGATGATGGTATCACGATAGATCGGCTGCGCAGCGAGGCGGTTCAGCGTGCCCTGCGCCTGCTCGTCGTTGATGGCGTCGAAGCCGAGCATGATGCCGAAGATCGGACCGAGGAAGCCGATGAAGCTCTGGAAGCTGTAGATCGAGCTGCCGGCGGTCGTAAACAGTTTCAGAAACTGGAATTCACTGACGGCCTGTCCCTGCGACTGTGCGGCCAATGCTGTCTGCCGGAGCGATCCGATGGCGCCGTACAGGCTCGCCACCGAGACGATCATGAGGAGCGCAAAAAGTGCCCAGAAGCGACGGCTGCAGAGATGATCCGCGAGCTCCTTCCGGTAGAGCACCATCATGCCGCGGCGGTTGGTCCGCACGTTCGCTGCATGGCTTTCCGGTGTCTCGCCCGGCAGGAGATCGTCCTCCTCCATGAACCAGTCGACGATTTTTTTCAGCAGATTTCCAGCAGATTTTTTCCCTGCTTCCGGCGCAGCTCCAGCTCTACTGCACTGCGAGAAATCAGCGGCTGCGTTGGAGAAGCTTCTCTCTGAGTGATCGCTTTTCCTTATGCTGTTCTGTGCGATTATCATAGTTCTCGTCACCTCCTGCTTTTTCGAAATATTTGCGATAGATTTCATCGAGGTCACCGCCACGCTCATGAAGCTCGCTCAGAAGATACCCGGCGTCCGTCAGCTTCCGGAAGAGCTCCGCGCGGATGTCACGGCCTGCCTCGACATGGAGGGTTCCATCCTCCTTCACGCCGACGAGTCGCACACCTGCGATGCCGCGCACCAGCACCTTCAGTTCCTCGGTTTCAGAAACTGCCCGATCTTCCGCTGCTCCGCCATGTCTGCCAGATGTCGCTGTTCCAGCTGCGGAGGCTGCTGTCTCTGCCGTGGCATCGATCGCTTCTCGACCGCTGTATAGATCCAGTGACGCAGCATGATATCCGGTATCCTGACCGTTTTCTGTTTTCTCTGCGCGGAAATCAACCATGTAGAGGCCTTCGTTCTGCAGCTGCTGTCCGAGCTCGTCGATGCGTCCGCAGGCGATCATCCGACCTTTTACGAAGATGCCGACGCGGTCAGAGATTTCCTGGATCTGATAGAGCTCGTGGGAGGAAATCAGAATCGTCCGACCATCCTTGACACTCAGCTCACGGATCAGGGCCGTGAGCTCACGCATGCCGGACGGGTCGATGCCGAGGGTCGGCTCATCCATGATGATGATTTCCGGATCCTTCATGAGGACATCGGCGATGCCGAGACGCTGCCGCATACCGCGTGAATAGGTGCCCGTCTTTCGATCCGCGGCGTAGGTCATGCCGACCCGCTCGAGGAGACCGACGGCCCGCTCTTCCGCTTCTTTTCGTGTGAGGCCGTTCATCATGCCGGAGAAAATCAGATTCTCACGACCGCTCATATCTGGATAGAAGCCGACGTTATCCGGCAGGTAGCCGACGATTTTCTTCACGGCCAGGGAATCACGTGTGCAGTCGAGGCCGCTGATTTCAGCGGTTCCGGACGTCGGATCCGTGAGGCCGAGCAGCATCAGGGTCGTGGTGGTCTTACCGGCGCCGTTCGGACCGAGCAGACCGAAGACCTCGCCCTTATGAATCTCGAGGTTCAGGTGATCGACCGCGGTCACATCGCCGTACTGCTTCACCAGTTCGTTCGTTCGGATGATGATCTCATGCAGACCCTCATTCCGCTCGGATCGCCAGTCGTCCGGATCACCAGCAGCCACAGCACGATATGCGTCGCGGTCGACTGCATTGGCTGCAGGATGATGTACGTCGCGGACGACTGCATTGGCAGCAGCCAGGGTGGCGCCCGTTTTATTCTGAAGCTCGGTCATGATCAGTGCCTCCCGTACTTATGGAACACCTCGCCGAGGCCGCAGATGACGGCTGCGATGATGAGGATTCCGACGACGCCCCAGAGGGTCGAGGTCTTGACGGTGACACGGAAGGACTGGTCGAGCGAGGTATCTTCATTCTGCGCGCTGACGGTCATCGCGTAGTCACCGGACATGGCGTCCTTCGACGGGGTGACGTACATGACGACGTCCTTCTTCTCGCCGGCGGCGAGAGTGCTTCCAACGCGTACTTCACTGTCTTTGCCCGCGAAACGCCCTTTGCTCCCCTGCTCTTCAAATCCGGCTCGGTGCTCTCCAGCGCCGGTTTG
>CABTMH010000042.1 GCA_902485915.1 uncultured Oribacterium sp. | reverse complement strand
TTAAAGTTCATCCTTCCTCCTCTCATCGCCCCCATCGATGTCCGCACACGCAGGGGCAGTTACCTGATTCCCGCCACCGTACATAGGGTTACTGTTCACTCGTCAACCGACTTCCCGACACGGCCCCTGCCCGATCAGTACACGAGTGAACAGTAACTACACAGGCGCAGGCGCAGCTGTATACAGTCCCAAAATCGAAAAAACGCCGCAGGAGGCCCTGCGGTGTTCTCATCTCGTGTCTTACTGAAGTGTTACAGTGCACTGGTTCAGCTCGAAGTTTGCAGCGTAGGTATCGGCTACAGCCTTCTCTGCGCTCGCCTCATCGAGGCCCTCACCCGGCTTGAAACCGGACAGTGTCAGCACACCATCCTGTACTGCCATCGTTTCCTGTCCCTCCGGAGCGCCCGGGCCGGCCATCACGGTCTCGCCCGTGTCGACCTTCTCGAAGCTGACGAGGGTCGTACCCTCTGCGACGGTGCCCAGCTCGATCAGCTTATCGAGCAGTGTCTGCTCGTTGAGCTCCTCTACGGAATCCATCACCTGAGACATCTTACCATTCACCATCGCATATACCATCACGGTATCCACGACCGGAGCCGTCGCATCCGGCTGACGATTCGCCGGAAGACCATTCTCTGCATCGGTCTCCACCTCTGCAGCCGCCTCCGTAACAGCCGAACCATCCGGCGCGGTCTCCGCTGCCTTTACGGTCTCCTTCGTCTGATCATCTGCCTTCTTACCACATCCTGCAACCGCCATACAGATCGTCGCTGCCAGGACAAGCATCGCCATGAGTTTCTTCATCTTTTTTCTCCTCATCATCGTCCGGCACATATATGCGCATATACGCGGCACCGGCGACAGATTTTATATACTCTGTAAGTAAAAAATAAAGCCCCGAAGAGCCTTTAAATCATTCGTAATATAGCAGAGCCCTACTGTATTTGCAAGTAAAGTGCTGAAATCTTAAACATTCCGAAAAAAATTAATAGTGTATAGGAAGCGTTTCGTTTACAATGGAGCTTAACGATGCAGCTTCTGCAGGGAACACCGGCCGCGTACGCCGGTCGGCCAATGTCATCGACCGCCGACGTCCTCACGCCGCGGGTGGTGCCGATCCCGGAGAAAGCTGCAGTTATGGAGGTTTACAATGGCAGGAACACTGTATGTATGCGCGACACCGATCGGTAATCTCGATGATATGACCTTTCGCGTGATAAAGTGCTTGCAGTCCGTCGACGTGATCGCCGCGGAGGATACACGAAACTCGATCAAGCTGTTAAATCATTTCGAGATTAAAACGCCGATGACGGCGTACCATGAATTTAACAAGTACGACAAAGCCCGGGCGCTGGTGCAGGATATGCTCGCCGGAAAGAACGTCGCGATCATCACGGACGCCGGCACGCCTTGCGTTTCCGATCCGGGTGAGGAACTCGTCCGGCAGGCCGTCGAAGCCGGCATCACCGTCACCTCGCTGCCGGGACCGGTCGCCGCCGTCACCGCCCTCACCATCTCCGGACTCCCGACCCGTCGCTTCGCCTTCGAGGCCTTCCTTCCGACGGAAAAGGCGAACAAGAAGGAGCGCCAGCGCATCCTCGAGGAGCTGCGCACCGAGACCCGCACGATGATTCTCTATGAGGCACCGCACAAGCTGCGTGTCACACTTCGGGATCTCGCGGATGTCCTCGGCACGGAGCGCCGCATCTCCCTCTGTCGTGAGCTCACGAAGAAGCACGAGGAAGCGATCCGTACCACCCTCGGCGGCGCCATCGCGCTGTATCAGGAGGAGGACCCGCTCGGCGAGTATGTGCTCGTCATCGAGGGGCGCTCTCCGGAGTCCATCACCGAGGAGGCGCAGGCGAACTGGAACGCCATGCCACTCACAGACCATATGCAGCACTACCTCGATCAGGGCATGAGCGAGAAGGAGGCCATGAAGGCCGTCGCGAAGGACCGCGGTGTCTCGAAGCGCGATATTTACAACGAGCTGAAGACCTGATGTAAGCTGCCCTCCGGCGGCTTCTATCAGAGCATCATCTCCAGTACGAACACCGTCACGCTGCAGGCGATCGCGGTCGGGAAGAGTCCGCCGCCGAACCAGGCGATGATCATGCCGAGTACCAGCGAGGCGAGACCCGCCATCGGCTGCGCGGTCGCGTCCATGATCGCCGGGAAGGTCATGACCGCCAGTGTCACGTACGGCACATAGTAGAGAAATGAGCGGATCGTCCGGTTCTTTATCTCCTTCCGGATGAGCGTCAGCGGCAGCACACGGATCAGGAACGACACGAAAAACATGATAAAGATATATACATATTTCTGATGCATCATTTTGAGACCTCCATATCCGCCGCGCTGATATCCACACCCTCGCCCTGAGCCTTCTCCTCTTCATCGGAAATCGGGAAGAAAACCGCGCCGGCACCGGCGATCACGACTGTCAGGATGATGATGCGCGTGCCATCGCTGAGCTGCGAGATCCATGGTGCGCGTGCGCAGATGAAGCTGAGCAGCATGGATACCGCTACCAGCAGACGGACGACCCGGTCCTTCCGCGCTGGCGGCATGATGATGGCGAGGAACATGCCGTACAGGAGTACGCCGAGCGCACTCACGACATTCGCCGGCAGGATGTTGCCGACCACGACGCCGAGGCAGGTGCCGAGGGCCCAGAAGCTGAGCGCGCACACCGCGAGTCCATAATTATAAAAAGGATTCAGCTTACCCGGTACCGTCGCGGAGGCACCGAAGATCTCATCCGTGATCCAGAAGCCGACCAGCAGTCGATGACCGAGCTTCGTATCCGCCGGCAGCTTCTGTGAAAGTGCCGCTGACATCAGAAGGTAGCGTGCATTCGTAATCGCCGTGATCACCGCCATGGTGAGGTAGGAAGCATTGCTCGCGATCACTGTGAAGCCCGCGAACTCACCCGCGGAGGCGTTGCACAGCAGGCTCGCAAGCGTCGCCTGAAACGCGTTGAGTCCTGCGTTCCGCGCCGCGATGCCGAGCGCAAACGACACTGCAAAATATCCCGCCGCGATCGGAATACCATCGCGTAAGCCCTTTGAAAACCACTGTTTATTCATCTTCTCTTACAGGCTTCTCTGCCTGTTCTCCCTATATAAAGTCGACAAACAGTATAACGGAGTTTCCGTGGAATGTTAAGCAGAATCCATCATTCCTAATATTTATATCTCGGATTCACGTTTTATTCAGCAAAAACCCCGGAGGGCTGTCCTCCGGGGTTCTGATTTCACTTATATGAAATTATTTATTGAGGCAGATGCCGTCGGCTGCGAAGCTGTAGGTCGCGCCGCCGATCTGCTGTGTACCGGTGTACATGGTGCCGCAGGTCGCGCCGACTTTCGACTCGAGGTAGTACCAGTGGCCGTTCCACTCGAGCCAGCCGGTATGCATGTAGCCGTCAGCGTCGAAGTAGTACCAGCTGCCGTTGATCTGGCGCCAGCCCTGATTAAACGGTGCGCCGTTCACGATGTACTGCCAGTGGTAGGCGACACGGTTCCAGGAGCCGTCCTGGCTGCCGGTCGAGGCCGTGGTGCCGAAGCGGGCCGCGCTGCCACGGAGCTTCGTCGCGAAATCACCCTCTACCGTCGCCTGATAGCTGGAGAGAAACGCCCACTTATCGTCGATCTCATAGTCCGAGGTGTCCGCCGTATATCCACCGGCACGTCCCCACTCGGAGGTCGCGATGTTGTAGTACGCCGCGTCGTTCTGCTTCGGCAGCGCACGCACGGTCACCACGAGCGAGTTGTTCGCCGCGGAATTCACATACGCGCTGACATTCTTGCTGGTGTCCGTCGTTTTACAGCGGGTGGTCTGCTTCTTTCCGTCGTTCAGCGTATAGCTGATCTTCAGCTCGTACTGGTTTGCAAACTCTGTGAGTGCATCCCACTTCGCGACGCCGTTCACGATGCCACCGTTTGCGATGGTGAGCGTCTGATAGCCCTCATCGCCCGTCGGCAACGCGCGCACCGCGACACCGACCTGACCGTTATAAGCATTGGTCACCGCCGACCCGATGTTGTAGTAGCAGTTCTTCGTCGTGTGATGTGTCGTGGTTTCGTTGCCGCTCTTCGTCACATAAGTCGTCACGATCTCGTATTTTCCGGCGTATGGCACCTCCGCCCACTGCGCCTCTGTGCCGCTGATCGTCACGGTCGGTGCGATCAGCTCGTAGAATGGGTACACCAGCAGGCGTCCGCTGGCCTCGGAATTATCCACCGACACCATGTCCACATACGTACTGCGGATGCCGGTGCCGATGATCCGGAGGTCGTCATCGAGGTCCTCGCTGTCACTCTGAATCGTGAACTTCACGGTCGCCGGAATCGTCGGATTACCGCCACCCATCGCCGACGCCGCCTCCGGGGAGAAGGCCACGGTCAGCCCGTCTGCGTCGTCATCCGACACCTCGTACTCCGGGAAAAACGCCGTGCCTGCGCTGTAGCTCGGAATCGAATCGGTGTCTGCATCGATCTCGATCGACTTAATCATGGCATACGCCGGTGCCGACATCAGTGCCGCGAGCGCACCGGTGATCATCAGTGTTTTCTGTATCTTCTTCATCATGCTTCCTTTCCGCTCTGTCCATCTCCTCTTCCTCTACGTCTTAGTCGTCCATGCCGAGCAGGGAACGAACCGTGTTCCAGAGCTTCACGAATACCGCCTTGATTCTGCCGAGGAGGGTCGTCGACGCATCCGGAACCTCCGCGTCGAGGGTCTTCGTCGTATCATCGCTGACAGAAATCTCATCCGAACGGCAGATGATCGCGATGGAGGTCGGCTCCTGGTTCTGATCACTCGTGAGCGAAACCTTCGTCGCCTCCGGGTCCATGTTCAGGAAGTTGTTATCTGCTTCCTCCTCATCGAGCTTGTTATTAATCGTATCACGAAGATTGCGTCCGGTGGACTTGAAGTTCTTCGTATCGTCGACGATCTTGTTTGTGTTGTCGATCGCCATGTGACCGACCTCGAAGGAGTTGTCTGCCGCTGCAGAGAAGTCAGGCTCTGCGGAGCGAAGCGTCGAGTTCAGGTTCTGAAGCGCCGTCGCCGCATCACCGGAGGTCTTCTGAATCTGGGTCAGTACATTCCCGGAATCCTCGAGGGTCTTCTGGACATCGCCGTAGTATGCGTTCATGATGCCGATGAGCTCATCGATATCACTGATGACACCGCGAAGTGTGTTGAGCGTCTTCGCCGCATCGAACGCCACCGCACCACCGTTCTCCATGATTTCGTTGAGATCCGATGTGACGCTGTTGATGTAATCGACCAGGTTCTCGGCCGCATCGCTGTCGACGAGACTGTCCGTCGCAGTAAGGATATCCTCGATGGCACCGGTCAGGCCATGCACATCATCTGCAAGCTGCGAAGCATTCTTACCGATGGCGGTATTCTCCAGATCCTTCGCATCATTCTGGAGATTCGAAAGATCATTCACATGACCGAGATAAGCACTCGTTTTCGTCATATCGCTGCCAAGCGCTTCAGCCGTCTTTTCCTTCAGGAATTCCTGAACCGCTTTTTCCTTCGCTGCCTGTCCCTTCGGAGAGGAGGAGAGGTACGGAGCCAGAGCAGTGCTGCCATCGCCGCCACTCGCCATATTGGCCAGCGCTGCACCAACCGCCTCTGCGATGGTCGCGGTGTCGGTGATACCCATATTCTGAAGCGCGGTCGAGAGGACGATAATCGTACCCTTCGTCGTATCATCCAGCTGCGTTGGATTCATGTCGAGGGCCGTCATGACCTGCGTGCCCAGTGCTGCATTTTGACTTTCTACAGCATCAAGCCGCGCAAGATCAAACGTATCCTTTACGGCTTTTTTACACTTCGCAACGATCTGTGGTACATACTCCTCTGTACTGCTCGGATCGGTCTGTGCAAGCTTCGCTGCCTTCTGCACCTTCTTTACGACTTCTTCTGCCGCTGCGGCTTCTTCCGAACTTACACCTTCTGTATGATTCTTTACATGTGTGAGCGCTGCATCAGTGGTCACCTCCGACGCACTTGCCTTGAACTCCTCCCGGTTATCCGAATCCGTCAGATTCTTGATATCGGTATTCACCCTTCCGAGCGTCGAGGTCACGCCCTTGATTTCATCCGACATATCCTGAATCTGCAGGTTATCGATACTGGTGCCGCTCATGGAGCTGCCGAGCCGCTTCAGCTTCGTGTTCAGGCTCTTCAGCTTGGCGCTCGAGTCCATGAGATCCGCGTCGAGGGTGTTCAGGTTCTGATTTACATCATAGACCATCCACTGCGCGGTCTTGAGATCATCGTTCAGTGGAGTCAGGGTGCCGTTCAGGTCGCGGAGATCCTGGATCGCAACATCATTGCCATCGAAGATGACCTGCGCGTTGCCGTGGATCTTATTCTTGCCGGACTGCAGCTGCTCGAGGATCTGGTTCGTGATCTTCAGCTGAGCGCTGACATCGGTGACATCATCGAGGACATCATCGAAGTCATCGAGCATGGCGTTCGTATCATCACGGAAGTCATCCTTGATATCCTTGATATCCTTGATTTTATTGAGCGCACCGACGGTGCCCGGGGTCATCGCGAAGATGGCACCGACCGACTCGAACTGATCGGTACCGAGACGAACCTGGAAGTGTCCCTCCTGTCCCGGAAGCGCAGTGAACACGATGCCGGTGTACTGTCCGAGGGTCATGGTCTGGCTCTCCGGTGCATCGACCGAATAGCACTTCTGGATATCGACCGGGATCGCCACGAAGAGCATCATGTTGTCCTGCATGTACTTCGACACGCTCTTGTTCGGCATGCAGTCGATGTCCATCTCGACGAGACCGGACGCACCAGCGATCTTATCCGCATCGGTCACCACGCCGTTCAGCTTATAGGTGATGTCGAAGGTCCACGGTGCCTGAATCTTATCCGGCTTCAGCTCACCCTGGAAGAAGAACTTTCCGTTCTTGTTTTTCTCGAAGGTGATGGAACCGTTCTTGATCTCCGGCTTCTGCTCATCGGTCATGTTGGTGATCTTCAGATAGTCACCGAAGTCCGTGTAGCTGCTCGTACCGTTGAAGTTGATGCCCTTGACGACATTGGCATCACTGATGTTGCCATAGTAGTCGAGATTCAGGTACAGGGTCTCATCGACGTCTGCGGTCGCCTGTCCGGCATACGCCGTCATCGGTGCGACCAGTATATTTGTGGTGAGGCAGCTTAAAAGCACGGTGTAAGCTGCCGTTTTTTTCATCATTTTCTGGACTGAATGCTTTCTCATAGTCCTCACTCCTTCACTTTTCGCTTGATGCTTCGTGGTCACTGTTTTCAGATGCGGTTTCCTTCACTCCGTCTGGGGCGATGCCGCCAGCGGAGCTGTCTGTCTTCGCGGTGGAGACATCAGCTTCGGAAACTGTGCCCATGCCAATGCTTCCGGCGGAACCATCTGCCTTCGCGGTGGAGACATTGGCCTCAGAAGCTGTGCCCATGCCAATGCTGCCAACGGAACCATCTGACTTCGCGGTGGAGACATTGGCTTCGGACGCGGCTCCGCCATGTCCACCGAGGAGCTCCTTCACCCGATGGTGACGGGCACGACGGAGTTCGCGGAGACCGATGATCGTTTCGTTGGTCGCGGCTCTCCGACGGGCACGCTTGGTCGCGGCCGGCACGGTGATGAAGCGATCGCCGATCTGCAGGAGGCACGGCATCAGGAGGGTGACGAAGACGACCGAGAAGATGGCGCCTCGCCCCACGAGATGACCTACCTGGCTGATGGCCGGGATGGACGACATGAAGCTGATGACGTAACCGCAGACGATCAGGATGGTACCTGATGTCAGGATGGACGGGAAGCTGAGCTGCGTCGCACGGATCGCGGCCTTCCGTTTATCCGGTTCGATCGCACGTGTCTGCAGGTAGTTCTCGGTCGACGAAATCGCATAGTCGATGGTGGATCCGAGCTGTACACAGGAGACCACGGCGTAGGCGATGAAGATGAGCTCACGGCCGGCGAAGTACGGGAACGCCATGTTCACATAGATCGCCATCATGATCGGTATCATCGCGATGATCGGCATCATGACCGAGTGGAACGAGATCGCGACGACGATGAAGATGCACAGCATCGCGAGACCGTTGACGAGTTTATAATCCGGGATCAGGACCGTTTCCATGTCCTGGGTCGTCGGTGTGTTACCGGTGATGTACGCTTCACCCGGATAGTAGCTCTTGATGATGTCGGAGACCTCATCCGAGTACTTGAAGGCAGTCGTGGATTCCGGTTTCGTTCTTATATAGATGAGCAGTCGCGCATAGCCGTCCTTATGGAAGAGCTCGGTGACGGAGCTCGGCAGGAAGCTCTCCGGAAGTCCCTCCGGAAGGTACGCCTGCATGCCGGTGACGTTCTTTACATATGGGAGGTCTTCGAGCTCATCGCAGAGCTCCTTTTCCTTCAGTCGATCGGTATCCGGGAAGATCGCGACGAGCAGATTACTTCGACCGAACTCCTCATCGATGGCCGCGGAGTTTTCATACATCGAGGTTCCAGGTCCTGCACCCGTCGCATCCGGGCCGTACATGAACTTGTTCATGCCCTGTGCGAAGTAGATCGGTCCGGCTACCACGAGGGCAGCCACCAGGATGATCGGGCTTAATTTATTGACCGCGATACTGAAGCGATGGAACTTCGGCAGGAACGGCTTGTGCCGCATGCGGTCGATACGATCGGACCAGCTGAGCAGCAGGGACGGCATCAGGAAGATGACCATCAGAAGGGAACAGATGATACCCTTCGCCATCGCGATACCCATGTCCCATCCGATACTGAATCGCATGAAGATGAGTACGATGAAGCCGAAGAAGGTGGTCAGCGAGGAGGCCAGGATGGTCGTGATGGTACTCATGAGACCCTGCTTCAGCGCATCGACCTTTTCGAGGCCCTGCTCACGCTGCCGCTCAAACGCATGGAGCAGGAAAACGGCATAGTCCATCGAGGTGGCGAGCTGCAGGATATCGGAGATGTTGTTCGTGATATACGAGATCTCGCCGAGGAAGATGTTCGTTCCTTTATTCAGTACGATGGCACAGCCGATGATCGTCAGGAAGAGGACCGGTTCGAACCAGGAGGTCGTCGTGAAGAGGAGGATGATGAAGATCAGGACGACGACGATGCCCATAACCTGCTGCATCTCCATCTTTACGTTTTCCTCGATAAACTTGTTCGTCGGCGACATCCCGACGAGATAGCCCCGGTCACCGATCAGGTCATCGATTTCCTGTATGGCCTTATGCGTTTTCTTCGAGGTATCGCCCTCTTCGAAGGTGATATCCATGACGGCGTTGTTATCCTTATAGTAGTCTTCGATATCATCGTAGTTGATGAACTCGGAGGAACCATAGACCTGCGTCGTCAGATCACACCAGATGACCTGGTCGACACCATCGATGGCCTCGATTTCATTCTTATACTGCTTCGCCTCATAGAGGGTGACATCCTTCAGCATCAGTCGTCCAGTACCCGGATAGCCGAAGACGTCGCGCATCTTATTGATGGCGATCTTCGAATCCACGTCGTTCGGAAGATACTTCGTCAGATCATAGTTGACCGAAACGAGTGGATAACATAAACCGAAGAAAACCACCAGCAGGATGATGAGGTTTCGGATGCCCTTGTTATGATCGACGATGAAGTCGGCGAGATTTCCGTGCTTATGCTTATGTTCCTGCTTCTGCGCTTTTTTCGCTTCCTTCTTCTTTTTGTGGGCTTCGATGGCTTCATCCTCCGGAAGGTGGATTTCATTTCGTGCCTGCTTTACAGACGCTTCTCTGGCAGTATCCTGCGTTTTCTTCTTGAATAAGCTCATGTTGCTCTCTCCTGCACTGTCTTTTCGATGAAAAAACAAGTTTTAGTGTGTCCTGCCACTGAATCTACGACATTTTGTGCTTTAATTGATGTAAGTTCTTTATTAACCTGTGTTTCATTTGTTGACACATGTCTATTTCTGTGGTACTGTCCATTATATAGACGAGCGTGCAATTTATCAATGGTCAATTTGGGTCGCTTGGTTTATAAATAAACATTTTCGCAGTATGTGTCTATCATGTGCGAAAAGCCACGAATTTTATATATTCAGGCCGCTGATGGCCTTTGGAGGATATGGATATGGGAAGTTCTATAAAAGAAAATGATACGACGGATCGTCGTATCCGAAAGACCAGAGCCGCACTTAAGGGTGCTCTGGCGAATCTGATGCTGGTGAAGCAGGTGAAGGATATCTCGGTACGAGAGCTCACCGATCTCGCAGATGTCAATCGTGGCACCTTCTATCTGCACTATAAGGATGTCTTCGATCTCCTGGAGAAGACCGAGGATGATATCCTGGAGGACTTTAAGGAAACGCTGAACGAATTTGATGAGAAGAGTGTTTCCGATGACGCGACCCGCTTCTTCGAGAGTGTCTATACGCTCTGTATGAAAAACGGCGATTTCATCCGCATCCTGATCGGTGAAAACGGAGATATCCGTTTCCTGAACAGTCTGAAGGAGCTGGTCCGTGAGAAGTGCCTGAATGAGTGGTCCTTCATCACGAAGAAGCAGCGCCCGGAGCAGTTCGACAGCTACTATGCTTTCATCGTCGGCGGACTGATCAGTCTGCTGCAGTACTGGTTCTCGAGCAACATGAAGGAGACCCCGCACGAGCTCGCCATCATCACCGGCGATATGCTGAGCGGCGGACTCTCGATGAAGTCGAAATAAGATATGAAAGCAGGATGCCGTATCCGAAGTAACGAAAAAAACAGGGCGCACATGGCGTCCTGTTTTTGTGTTCTGGTTTGTATTTATGCTTCCGGCTGCTCTGTCTGCTGTGCCTTCTGTGCCTCTTCGTACTCGAGCAGTACATCGTTGAGGTCGGCCGTCAGCATATCACAGTCGATGCCGTGCACCATGCAGGCCTCTTCCAGTGACTCCATCATGGATGACGGGCAGTATACACAGCCCATGCCGTTCTGCATCAGAAATGGAGCGATCATCTCATTCATCTGAAGCAGATCGCCGATGCGCATATCCTTCGTAATCGTCATAATCGTGTTCTCCTCTTTCATGGCTGCGTTCCGCAGCCTGTCTATGTTTCTTTCCTCAGATGCTTCTCAGCTTCTGCAGGGCATTTTCCTTCAGGAAGAGCTCATAGTGCTCACTGAAATATGCCTCGTATAGCTCGTTATCCTTCAACTTGCTTCCATACTCCGAGAGGAGATTAGACGCACGGTTGAGTGCATTGGCCCCACCCTTTCCGGCATGAAGAACGAGATAGAAGTGATGGTCCTGCGGGTCCTTATACAGGGTATTCGGACCATCATAGATGTCACCGATGGCGGTCGCTGCATCGATAACGCGATCCAGAGACTGGAAGACGTAGATGCGATAAACGTCGGTATCGTCCTCGTGACGATCCGCATCTGCTTCCGCATGGCCGTCTGATCCGCTCGTCGCGGTGTTTCCACCATCCAGTGTATCTGCCTGCTGCGATGCCTTATCCTTCATTTCCTGAAGGAGTCCATGCGCACCCTCGAGAATTTCACTTGCGAGCTGGGAGATCCAGCCGCTCTGACTGCCGGCGGCAGCCGCTGTAAATTTCGAAAAGCGTGTGTCGAGCTCTTCCGGATCATCTACTTTTGAAATAACGAGCTGAATCGAACCACCCTGAAGCGGTACGGCCTCGATCATCAGAGGTCCGCTGTCGGCGGTGAAGCCGACCTCGTTCTGTGCTTTCTGCATCATCTCGGTGAACAGTCGCTTCGCGGCTTCTGACCCATAGGTCATATCACGGAGATTGATGTTACGAGAGCTCAGATCCAGGCTCGTCAGTGTGCATCTGATGGAGTTGTCATCAATTCGTTCAATTTTCATAATGGCGCCTCCTTCGCTACCGGAAGGACTCCGGTATTTTTATTCAGATTATAGTAACTGAAAGCGATATAAAATGCAAATCTCTGCATGAGATTTTATAAAACTTTTACGTGCAGCCGCAGATTTCCGTCTGATTCTGGTGAAATCTGCAGAACCCGCACGTTCTTACATCCTCATCCTGCGTCTGATCAGTGACTGTCGCGATCGAGGGCGGCATTCACGAATCGTGTATACTCTGCCTGCCATCCGAGGATGACGGTACCGATCGGACCGTTACGCTGCTTCGCGATGATGACCTCCGCCTCATGCGGATGCTCCGTATCTTTATTATAGTACTCATCACGATACAGGAACATCACGATATCAGCATCCTGCTCGATCGCACCGGACTCTCGGAGATCGGACAGCATCGGACGATGATCCGGACGCTGCTCTACCGCTCGCGACAGCTGGGAAAGGGCGATGACCGGACACTTCATCTCTCGTGCGACCGCCTTAAGGGAACGGGAGATCTCCGAGATCTCCTGCTGACGGCTCTCGCCGCCACGTCCGCCACCGGACATGAGCTGGAGGTAGTCGATAATGACGAGGTCGAGTCCCTTTTCGAGCTTCTGCTTACGACACTTGGAGCGGAGCTCTCCGACCGTAATACCCGGTGTATCATCGATGGTGATATTGGCATCTGCGACACGGTCGACAGCATTGATCAGCTCGCCCCAGTCCTCATCGGTGAGGGAACCCTTACGGAGCTTATCCGCATCGACGAGTGACTCCATCGAAAGCATACGGTTGACGAGCTGCTCCCGGCTCATCTCGAGTGAGAAAATCATACATGGCTTCTTCTGCCGTACGCCGACGTTATCGAGGATGTTCAGGACGAAGGCGGTCTTACCCATGGACGGACGAGCCGCTACGAGGATGAGATCCGAGCGCTGAAGTCCTGCGGTCTTATAGTCGAGCGCTTTGAAGCCCGTCGGGATACCGGTGATCTGTCCACCGTTCTGTGCTGCTTCCTGGATGTTCTCGAGCACCTTCATCGCGACGGTTGCGATATCCTCACTGTCGCCGGTGTTTCTGGTTTCCAGGAGCTTGAAGATCCGCTGCTCCGTCTCATTCAGGATCGTATCCGCGGACTCCGTGCCACTGTAGCACATGTTTGCGATGTCCTCGTTCGTCCGGATGAGCGTGCGGAGAATCGACTTCTCCTTCACGATGGTGCAGTAGGATTTTACATTGGCACTCGTCGGCACCGACATGACGATATCACGGATCACCGCGATGTCGTACACCTCCGGCGGGATGTTGCTCGTCGCCTTCAGCTTCTCGGACAGCGTCACGAGGTCGACCGGCTGATCCTTCTGATAGAGCTGGGTCATCGCATCGAACATGAGACTGTACTGCTTCTGATAGAAGTCCTCCGGGCGGAGCATCTCCGCGGCAGTGGAGACCGCATCCTTATCCCGGAGCATGGCGCCGATGACACTCTGCTCGGCTTCCTGACTGTGGGGAACGACCCTGGTCAGAATGTTTTCATTATTCTCTGCCATACTACTCCTGTGTGGTACTGTGTGAAACTACCGTATCGTATGTTCCTGTGGCTCTCCATGCAGAACATCGATATCGGATATGTCACTGTGCTGTCACGCTTATGCGCTGATCACAGAAACATGAAGAACCGCTGTGACGTCCTTATGAAGCTTGACGTTTACATTATAACCGCCCAGATTCTTCATCGGTACATCGCAGGAAAGCTTCTTCTTATCGACCTCGATGCCGGCCTGCTTCTTCAGCGCCTCCTGCACTTCCTTCGTGGAAACAGAGCCGAAGGTTCGTCCGTCCTTACTGGACTTGATCGGGATGGTGACCTTTACCGCCTCGATCTTATCCTTCAGCTCCTGTGCCTCCTGAAGCTTCTCGGCTGCGATCTTCGCATCGTTCTGCTTCTGAAGCTTCAGTGTGTTCAGATTCTTATTATCTGCGAGGACACCTGTCTTCGACGGCAGAATAAAGTTCCGTCCGTAGCCCTCGGATACCTCTACGATTTCACCCTTTTTACCCAGTGACTTTACATCCTTTAACAAAATAACCTTCATTATGAAGCCTCTCCTTCCTTAATCATCTCGTCGATGGCCTGCTTGATCGTGGCGATCGCCTCGGACAAGCTGCCCTCGCGAAGCTGTGCCCCGGCGATCGTGCGATGTCCTCCGCCGCCGAGCTTTTCCATCAGTACCTGTACGTTCATCTCATCGATGGAACGCGCAGATACATAGATGATATCATTATACAGTGTCAGTACGATGCTGGCCTTGATTCCGCGGATGTTCAGCAGCTCATTCGCAGCCTGTGCACACACGACCGTCGGACTCTCGAGTCCCTTCGGGTCGATCGTACTGAAGGCGTACGCATCGCGGTAGATCTCCGCACTGGATATGGCCGCTGCCTTCGCCTGATAATCCTTGAAGTTCTCACGGAAGATCTTACGAATACGTGTGATATCCGCACCACAGCGGCGAAGATATGCCGCCGCCTCGAAGGTTCGTACACCGGTCTGCACCGTAAACTCCTGTGAATCGATGACGATACCGCCATACATCGCATCTGCCTCTGGTCCCTTGACCTTGATTCCATCGGCGATGTACTGCATCATCTCGGCGATCATCTCGCAGGCACTCGATGCATACGGCTCACAGTAGCTGAGCACCGCGCCATGAATCGTCTCACTGCTCTGACGATGGTGATCGAAGACCACGATCGTCTTACATGCCCGGAGCAGCTCCGGTTCATCGATGATGGATGGACGGTTACAGTCGACCACCACGAGCACGGTACTGTTATCCACCATCTGCAGCGCCTGCGCACCGGTGATGAACATATCCTCCGGATAGTCTGCGCTCTGCAGGAAGCGCTCCTTCAGCGGCAGAATCGGTGCCGTCACCGTATTTTCGACGATGTAGCAGCGCTTTCCAAGTTCCGTCACCATCCGATATACACCGGCGGACGCACCGAGGCAGTCCACATCGCTGTTCGCATGGCCCATGACGAGCACGCGGTCCCGTGTTTCCAGAAGCTCCTGGAAGGCCTGTGCCTTCACACGCGCCTTCACGCGGGTCGCCTTCTCCTGCGTCTGCGTCTTCCCACCGAAGTAGGTCAGATTTTCGTTTGACTTCACGACCGCCTGATCGCCACCACGACCGAGTGCCATATCGATGGAGGTATGTGCATACTCGAAGTTCTTCTGATAGGAGTCGGCACCATAGCCGATACCGATGCTCAGTGTGACGGCCATTTCATTGCCGATGTTTACATTTTTCACCTCTTCGAGAATCGAGAATCGATCCTGAAGCATACGGTCGAAATACTGCTCCTTCAGGATAAAAACATATTTATCCTTCTCCAGTTTATAGATCAGTCCATTCACCGACGAGACATAGTGGCTGATCTTTCGATCGATCAGCGCTGTCAGCAGTGAGCGTCGAACCTCCTCGATCTGTTCGCGCACCTCATCGTAGTTATCGATATAGACGAGACCGATGACGATATGTTCCTGACTGAGCTGCGTCCGAAGTACAGTTTCTTCCGTTTCATCCCGAAGGTAAACCGCGATGGTTTTCAGATCCGGCGCATACAGCGATGGCGCGCTGCCATCCTCTGTCGTAACCGGTGTCCGCATCAGATCGATGAGATATTTTCGATCCTGATAATCCGAGTGGATCTCCAGGATGACATCATCCTCCTCCAGCATCTCCTTATGGATATTCGGAAACATCTGCAGGATATTCCGGGCATCCGGACGATTCCCGGCGATTTCCCGAAAGCTGCGGTTCGCCCACAGGACATTTCCACGCTCATCGACCATACAGTATGGCATCGGCATCTCATCGAAGATGGTCGTATGCACCTCACAGGCGCCGATGGCGTAGGCCTGCAGTGCGCCCTGCAGCTTCGACTGACGTGTAAAGTACAGCAGTAGCGCAAAAGAAGTGGCGATGAGAATAAATGGCAGCAGGATCAAGGCACCACGTGGTTCCGTCAGCCAGAGAACGACATCGCCGAGCAGCAGGATGGCGACGATAGCAAGTGGCCAGGCCAGATATATATCGATGACACTTTGTGATTTTTTCTTCATCATAAGCTCTCCCCTGAAACGAAGGCATAGCAATTCGGATACGATTATAGCATAAACCGGTATACGAAAAAAGCTGTACCGGAAAACTCCGGTACAGCCTCGTCTTCTTTTCAGTCAGGCTGAAATTAATCTACCTGGTATGGAAGAAGTGCTACGTGTCTTGCTCTCTTAACTGCAAGAGTGATCGCTCTCTGGTGCTTAGCGCAGGTTCCAGTGATTCTTCTAGGAAGAATCTTACCTCTCTCAGAGATGTACTTTCTTAATGTAGCAACGTCCTTATAATCGATAGGCTTAGCCTTCTCGCTGCAGAATACACAAACCTTACGTCTGCTGCGGAAGCCGCCGGCTCTTCTAGGTCTAGCTGGCTTATCTGACTTCTGAAATGCCATGGTTAATCCTCCTTGTAAAATGTCACAAGGGCATGTCCTCACCTTAGTTAAATGGGAGACCCTCGTCCTCTACCCCATCAGGTATATTCATAAAACCATCACCGATCGCAGCACTGCTCTGCTGGCCGCCATGTGACTGCTGTCCATAGCTGCGGTTTGCGGAATAGTTTCCACCATTTCCAGCCGATGCGTTCTTGCTCTCTGCAAACTCCTGATTCTCTACGACGACATCCGTGGTATAGACCTTCTGGCCGTCCTTGTTCGTGTAGCTTCCGGTCTGGATTCTACCCTCAACCACGATTTTGGTGCCCTGACGCAGGTACTTCTCAGCGAACTCTGCAGAACGTCCGAATGCGACGCATCCGATAAAGTCTGCGGTCTGCTGATCCTGGCTGGCGCCGTCCTGTGAGCGACGCATACGACGATCCACTGCAAGCGTATATCTTGCGATCGCCATCTGGCTCTCACTCTGTGCGTATCTGATATCCGGATCTCTGGTTAATCTACCCATGAGGATAACTTTGTTCATTGTTTTTCTCGCTTTCCGCTTGCTTATTCAGCTTTCTCTTCTGCAGGAGCAGCTTCCTCAGCTACTGGTGCTTCAGTCTCAGCTTCTGGCTTAACAACAAGATATCTGATAACTGGTTCCATAATACGAAGCTGGCTCTCGAGCTCGTTCGGAGTCTCGGAATCACCTGTGAATGGGATAAAATAGTAGAAGCCTTCCTTCATATGCTGAATCTCATATGCAAGTCTCTTCTTGCCCCACTCCTGGATGTTCTCTCCGACAGCGCCACCGAAACGAGTAACATACTCCTTAATCTTCTCGATTGCAGCTGCTCTTTCATCATCTTCGAGCTTCGCACTCAGAACAACACATAACTCATATTTGTTCATCTGCTTTTACCTCCTTTTGGTCTCTGGCTTCCGCTCCTGGGCGGAAACAAGGAATTTAGTCATACGATATTGCATCTTAACAGAAAACAAAGTTGTTTGCAAGCTATTTTGATTGAAATTTGCAACTTATTTTTTTCGGGTTTTGCATGCTTTTTTCTGCTTCTGCACGTTCTCCCTTCGATAGATGATGCTATCGTTTTTTACAGTATCGTCTATCATCTGCCGCTTTATTCCGGCGTACGGATGTGCCGGATCATCCCATCCACCTTCGCCCTCGGAAGCATCAGAAGATGACCACATCCCGCACAGCGAAGACGGATA
Organism: uncultured Oribacterium sp.; assembly: GCA_902485915.1. Classification (GTDB taxonomy): domain Bacteria; phylum Bacillota; class Clostridia; order Lachnospirales; family Lachnospiraceae; genus Oribacterium. Next base: position 14,065 of record CABTMH010000042.1, on the reverse strand, counting down.
TCGGCCCCCACACGGAGGACGATCCAGTCATCGGATCCGCAGGGATGCTTTTTTTTCACACGGATGATATCTCCGACATGGATTTCTGTCATACACACCTCTTTCTATGCCACGTTCGACGCTCCGATCAGACAGTGTACCATCTGATCATCACTTATGCACATCGTGGATCATCCGATCTTACGATAAAATCGTTCCGGCTGCATACTTCTATACAGCTTCTGCGATATAGATCCGCTGCTGCCGAAGCCAGTGGATCGCCTGCGTTCGGTCAGTCTCCTCCGGGAGACCACTGAACGAAAGGAAATCCGGAAGCGAGAGGATCCTCGCCATGATGACCGGGTGCGCCGGAAGCCCGGAATCGAACACTTCATCTGCCTCCGCCGCCATCGCCTGCTGCGCCTGCACACGACGTACATAATCATCGTTTTCTTCTATATATACGTCATACGCCTGCTGCACCGCCGCATAGTCTGTGGCTTTCGTGGTCTGAAAGTCACAGACCGTATGGAAGTCGAAGGGCTGATAGATGGCTTCATCGACGGGGAGAAGGAAGCAGAACGGGATATGCTCTTCCTCCATCAGCTGGAAGCTGCGGCGAAGAAGTGCTGCCATACAGCCTTGATGGCGTGCCTCCGGGGCTGTCGCCACCGCATAGATATAGTATACACGGGCACGCGTACCTTTTTTTGTACGCATCACAAACGGATTCAGATGCGCCATCGCGACCAGCAGTCCATCCTTCCACATCGCAAGGATGATACTGTCGCTGCAGCGATCCTGATAGTACCAGTCGAGAAAGCGTGCACTGTCCTCCGGAAATACCCGCTCGTACAGTGCGCGTGTCCCTGCTTTTTCTTCGCTTGTTCGTAGCACTCTGATCTCTGTCATACGATGTCTGCTCTTTTCTGATGCTCTGCATCGCTGTCTGGTTCTGCTGTATCGATGTGCACCCGTGCACTGCACTGCGCAGCACCGAAACCGCCGTCCCACGTACTCATCCTTCGGATGCGGTATTTTCGTACTGATCAATCTCCGCCTCATACCGGTCGGTGATTTCTGCCTGCCAGCCAGTGAAATCCGTCTGGAGGAGCATGTATTTCCGTGCATATCCGCACGGATTGTAGCTTTCCTTCGCGCGCCGCAGTCCTTCGAGTCCCAGATCGTCCTCCCGGTTGATGAGCGCAGCCTCCGGAAATTCATGGATGAGAAACTGCTGATTGATGACCTGATAGATACCCGGGATGTCTGCATCGCCCTTCTCGACACTGATGCAGGCCATATTCTCACGAGGGTTTAAGGCGCCCATGGAAAAGGCCTCCAGCTTTCCATCGATGAAGATGCCACCGATGTGGTAGTCCGGCAGAGAGAACTCCGACTGAAGCACCTGGTGAATCCCCTTCACCTCGTACTCCAGTGATGCTTCGGCTCCCTCATCCCCAGAACGTTTCGCATACCACTGATCGAGAAATCCCCAGATGATCTGCTTATCTTCGGCATGAAGTGTACGATATTCCCAGCGTCCTTCATATTCCCGGCAGAACTTGTTCACGAGATTCTTTTTCTTATGAAACTTCTTTCCCGGCAGCGTCCGGAGCTCCTCGCCATCATAGAGATAGTCCCGGAAATCGCACTCCTCCTTTACGAGGAAGTGCGGATCCTCCTCGAGCTTCAGGAGCTTCACGCCCTCTTCATCTGCGAGATAGATCTTCAGTGGCTTCTTCAGCACCTCATTAAAGTACTGACGAAGGAGATCGAAGTAGTATGGCAGATCCGCTTCGCTGCAGTACGGCATCGCGGAGAAGTACTCATCACCGTTTTTCATCCGTACGAGTACCGCCCTCTCATCGACGATGGCCGTCTGCACATCATAGTACTCGCTCCATAAAAATGTATCCAGCACACCGCTGTCACAGGTCTTATTCGGACGCATCGCGTAAAACGGGGCCATACGCGCTGCCTCCTCCGGATTCGCCCTGTTAAAATGTATATCCATAAAACCTCCTGTTTTTCACAGTAATCGCTTACAGTATATACATTCCCTGCCCGAAAAGAAAACTTAACTTTTTCTAAAGAGCGCTCGGGGAGGCGATTTTCTCACCATCCGGCCACTCTGCGGTGGACGTTTCATCGGGCACCATTTCTTCCTCACCTCCTTCTTCTGGCGTTTTCTGCGCCGCATCCATTTCCTGTGACGCATCCGTTTTCTGTGACGCATTTGTCTCATGCGACGCATCCGTTTCCTGTGCCTCGATCGTCACCCTCGCGGCTTCCGCCATCAGCTCCTCTGCACAGATATCTTCGTACAACTGTACGCTCATCGCTGCCACTTTTCCACTCAGAAAGGACATCATCGGACTTTCTTTTCGTTTCGTCTGCGGAAGTCCGATTTCTTCCGATCGGCATGGTCCACTCAGCTCCGTCCCCACACCGAGCTCTGTCAGCTTCCATCCGATGAAGGCATAGCGTTCTGCTGTCGCCCCGGCGGATGCCCGCCCGCTTCTGCGCCCGGATGAAGTATTTTCCCAGAGCTCCGGCAGTGACAGATATGTGAGGTTCTCTGTCAGCGTCTGATACGATGTGCTTCCCGCCGATGGCACGGCTGCTTCCTCTGTCGGGTCATGCAGTGCATAGCGGATCTGATAGTAGAGATCCTGGTAGCGCAGTCGAAGCAGTCGCTCCATCATCGGCTCCCTTCGTTCGGGATGATCCTGGTGTACGGCATAAGCTCCGAGGTAGATATCATGAAGCAGAAACTCGTCCGGCAGCCCACTGAAGATATACTGCTCTCCGAGCGTCGCTTCCTGCTTATAATACAGATAGATTTCCGGCGGATCCGGCACGATGAACCGGATCGGCTGGCTGTTCTTTTCGTCCTCGATTCGAAACTCCCGGTTATTGATGAAGACCGTCTCGAAGCTTCCACTCGTGCTGTAATCCGTATACTCCTCCGAATCGATGCGGATACTCGAGCCCGCCCGCTGGATCTTCGTATTCAGAAAACCATCGTGCTGACCGGATAAACCGATGGCCTCCTCCATGGTTTCGAAAAAATCATGATATTCCGCATGTGGATTCTCCGCGAAGTTAAGCTTGATTTCCGGGATACGGATCAGCAGCTTATCCCGGGGGATGCCCGACGCAGCGCTCTCGCCCGCCGGTCGCAGACTCTTCACCTGAACCTTTCCTGTGATTTCCACTTCGACGGTGTTATCATCCGCATCCATATGCACGATGTAGGCACGACTCTGTCCATCGGACATCGTATCGAAGCAGATGTCTGCCCGCGCACAGAAGCTGACGCTGAGTGACAGTGCGATCGACAGTATCGGCAGCCGCAGCGCTCTAGCTTCCATGGCTCACCTCCCGGATCCGCAGTCCGCGCGCCGTCGGCAGACGGTAGTACACCACGGCATAATCCTCACCCAGGATGCACTCCTGCTCCGCAACCGTCGCGATACAGCGATATCGGGTCGTTCCGAATCGAAGCGCCTCCGGCTCGAAGCAGTTCTGTGCTGCACTCGCCGTGCCGATATCCACATAGCCCGCCCCGTCGATGCTTTTCTGCCAGCGGTAGCTGCTGTATCCCCGTGGTTCGGTCAATGCAGTCTCATCGGCACCCTCCCGGTACAGGTAGCGGATCCCGCTGCCCGGATCCGTGAGCGTCAACCCGCCTGCACTTCGTCCGGCCGGAAATCCGAAACGCCGGATGTAGTCCTCCTGCGCCATCCCTATATCCTCCAGTATATGCTTCGTGATGCCCCGGTCATTCCAGAGCCCATCGAGCTGATAGCGATGATTCGCCGCATGATAGGAGAAGCTGATGGCCTGCACATCTCCTGTCGCCGGGATGAAGCACTCCTCGACCGCCATCGGAAGCACCTCCGCCGGTTGAAACGGTGCACCGACATCCCCGACATCCTGCCAGAACAGCGCATCCTGCTCCCCTGCCAGCGCGCGTAACAGACTGCCCTCCAGCAGCGCCCATACGATGAAGACGAGCAGCGCCCGGAAGAAGCGTGTGGGCGCTTTTCCCCAGTGGCTGCATCTGCACCTGATCATATCGCCTCCTTACTTACGGAAATATCCGCACTCACTTCCTTCCCCTCGAAATAATCGTACGCCTTCGCCTGAATCCCCTGCGATGTCAGCATGATTTCATATACAGGGGAACGCACTACCCCGGCCTCTGCCACGAGCTCATAGCGCACATACTGTGGGATGTTTCGCTGTAGTGTCAGCAGCTTCGCTGCATCGAAGCTGCTCCACTGCATCTGACTTCCAGGCGTTCCTGCGCCTTCCATACCAGAGGCACGATACCATCGGATCTCCTCGATCGGGTGTGAGCCCGCCTCGACCATCTCAGACAGAAGCACACTTCGACTGCGTGTCGGGATATGCAGCTCGCCGCCCGTCAGGTCGAGAACGCCGGTGACCGGCCCATGCGTAAAGCCGGATGTCCCATCGGCACTGGTCGCTGCCCGAAGCATCAGCTTTCCCTTCAGCGCGAGGACGCCTTCCGGCAGTGCGTCTGCACCAGGGAAGGACAGAACATAGTCCAGCACCCGGCTTTCACCTGCGGCGAGGCGAAGAACCGCATTCGTGCCTGCTGCCGTCCCACTGTTTCCGCCTGTACCAGACGACGCTGTGCCCGTCGTTCGTTCGAGTCGTACCCGACGTTCCTTCTCCTCCGTTCCATTGACATAGAGTACATGCTGATCGCTGAGATAGACCGGAACACTGCTCTCATTTCGTATCTGAAACTGTACCGTCAACCGGCTGTCCTTCCCGATTTCCTTCGGCATCGTTCCGTACGATGGTTTCGAAACCGTAAGTCCCATCGATGCGGCACCGGCCCGTATGCTCGCCTGCTGCTGATCCGTAAAATACGCTCCAGCCCCACAGAGTGACACAAGCATCAGAAAGATGAGTGTGAGAAGAAGGTCGAGCCGCCGTCTCATGATGCCTTCGTAGACTCATTGGCGACGATCAGCCCCTGGATATAGGCGAAGTTTGTGGCCGCACCATCCTGATTCAAATTTTCCTTCTGGATCGCATAGATTTCTGCGCCGACATCACATGTTCCACCGGCGAAGCTGTTATCGGCACTCGGACTCAGCCGCAGCGTGAGGTTCACCGGGATACCGTCCGCCTGGCTGGCCAAAACACCATGACCGACGATGAACTTTGCGACCTTACCGTCCTTCGACAGAGAGAGGAACTTGAGCGAATCCGCCTTCGAAAGCTCTGCCAGCGGGATGTTGTTGACCGTACCGCCGCCAGCAACGCTCCCGGCTTCATCCTGCAGCTTTTTGATTTCCTCCGGCGTCAGCGGTGTTTCGGTCCTCTGAATGAACCACTCCACCGGATCCGACATCGCGATACTGGAGGTCAGTGTCACCTCGGAAAAAACGATAGCATCCTTCGAGCCGGCTTCCTTTTTAATCGTATAGCTGAGATCCCGGGTATCACCCGGCACCATATCCGCGACCAGATCGTTCGAAAACTTCGTCTTATCGACGGTGATGCCGAGCTTCGCAGCGGTCGCCGACACCTTGATATCCTTCTTGTCTGTAAAAAATGCATAGGCACCCGCCAGGACCGAAATCGCTGTCACCGCCATCACACCCACCATCAGTATTCGTTTTTTCATGTTCATCTCCTTTTCTTTTTCCACTCGTGTTTTGTACGCCGTCCGGTCGGTGCTTAGAAGAGGATATATTCCACCGTGCCGAGGATGTCCGCCTCCTGCACCCGTCCCGGATCTGCGTGTTCATTATGATCACCCTTTGTGATATAGCCACCCTCGTCTTTCCCTATCAGTCGATGGGTGACATATGTATCCATGCCGAAACCAGTCGCACGAAACAGGATGATATCATCCGGTTCCGGGGCACCCGTCCGCTCCCTGACGATCAGAATGTCACCAGAGGTATATGTGGGCTCCATGGATTCGGAGAGTACCACGACCGGCTTCCATCCGAAGAGGAAAAACGGCGTTCCATACCGCCGCTCCCGATAGGATGAAAGCATGGCATAGACTGCGATCACCATGAGAAACAGCATGAGTATGCCGGATATCCATCCGAAGAACGTGTTCAGCTTTCGTTTGAGACCTCCTTCTGGTTTTTTACACGCTCTGTTCTGTCGACACATATCCACTGTCCTCCTGGTTTTCTGACTGTGTGGCCCGATACAGGAGCCAGCACTTCATGATGATAAGGATCAGTAAGAGGACGAAGAGGAAGAGACAGATGACAAGCAGCACCTTCTCCCGCTGTGTCGGCCCGATATACAGTGTCACCGGATCCTGTATCGTCCCGCTTCCACCCTCTGTACTGATCTGTACGCTTGCGTGCTTCGGGCTTACATCCCGGATACGAAGCGCCAGCCTGACGTTTCCGCCATCGTTCGTTGTGCCGTTTTTCTTCTCAACTTCCGTTTTTCCCGCGCTTTCTGCTGCAGAAAAATCCCGCTCCGCTCCGGCGCCTGCTGCCTTCCTTCTCGTCTCCGGCGGATCCTCTGCGTGAAGACCCTGCGTTTTTCCGTCATAGCCCTCGCCGCGAATCGAGGTTCCACCGTGTCCGCCACCACCTGTCTGGCTTCCTCCGGAAGGACGGCCATCACTTGCATTTTCCACGTCCTGTGTTCCGGCGCCGGATGACGGCGGTGGTTTCATCGTTTCTTCTGGTTCTGCTGTTTCCGGCGGCTTCTGTGTCTCCGTCGGTGGTTCCGTTTCCGGTGGTTTTTCCGTCTCTTCCGGCGGTCGCTCCTGCAGTGGAGCATCCGTTCCGGAGAAACAGATCGACAGCGTCAGCGTATTCCCGGCCACCGCATTCGTCGCCTCCTTTCGTAAGTGGAGTCGAAGTGTCAGGTGTTGTTCACGCCCCGCAGGGTGTGTGAGGATCTGCTCGAAGCTGTCCATCCTGGAAAGCGAAGCGACCGTTCCATGAAGGAAGGCGTTTTCCCCATCCAAGAGGCTCAGCTCGAGCTCCTCTGCCAGTGCCTCCGACCCGGTAAATGTCACGGATTCTACCATGTACGCAAGACGCCTGTCTGTATGGTTTTGTACGAGAAGGATGTGTTCTGAGAGATCTCCCGGCAGAAGTTCATCCACGCTGGAGAGATCAAGTTGAAACTGGAATTTTTCAGAATCGGCATCAGCCGTCGCCGCTGCCGGAAAAGAAAAAAGCACGAGAAACAGGGAAGTAAGCGTTAAAAGCTTCTTGATATTTCTCATGCTCAAAGACTAGCACAGTATGTGATTTTTGAAAATGTCTGAAAACAGACTATAATCTGAAAACAGACTATAAAATATCACGGTTTCAAGCCGTAAATCTGCATTATTTCATCCGAATAAATTTTTTTCTGACAGTACACGATCAGCGGTTTTTCCACCGTCAGCTGGCTTTTTCCACCCTTCACTGCCTCGATCAGCACCATGTTCGGTTCACTCTCCAGATACGGATACACGAGCCGCATCCGCTTCGGCTCGAGATGCTCTGCACGAAGCGCGCAGAAGATATCCGCGAGCCGATTCGGACGATGGACCATAAACAGCCGACCATTCGATTTCAGCGTAAAGGCCGCTGCCGCACACACATCCTCGAGGGTACACAGGACCTCATGTCGTGAGATGAGCTTCCGGTCGGTCTGGTTCCGAAGGCCGGCCTTCATGTATGGTGGATTCACCGTCACGATGTTCATACTCGAGTCATAGCCCATCGAGCGGATATCCCGGAGATCCCCTAAGCGCATCGTCATCCGATGCTCCTGGTGATTCAGCGCCACCGAGCGCTCGGCCATCGACTGTACACTCGGCTGAATCTCCAGACCGATCAGCTCCTTACACTCCGTTTTCGCCGCAATAAGAAGCGGGACGATCCCCGTCCCGCTGCATAGATCCAGCAATCTGGTTTCTGACGTCACGGCCGGCACGGCGAAGTTCGCCAGCAGCACGGCATCCATACCGAAGCAGAAGCCCTCACTGTCCTGTATGATTCTGTAGCCATTACACTGTAAATCGTCGATTCGCTCTGCCATACACCTTACGCATCCTGTCCCTGCACGATGTCCACATCCAGCTTTTCCACCTGCTCTACGCTCTCGACCACATCCGGCTGGGCCGCCTTCTTCTGCGGGTCACCGCCCTTCGGACCACGTGAACGCTCATGTCCACCGCCCGCTGCATGCTCACCGCGACCTTCCTTCTTTCCACCCGAAGCACCTCCCTGCGCGTTCTGCGCACGGTTTCCCTTCTGCTCCGGCTTCTTCTTATCGCCACTCGGACGCTTCCGCGGCTTGAACTTGAGCTCTGAAACCTGATACTCCCGGAGCTCCTTCTCATCTTCCTTTTCGAGACTGACGACGACCTTTACCTTCTGGCTGAGCACAGAGATGCTGCTGACCTCGCCTCGAAGACCATCCGGTGTAGTGACCGTATCACCGACAGACGGAAGACGTGCATTCAGGAACTCATAGACATCCTCCTCGTTTTTAAGGCAGCACATCAGACGTCCACAGACACCGGAGATATTCGTCGGGTTCAGACTGAGCCCCTGCTCCTTCGCCATGCGGATCGACACCGGTGCAAAGTCAGACAGGAAGGTATGACAGCAGAGCGGGCGACCACAGATACCATAGCCTCCCAGCATCTTCGTCTCATCACGTACGCCCACCTGTCGAAGCTCGATCCGCGTACGGAAGATCGCTGCGAGATCCTTCACGAGAGAGCGGAAATCCACACGACCATCCGCCGTAAAGTAAAACAGTACCTTACTGCTGTCGAAGGTATACTCTACATCGATCAGCTTCATCTCGAGATTATGCTTACGAATCTTCTCCTGACAGACCTTATAGGCCTCCTTCTCCTTCGCTTCGTTGTCGAGGTGGCGCTGATCATCCTCAGCGTTCGCCTTACGGATCACTTCCTTCAGTGGCTGTACGATTTTCGCATCCTCCGTCTCGCGATTTCCCATCACGACGAAACCATACTCGATGCCACGTGCCGTTTCCACGATGGCATGCTCTCCGCGGGCGAAGTGGATATCCTTCGGATCGAAGTAGTATATCTTCCCGGCGGTTCTGAATCTAACTCCAATTACTTCTGTCATATATTCCTCATTTTATCGCATTTTATATACTGGTATCCCTGAGCCGAAGCAGAAAATTCTCCAGCATCAGATCCCGGTTCACGTTAAACGTCTGATCCCGAAGCATGCGCTCCAGATCATCCGTGGCCTGACCGAGTTTTTCGTAGCTCATCGCGGAGGCCATGCGTATGATGACATGCCCTGAGTCCTGTGCATACAGAAGCTCCATCTGCGACGTGCTTTTATAGCATAACACATCCCGTAAAATAATTTCAAGAAAGCCGAGCAGGCTTCCCTGCGGCACCTTCCAGTCCTTACTCACATGCGTACAGAAATCGAGAATTTCGCGGCCTGTCCGGAAGCGGATCTCGGACAGAAGCTTCACCGTTTCCTGCGCCCACTCCTCCGTGATCATCTCCGCATAACGCTCCCGGACATCCCGTTCGCCCGCCTTGATTTCGATGACACGCGACAGTATCGTCGGCAGAAACGCATCTGCGTTCGCCGCAAGCAGCATGATCACGACATACTCCGGCGGCTCCTCGAGGGTCTTCAGAATCGCATTCTGTGCCTGCGGATTCATCATCTCCGCATGCTCGATGAGATAGACCTTATAGGCCGCCTCATACGGACGCACGGCGACCGTATCCGTCACATGGTCACGGATATTGTCGACCGAGATGATCGTCGGATGCTCCTCCGGCTTATTCGGCACGATTTCAAGCATATCCGGATGCTCATGGTTCTGCACCCGCTTCCGGACGCTGTCCGCCCATTCCTCACAGCTCGCATACCCTCGCTGCTGATAAATCGGCATCGCGCCTGTATCCATCGATGACGGATCCCGGCTGAGCAGCTGCACTGTAAATTCCATCGCAGCCGACTTCAGGAGCTCCATATCCTCGCCCTCGATCAGATAGGCATTGTATATTTGATTTTCCGGTATTTTAATTGCTTTCATTGAACAGTTCTTTTTTATCCGTGGTTACTCAGCGCATACCCCTGCACGCCCTGTGCCTCCGACCGCACACACTGGCGCTCTTCCGGTTTCAGCCTCTCACATCCCGTTCGATCTCTTCGATGCAGTCCTCGAGATCCAGATTCAGGTATCGTCGGTCAATGCCGGCGGCCGCAAGCTTCGCCTCGGAGAAATCCACACAGTCCGCCTCGAAACGGCGCTGCATCTCTGCCAGCTTCGGTGTCGCCTCCTTCATCTCTCGAGCCCGCGCACGCGCCTGTCGGATCTTATCCGGCACCTCGATATAGATCGGGAAGACATGTTCGGCGCCGAAATAATCCCGGGTACTGACATAACTCTGGAGCACACCGATCATCAGGTAATCCTGCCCCGCCCGGAGCACGATCTGTCCATCATCGACCGTCGCATAGCGCCATGGACCATAGACCGTCTGATAGGTCCGTTCCTCGATGATCCGACCCGTCTGCTCAAACTGATCCATCCTCTGATCCGTCACAAAATGATACTCGACACCCTCGCACTCACCCTCACGGATCGGACGCGTCGTATACGGCGTGACCTCCTTCCAGTCCGGATGAAGCGCCTTCAGCCGCTTATAGATCGTATCCTTCCCGCTTGCTGACTTTCCAAACAAATAATAGATCATCTCATCCTCCGAGCGGACCCCCCTCGCTGATGACCGCACCATCCTTCTGCACCGTCTCCGGACTTTCCTTGACGGTCTTCGGGCCGACGACAGGACCGTTACTGACCTCTCCCTGAGTGTCACCTCCCGGCACAGGGCCTTCGATGTCCGTATCCTTTCGAGACGGCAGCTCCTCTACCTTATCCGATGACTTCGACTCCTTACTTTCTTTTCCTTCCTTCGATTCCTTCGTCTCTCTGCTTTCGTCTTCCGCCGTGCTTTCCTTCTTCGCCTCTGCTTCAGAGGACTTTACACTCTCCTCGATGGAAGCTTCGACGGACTCGATCTTCTTTTCGATCTCCTCATCCTCGGCACCGGTCGCCGTTTCCGCCGGCTGCTGCGCACTTTCCGTCACCTGGATCTGAGCGCTCGTTTCGACCGCAGCACTCTCCTTCGTGTCGCTGCTGACCACGGTCGCTGTTTCACTCTCCTGTGTTTCTGCGGCGGTCACCCGAAGATCTGGAAGCGTAAACCCATTCACATTTTTAAATACGAAGAACGCCACCAGGATCGCGATGATCAGCATCGACACGGCAAAGAGAATCTTAAACAGATCACCGACCAGCGTCGCCTCCTTTCGCTTCTTTCGTTTCGTACTCCTCTTTCTATAATCACTCATTTCACATGACTCCAAAATTTATTTGTACACGATCTGATCGCCATCCCGCAGACGCACCGAGACCTCACCGAAGACCAGTGTGCCCACGCTTCCATCCTGCTCGACGATCTCCAGTGTTCCGTCCGGGCGGATGCCGGTGGCTCTGGCCGGACGCTGTGTCTTTCCATCGATGACCATGATGTCATGTCCCGGTACCATGTTGTGATCGATGTATTCCTGTGCCAGTGTCTTCTCCGGTGCGAGCGCATAGAACTCGCGAATCAGCTCCGCTGCGATGCGGTTACGATCCACGATTTTTCCCTCGGAACGCTTTCCGAGAATCGATCCGGCCTTCTCGCGGATATCCTCCGGGAAGCCCTGCTCCGGTTCATAAAGATTGATGCCGATGCCGACGATGACGAATTCCATGCGGCCCGATTCCATGCTGGTCTGCCCCTCCGAGAGAATACCACAGACCTTGTGGCCCTCATAATACAGGTCATTGACCCACTTGATGGAAAGCTCGACCCCGCAGACCTTGCGAACCGCACGATAAACTGCGACGGCAGACTGCGCCGTCAGCATCAGATTATCCATGACAGTACCGTCCGGACGAAGCAGCATGCTGATATACAGACCGGTTCCCTTCGGTGAGAAGAAGCTGCGCCCGAGTCTTCCCTTGCCACCGGTCTGATAGTCGGAAATCACCGTTGTCCCTTCCGGCACATGCTCTGAAACCGCCAGCTTCTTCAGCACATCATTCGTACTCGTAATCTCCTGAAATACCGAAACCGGATACGCATGCTCCAGATAACGGGAGATGGCCTGTTCAGACAGCACATCACTTTCCAGTGAAAGCATGTATCCCTTATTTTTTACAGCCTCGATTTCATAGCCATCCTCCTTCAGCTGATTTACCGCCTTCCAGACCGCTGTACGAGAGCAGTGAAGCTCCTGTGCGATTTCCTCACCGGAGATATAATGTCCCTTGTTTTCTTCAAATAATCGGATCAATGTTTCCTTTACCGTCATGTCAGCCTCCACCAGACCTCAAGTTTACTATTCTGACCCGTAAATAATAACAAAAATCCATATTGAATACAAGAAAGGAGGCCGTACCAGTACCGACCCCCTTTCTTACGATTTTTTACAGATTTTACAATACCTGCTTCATCACGCCAGTGATATCCACTGGAAATTAATCGAGGATGAGCACTCATCGACATATTCTCGTTTAAAAAATCCCCCGTCTTTCCGATGAAGCATCTGGTCCCAGTTTTCAGTCGGACACTCTTCTCCATTAAACAGGATCTGAAAGCCCTTCTCTCGAAGCCTCTGAAGGCCTGCAAGAAATCGCACGTTCATCTGGTAATCCATACTGCTCCTCTCCTGCCGGAGGTACACATCAGGCCAATCCCAGACAGTCTGTATGCACCACCGAACACCATGAATCCATTGTTTTTTCGTTCCGAATCGCCAAAACATAAAATAGCCAGGATGATTCGAAAAGAGGGGGATCTGCGACCGCAAAGACACCACTTAAACTTCGCCGATCGCAATCCGTAGACGTTTCGCTCTCCAAACAACATCTGCCGGATGCTCTGAGAATTGCATTTTCTCGTGAACAATTGCATTATACCGCATAAATTTCATTCTGCATATAGTCTACATGTAGACCATAGTCCGCAAAACGACCATAGTCTGTTTTCAGACTATACCTTATGTAGTATGTATTCCATCGTGAATCGCTTTCATATGATAGATGTAGAGAATCATCTCCATCCGATCTTTTTAAAATATTTTTTACTGCTCGGTACACGTGTGAACAACAAAAAAAGTCCCAGGATACTTCCCAGGACTTGATGACGCCAACGAGATTCGAACTCGTGATACCACCGTGAAAGGGTGGTGTCTTAACCGCTTGACCATGGCGCCAAAGAGAGGCGAGAGTCGGATTCGAACCGGCGCTCAGGGTGTTGCAGACCCATGCCTTACCACTTGGCTATCTCGCCATAAAATATATTCTTAAAAAACAAATAGGGTTAAGACAAGCATCGATGTCTTAATCCCACTGTCCAGAAGCTCCTCCAGTTGGACTCGAACCAACGACACCGCGGTTAACAGCCGCGTGCTCTACCGACTGAGCTATGAAGGAATAATAACAAGAATATCTGCAAAATCTCTCATTCTAAAGAAAGATTTTAAAACATCAAACCTACCAGCACATCTACTGTCGTAGATGTCGCGTACTCGTGAATGTGTAAGTAAACCTTCACGCTTCACTCGTTAATCGCGCACATTGGATAAGCCCTCGACCTATTAGTAACTATCACCTGAATGCTTTACAGCACTTACAGCTTAGCCCTATCAACCTTGTAGTCTTCAAGGGGTCTTACTCTTGCGATGGGATATCTCATCTTGAGGGTGGCTTCACGCTTAGATGCCTTCAGCGTTTATCCAGTCCCGACATGCCTACCCTGCGATGGCTTTGATAGCCAACAGGTCCAACAGAGGTCAGTCCATCCCGGTCCTCTCGTACTAAGGACAGCTCCTCTCAAATATCCTACGCCCGCGCCGGATAGGGACCGAACTGTCTCACGACGTTCTGAACCCAGCTCGCGTACCGCTTTAATGGGCGAACAGCCCAACCCTTGGGACCGACTTCAGCCCCAGGATGCGATGAGCCGACATCGAGGTGCCAAACCTCCCCG
>CABTMH010000041.1 GCA_902485915.1 uncultured Oribacterium sp. | reverse complement strand
TGACCTACTCCAGAAACAAGCTGCAGTACATGTATGAGCATGATACGATGACACAGCTCCCGAACCGAAGCCGTGCCGATCTGCGTATGCAGGAGCTGCTGCAGGAGGATGGCACCCATACCCTCATGCTCATCGATGTCGATAACTTTAAGACCTTGAACGATACTTCCGGCCACAGCGCCGGCGATTATGTACTGAAGGAGATGGCCCGTCGCCTCCGTCTCGTCGCAGTGAAGTACCAGGGCTTCGTTTCCCGTTACGGTGGCGATGAGTTCGCCATCCTGTTTGCGAACGAAATCAACCAGGACAGCGGCGAGATGCTGTCGTACCTTCGGAACATCCTGAATGAACCCTTCATCTATGAAGAGCAGCATCTGACCGTCACCTCCAGCATCGGTGTGACAACGGCGATCGGAAAGGGCCGCCTCATCAACGACCTCTTCTCCGAGGCGGATAAGGCGCTGACCGAAGCGAAGAGCCGCGGCAAGCATACGGCAGTTTTCTTCGATGCGACGATGCATGAGCGCATCCTCGAGGAGGACAACATCGTCCAGACCCTCCATGATGCCTGTGATCACGACGGTTTCCGCATCGTGTACCAGCCGCAGATCTCGACGAAAACCGGTAAGGTCATCGGCTTCGAAGCCCTCGTACGCCTGAAGAGCGGTGCCTACTATCCGGACCGCTTCATCGCCCCTGCAGAAAAGTACGGCATGATCATCCAGATCGGTCGCATCGTCACGGAAAAGGTCATCCATCAGATGGCCGTCTGGCGCGCACAGGGTGTGGAGCTTCAGAAGGTGTCCATCAACTACTCGGCGAAGCAGCTGCAGGATGAAGAGTACGTGCTGTATCTGAAGTCCCTGCTTCAGAAGGAAAACATCTCGCCGGAGCTCATCGAGATCGAAGTCACGGAGAGCCTCTATATGGAGTATAAGGATCAGACGAACACGCTCTTCCGGCAGCTGCGCGAGCTCGGCATCGGCCTCGCCCTCGACGACTTCGGCACGGGCTACTCGTCGCTGAACTACCTCACCTTCATCCCGGCGGACCGCATCAAGCTCGATAAGAAGATGACGGACACCTACCTCCAGCAGGGAAAGACCAACATCATAAAGCACATCGTCAACATCGCGCATGACCTCAACATGACACTCTGTATCGAGGGTGTCGAGAATCGCGCGCAGTATGACCTCGCCACGGCACTCGACTGTGACGACGTCCAGGGCTACTTCTTCAGTCGCCCGATGGATGGCAACGCCGTCCCATATTACAGAGTGGAGTTTCTGGATTCATGACAGATAAGAGAACCGAACATTTGAACAGCGATATACAGTCGGCGGGCAATGCCGACATCCTATCGTCTGCCACCACTTCTTCGGCAGGCGAAGAACCGGTGAAGCATCAGCGGCGGAAGCGCTACAGCGGGAAGTATCCGCGACGCTTCGACGAAAAGTATAAGGAGCTGAACCCGGAGAAGTATCAGGACGACATCGAAAAGATCATCCAGAAGGGGAAGACGCCGGCAGGTATGCACATCTCGATCATGGTAAAGGAGATCCTCGATGTACTGAAGATCCAGCCAGGCGAGATCGGCATGGATGCCACCCTCGGCTACGGCGGACACACAGAGAAGATGCTCGAGCAGCTTCAGGGACATGGCCACCTCTACGCGACCGACGTCGATCCGATCGAGTCGGCGAAGACCGAGAAGCGCCTGCGTGAGAAGGGCTACGGGGAGGACATCCTCACCATCCGCCACCTGAATTTCCGAAACATCGACCAGGTCACGGGAAACGGCGATAAATTCGATTTCGTGCTCGCCGATCTCGGCGTCTCCTCGATGCAGATCGATAATCCGGAGCGCGGCTTCAGCTATAAGACCGATGGCCCGCTGGACCTCCGGCTGAATCCGGAAGCCGGCGAATCTGCTTCCGAGCGCCTGCGTGCGCTGTCCTATGACGACATGGTGAACATGTTCATCGAGAATTCCGATGAGCCGTATGCCGAGCGTATAGCGAGAGAGATCGATCGCGGTCTCCATAAGGGTATGAAGTTTGAAACGACGACTGAGCTTCGTGACACCATCGCGAGAGCCCTCGCCTTCCTTCCGGAAAAGGAGCAGAAGGACGCGGTGAAGAAGTCCTGCCAGCGCGTCTTTCAGGCACTGCGCATCGACGTGAACAGTGAGTTCGAGGTGCTCTATGACTTCCTCGAGAAACTGCCGGACTGCCTGAACCCAGGTGCCCGCGTCGCCATCCTCACCTTCCACAGCGGTGAGGACCGTCTCGTGAAGAAGTTCTTCAAGGAGATGCAGAAGGCCGGCATCTATCGTGAGGTCTCCCGCGACGTCATCCGCCCAGGAAAAGAAGAGTGCTTCATCAACCCGCGGGCGCACTCGACGAAGCTCCGCTGGGCGATCAGATCCGATATGAATTGACAAGCCGAAATGACTTTTTTATACTTATTGCGTCTTTTTAACAGTTTTGGATTTACTCATATAATAAAACACTGAAGCGGTGCACGGTGGCACCGTATCATCAGGAGAGAACAGGGGAGTAGTACGATGTTTAAACAGGGTTTCGATAACGATAAGTACCTTAAGATGCAGTCGGAGCATATCCGCGAGCGTATTTCGAAGTTCGGCGGCAAGCTCTATCTCGAGTTCGGTGGCAAGCTGTTCGATGATTACCATGCATCCCGCGTGCTTCCGGGCTTTCAGCCGGATAGTAAGATTCGCATGCTGCGTGAGCTGAAGGATGACGCGGAGATCGTGATCGTCATTAACGCCGGCGACATCGAGAAGAACAAGGTCCGCGGGGATCTCGGCATCACCTATGATATGGATGTCCTGCGTCTCATCGATGCTTTCCGTGGCTATGGCCTCTACGTGGGATCTGTCGTGCTCACCCGCTTCGATGGACAGGAGAGCGCGATCGCTTACCAGAAGAAGCTCGAGTCCCTCGGCATCAAGGTCTACCGTCATTACCCGATTTCGGGCTATCCGGGCAACGTACCGCTCATCATCAGCGATGAGGGCTTCGGTAAAAACGAGTACATCGAGACGACCCGCTCCCTCGTGGTCGTGACCGCACCAGGCCCGGGTTCCGGAAAGATGGCTGTCTGCTTAAGCCAGCTCTACCAGGAGAACAAGCATGGTGTCAAGGCCGGCTACGCGAAGTTCGAGACCTTCCCGATCTGGAACATCCCGCTGAGCCATCCGGTCAACCTCGCCTACGAGGCGGCGACCGCCGACCTCAACGACGTCAACATGATCGACCCGTATCATCTCGAGGCATATGGCAAGACCACGGTCAACTATAACCGCGACGTCGAGGTCTTCCCTGTCCTGAACGCGATGTTCCAGCGCATCTACGGCGAGAGCCCGTATAAATCCCCGACCGACATGGGTGTCAACATGGCCGGTTACTGCATCGAAAACGACGAGAACTGCTGCTATGCCTCCCGTCTCGAGATCATCCGCCGCTACTACACGGCGCTCTGCGATCTCCGCAAGGGCAACGGCGCACAGTCCATCGTCGATAAGCTCGAACTTCTGATGGAGAAGGCCAATGTCTAGATCGG
>CABTMH010000040.1 GCA_902485915.1 uncultured Oribacterium sp. | reverse complement strand
TAATAGAAATACTTATAATCTTCGACGGGTAAGCTCTCCGTTCCCTTATCGTATGCGCCATGATATGCCAGTGCATACAGGAAGGCGAGGATGCCGGAAAGAATCACGCCGATCAGTGCTGTGCCGAAGGAGAAAGACGCTCCGAGCCGCGCGGATCCGATGGCGGAAACCACCAGGATCGAGAGGAGTCCGACGATGACCGCTACCCCCCAGTTATAGGAAAACACCATCTGATGAAGGATAAACACCAGCACGATGCAGATCGCGAAGGCCATGATGGACACGATCATCGTGCGGTTCTGAAAGTAACCCTGAAAGATGGCAGCATACTGGTTCGCCATCTCCATCGGATCCTTCGTCGATACACTGAGCTCTGATGCGTTCTCCGAGATATACTCGATAAAATAGTACATCATCACGCCGATGGATACCGGTACGATGGACATCAGTCCGAGGCTGAGCCCGGCGATGATCGGGAGTACATAGGGTACATGCAGATAAAACAGCAGGGGCACCAGGACGATCAGGATCGCGTTTCCTGCACGGAAGGCAGACTGTGCAAGCGCCATCAGCAGGAGGATGAAGGCCGCCATGAGGGCAAGCTCCATCGATGTGCCATAGGCATTGCCCAGCACAAAAACCGCCGACATGACCGTGACGGCCGTCCACGGAAGGAACGAGCACAGCGCAGCAGCGGCGAGTGCGATCAGCAGACTGCCGAACATGGTATCGGAGCCTATGCGGATCCGGATCATGAAAAAGCACAGGAACGCGGTCAGCGCCTTCAGTACAGGTGTGAGCCAGTATTCGTTTTTGATGTAAAACTTCTGTAATTCATCCTTCATATCGACCAGCTGTGTCATCTTTATCTTCCTTCGTGATGTTTTCTGAAATCCATGAGCTGTATGCCATCCATAGATGCACTGCCCGTGTCACTGTGCTGCTTCGGATCGACCGGATCATCCAGCCAGCCGCCTTCCGGTTCAACCGGATCATCCAGCCAGCCGTTCTCTGGTTCGATCGGATCATCGAGCCACTCCTCTTCCTGCCGGACCGGAGCCTGCGCAGCGCCCTTTTGCATCGTATGCTGTGCTTCTACCGGTTTCGGAACCGCGGTCGCGCTGCTCCTTCTGTCCGGTGCCGTCTTCGAACGCTTCACCTGTCGCAGAGGCGTATCCTCCATGACGCGGATCTTCCCGCCCTTCTCCTTATAAAACTCGGAGCCGGCGCTCTCGATATCAAGTTTTGTATCCGGTGCCTCCTCGAGCTGCAGAAGCTTGTCGAGCTTCGCCATATAGTAGAGGCTCTTCCGATGAAGATCATCATAGGCCCGTGCATAGCGCACATAGGAAAAGGCCATCATCCCTACGAATCCGAGTACATAAATGAAAAGAAGAACCCGAACAGCTGCAACGAGAAACGGAATGTTCAGATGCATCATAAATTCTTCGATATTGATGAGAATCAGCAGCATGGACACCAGAAGAAAGCACAGTGTATAGTGCACGAGTGCCATAAACATCCTCCGGGAGAGATAGTCTCCCTTAAAATATCTGCTTACATCCCGTATCGCCTTTCCCTCTTTCCTGTCATAAATCGAAAGCTGGGTCATCAGGCGGATCTTCTCAACATTCAGCATAGATCAGTACCCTCTTGCCTGTCTCGCGCGCTCGGCATAATTCGAATCCGGGTATGCGCCGATGATTTTATCAAACAGTGTATTGGCCTCCTCTGTTCTTCCCATACTCTGGTAGAGACGTCCGAGGAGATACATATTTTCCGGTTCCTCGCGGATCGCCAGGCTCAGCGTATACAGCTCGGCTGCCTGATCCCTGTTTCCGCTGTTCCATGCGCTGGTCGCCTGGTCGGCGAGCTCCTGATAGATCGAGCCCTCCATCTGCACCTTGATGCTCTGAAGCTGCTGTAGCATCGTCGCATCACTGATCTGACTCTGATCGAGGCCCGTATAGAGCTTCGCCGCCTGAAGGGAATCACCGTTTGCAAGCGCTGTCCGGATCTCGTTCAGTGCCTGGTACTGCCCCATGAAGGAGGCGTTCGCGTTCTCAAACTGTGAAACCTGCGCAGCTGCCTCGTCGTACTGTGACTCCAGCGTATCGTAGGAATCCTTCAGCTCCGCATATTTACGGTTCGATGCATCGAGCTTCTCAGTATAGGAAATCAGCTCGCGGTTGTTCTCCGCATTGAGCGCCTTCGTCTTCGCCGGCATGATCAGCAGATAAAACGCGAAGAGCGCCAGGATGACGCCGACGAAGATGTAGCCGACGACCATCCATGGTGACACCTGCTTCACCTCCTGAGGAATCAGCACATCATCATCCGTCATCTTCCGGTGGGAAAATGCATTCTTCAGACGGCTCTGCTCGACCTCCTTCCGGCCGGTGTTATGCTTGACCTCATCCATCAGCACGAGGGCCTTCGGATTATTACGGTCGATTTTCAGCACGAGATAGAGGCTGCGCCCCGCCTTCACCCAGTCCTCTCTCTTCATATATAAAAGAGCGAGCAGGATGTGCGCCTTGATATAGTTCGGACTGTCCGCGATGACCTGGTTGAGCTGCATGATGGCGAGATCCTCGTTGTTGTTCTGCGCGTAGTCCAGCGCCTGATTGTAGCGCTTGACCGTGTCCGAACAGATCCGGAGGATCGCCGGCTTACGCTGGATCTCATCGAGATAATGATCCGCGATGTTATCCTGTGGGAGCAGGTTCATACTGATGACCCACTGCACGAGCGCATCCGCGGTCTCACCACACTCGAAAAAGATAAGCCCCAGCAGATTTCGTGCATCCTTCTGATACTTGTCGAAGGTCAGGGACTTCTTCAGCAGCTCGGCAGCGCCACTCAGATCGCGGAGACGTGCACGCTCGAGTCCCAGGTTATAGTAGCAGTTTGCGATCTGCTCCAGCATTACGTCATACTTCATTTAGCGCTCTCATCCTTTTTATGCTTGATGGCCTCCTCGATGAGACTGGTCATGATATCGTTCATATCGGTGAGGTCCACCTTCGCGATGGCATCCTCGATCTGATCGACATCGAGACTCGGCTTAAAACGTTTGATTTCTTCTTCGTAACTGATCATACTATTCTTTCTACCGCTGTTCGGGGACCTGCGGCACAGCGCGTCGCTCCCCATCCGGGGCTCACGGCCTGTTCCACGTACTGGGGCTGAAAAATTCAGCGCATCGACACCCATCCGGGTCTCCCCTCGCCTGAACTGTAAGCGTTTCCTTCTGTTTCACTGATCTGAAAACCGCTCATCGCTTGACACAGTGGGACGCAGTCGATAGAATCGGCATGGTGCCTTTGATGGCGTCGGACAATGCAGGCGACCAGCGCTGCCATCACGTCGCGGGAGACATCGATCGCTTCCAGATGACGTGCGCGCGCAATTTCAAATCATCTGTTTAGTCTATCACATTCCATAGGGGCATTCAAGAAAACTACATTACGAGATTATTAGGAAATTGAGGTAAAAAATGGAAGCACTTGTAAGCTTTGTCACTACTCACCTGACGGGACTCCTCTCGAAGGACGCCATCGTCTTCATCATTTCCTTGATGCCGATCCTGGAGCTCCGTGGCGGACTCCTCGCATCCTCCCTGCTGGGCGTGCCGTATCTGCGTGCACTGATCCTCTGCATCGTCGGAAATCTCCTGCCGATCCCGCTGATTCTCCTCTTCATCGAGAAGATCGTGCTGGCCTGTGAGCATTTCGGACCGACGCAGGGCATCGCGCGAAAGCTCCGTGAGAAGGTCGAGAAGAACCAGGCATCGATTCAGAAGTATGATTTCTGGGGCCTCGTGCTCTTCGTCGGCATCCCGCTCCCGGGCACCGGCGCATGGACCGGCTCCCTCGTCGCAGGCCTCCTGCACATGCCGCGGAAGAAATCCTTCCTCGCCATCATCGTCGGTGTACTACTCGCCTCCGTCATCATGTCGATCGTTTCCTATGGTGTGCTCGGCGCGTTCCTTCACTGACAGTCGCGAATTGTGGGCCGTGTCGGGAAGCCGGTAGCGGGCCAGAAGACCGATGACGCATTTCGGGTCTGTCGACATGGGACAGACATCGAAATGCTCTACGGTCTTCCGTTCTCACTACCGGC
>CABTMH010000039.1 GCA_902485915.1 uncultured Oribacterium sp. | reverse complement strand
GACTGGAGTTCAGACGTGTGCTCTTCCGATCTAGCGGATGCTGATCGGCAGCGGATACTTCATCGCGAATTCCAGCATCTCTGCGAGCTCATCTGCGTTTTTCGGTGCCATGACCGTCATGTGCGGGATGTGCGTGAGATAGCTGTAGTCGAAGATCCCCTGGTGCGTCTCCCCGTCGGAGCCCACGAGGCCGGCACGGTCGATGCAGAACACGACCGGCAGCTTCTGGAGGCAGACGTCATGCACGATCTGGTCGTAGGCACGCTGCAGGAAGCTCGAGTAGACCGCGAACACCGGCTTCAGGCCGTTGCTGGCCATACCGGCGGCGCAGGTGACGGCGTGCTGCTCCGCGATGCCCACATCGAAGAAACGATCCGGGAATTCCTTTGCGAAGGCACTGAGTCCGGTACCGTCCGGCATCGCGGCGGTGATGCCGACGATTTTCTTATTCTCGCGGGCGAGGCGGCACAGCGTCTTCGAGAAAACAGAGGTGTAGCTCTCCTTCGATGGCGAGAGTGCCTTTCCGGTTTTCTGATCAAACGGAGAGACTCCGTGATAGTGCGCCGGATTCTGTTCCGCCGGTGCATAGCCCTTGCCCTTCGTGGTCAGGACATGCACGAGCACCGCATGGTCGATTTTCTTCGCCTCCTCGATGGTCCGCTCCACCTCACGGATGTTATGACCATCGATCGGCCCGAGGTAGGTGATGCCCATATCCTCGAACAGCATGCCCGGTATGAGGAGCTGCTTCAGCGAGTTCTTCGCCCGCTGCACCCGCTTTACGATCCGTGGCCCGACGCCCGGTACGCGCATCAGCGTACTGCCGACATCGATCTTCAGCTGATTATAGCCACGGTTCGAGCGCAGTCCGTTCAGGTACTTCGACATACCGCCGACGTTTCGGGAGATCGACATCTTGTTGTCGTTCAGCACGATGATGAAGTTTTTCTTCATCTGCGCCGCGTTATTGAGTCCCTCATACGCGAGGCCACCGGTCAGTGCGCCATCGCCGATGACGGACACGACGGTATAGTGCTCACCCTTGATATCGCGGGCCGCGGCGATGCCGAGCCCGGCAGAAATCGAGGTGGAGCTGTGACCCGTACCGAAGCAGTCAAACGGGCTCTCCGCCCGCTTCGGGAAACCGCTCATGCCATGATACTGCCGGAGTCCGTCGAAGTTTTCCTTTCGACCGGACAGGATCTTATGGGTATAGGCCTGATGGCCTACGTCCCACACGATCTTATCCTCTGGCAGATCGAGGGCCAGATACAGCCCGATGGTCAGCTCCACCACCCCGAGATTCGAGGCGAGGTGGCCTCCGTACTCGGAGGTTTTCTTTATGATAAATTGTCTGATTTCGGACGCGAGCTTCCGAAGCGCATGATCACTCAGCTTCTTCAGATCCTCTGGTCCATGTATATCATCCAGTAGCATACTTTTCTCTTATCGCGGATCACGTGCCGCCGTTTCATGCGACACGTCCGATGTATATTCACGCTTCGTCCGCCTGCAGCGTCCGTCCGTGAACGCATATTTCCTTTTTACTTTTTTCGATGGATCAGCTCTTCGGTAAGTGCGATGAGGAACTGACGGGCGTCTTCATCGACCTCCGAAAGCCCCTTTAGACCCTCGATGGCTTCCTCAGACAGACGCTGTACCTCCGCCTGTGCTGCCTCGAGTCCGTGTATCGACACCCAGGTCGTCTTGTTGTTTTCCTCGTCCGAGTGGATCGGCTTCCCCAGCACCTCCTGTGTGCTCGTCTCATCGAGGATATCATCCTCGATCTGGAAGGCTACACCGATGCTGCGGGCGATGCTTTCGAGCTGCCGAAGCTCCATCTGCGATGCATCTCCGAGCACCGCGCCCATCATCATGGAGGCCTCCAGCAGTGCCCCAGTCTTCAGCTCATACACGAACTGAAGCTGTGGCTCACTGAGCGGCTTTCCGGTCATCTCGACGTCGACGGTCTGGCCGCCGAGCATGCCATCGACACCGGACTTTCCAGCGAGGATCGCGGTCGCCCTCAGTACGGCATTTGCAAACTTCGAGGATTCATCCGGGCTGTCCGCGCCACCGGTCACGGCCGCACGGGAAAGCTGGCGGAGATATACCTCCGTCACCCGCTGAAAGGCGTAGAGGGAGAGCGCATCCCCTGCAAGGGTACCCATGTCCTCGCCGAACCTGTACCAGGTCGATTCCTGACCGCGGCGGTACTGGTCCCCGTCCATGCATGGAAGGTCATCATGGCAGAGCGAGAAGGTATGGATCATCTCGATCGCCCCCATGAAGGCCTCGACGATCGGCTTCATAAAGCGATCCCAACCGGCGCCCTTCCGGTCCTTATAGAGCGCATAGCACTTCTGCACGAGGATCGGACGGATCCGCTTCCCGCCAGCGGCCACGGAATACTGCATCGCCTCCAGCACCGTCTTCTGCTGTCCCTCCACCTTCGGGAGCTGCGCGAGGACGATCGCGTCGACCTCTGTGACGGTCGTTTTCAGTTCAAGAGAGAAATCCTTCATCATCCAGCACCTTTACCTGTTTTTCGATTCGATCGATACTGTCATTTGCACTCCGGAGAAGCGTCACACCCTTCTGATACATATCGAAGGTCTTCTCGAGACTCTCCTCACTGCTCATCTTCTCGATGAGCTCGTCGAGCTCTGCAAACACCTCCTGGAGAGGCTTCTGTTCCTTTTCTTTTTCCGCGGCGGCTGCCGCACTCTTTTTCACCGGCAT
Source organism: uncultured Oribacterium sp. (assembly GCA_902485915.1). GTDB lineage: Bacteria > Bacillota > Clostridia > Lachnospirales > Lachnospiraceae > Oribacterium. The sequence goes on along the minus strand of CABTMH010000039.1, from coordinate 32,934 downwards.
AACGATCCTTTCCGGATTCTGTCCTTCTGAAGTGAGACCAGCTGCGTGGTCCCCGGTCTATCTGTTCTGTAGATGGATGCTCGATCTGTACTATGTTGGAAGCCAATGCTTCCGGATTAACTTCGTCGCTGTGATCTGCTCCACCCGGTTCCGGAAGTTGCGTCGGAAGCCAATGTTTCCGAATTTACTCCGTCGCTGTGATCTGCTCCACCCGGCTCCGGAAGCTTCCGTCCTGAAGCCGCGTCGTAATCAGCTCACCGACCGCCAGCTTCCCGACCGAGTCTACGCGATGTCCCTCGGCATCCTGCACATAGCCGTAGCCACTGCTCAGCTTCCGAAGCGGACTCACGGCCTCGAGCTTTTCGGTCCGGAGCGCAAGCCCATGACGGGCGCGGTCCAGTGTCTGCGTCATCCGCATCGGCAGCGCATCGTAGTGGTGCAGCTGCTCCTTCGCGTCGTGCAGTCGCTGAAGCATCTGCTCCCGGAAGCCGCTGTAGCCCGCCAGCCGGTCTTTCGCCTGCTGCAGCTGTGTCTGCATCTCTGTGCGTAAGCCGTCATAGCAGCGTGCACGGTCCTTCGCGTCCTGCAGCTTCTCCCGCATCGCATCGCGGAGCTGTGTCTCGTACTGGAGGCTCCGCTTCTGGTACTCCTTCAGGATGCTGCCGGGGCTCAGCTGATTGAGCCGCAGCTTCTCCATCGCGAGTCGCTGCCGCTCATCCTGGATGCGCTCGTTCATCACGCTCCCGAGGGTCGCACGCCAGCTCGCCATCTCCTCCATCAGCTTCTGATAGTCGAAAACCGCGAGCTCCGCGCCTGCACTCGGGGTCGGTGCACGGAGATCCGCGACATAATCTGCGATGGTCGTATCCGTTTCATGGCCGACCGCGCTGATGATCGGGGTATCTGCCTCGAAGATCGCCCGGGCCACGGGTTCTTCGTTAAACGCCCACAGGTCCTCGATGGAGCCACCGCCACGCCCGACGATCAGCACGTCGAGTCCCAGCTGGTCCAGTGTCCGTATCCCATGTACGATGGACTGAACCGCACCCTCCCCCTGCACCAGTGCTGGGTAGAGGACGATATCCACATACGGATTCCGTCGCTTCGAGATCTGGACGATATCGCGGACAGCCGCGCCGGTTTTCGCGGTCACGACGCCGATCCGCTGCGCATACTTCGGGATCGGCTTCTTATACATCGGATCGAAGAGTCCCATCTCCTCGAGCTCCTTTTTCAGCTGCTCGAAACGGATATAGAGATCGCCGATGCCATCCGCCATGAAGCGCTTCGCGTAGATCTGATAGCTGCCGCCGCGCTCATAGACACCGACACTGCCCGTACAGAGTACGCGCATGCCATGCTCCAACTTAAACGGAAGCCCCGCACGGTCACCGGCGAACATGATACCGGAGATCTGCGAAGCTGCGTCTTTCAGTGTAAAGTAAATATGCCCGGTCGGATGGTATTTCAGGTTTGAAATCTCACCCTGGATCGTGATATTTTTCAGTGCGAAATCCGATGAAAACATGTTTGCGATATATCGGTTCACCTGGGACACGGTATATGCACGACTGTCTTTATTCATAGGAATCCTTTATTCTTATCTGTTTCGATTCACGATGATCTGAACGCCCTTACCGGCGGTCTTCTTCTCCGTGAGCTCACCCTGCTGCTTACGTGGTGCCTTCGCGCTTCGCGTCGATACGCGGTCGCTGTTCACGAGACGTGCCAGGACGCCGTTGACGAAGGAGCCGGACTCGTCGCCACCATACTTCTTCGCGAGCTCGACCGCCTCGTTGATGGCCACCTTATCCGGGATCGTCTCGTCATACTCGATCTCATAAAGTGCGAGACGAATCGCCGTCAGATCGGTCTTCGTCATACGATCGGTTTTCCAGCCCTCAGCGGCGGAATCGATACGCGCATCCAGCTCCGGGAGCTTCTCGGTGATCTTCTCCACCTCAGCCTCCAGACGCTGCTGGTCCTCGTCGCTCAGATTCTCGATGTGCACGACGCCATCGCCATCCTCGTAATCCGGGGACTCGAAATAGCGTGCGAGCTGCTCCGGAATCTCCTGCCCAGGGTAGAACTGTGTGCAGAACAGGAGCTTAAACTTATGATCTCTTTCTTCTCGTTTATTCATGACTTCCTTACCTATGACTATATTTCAGTTTCATGTTTCGTCCGTGGCACCGGTAGACGGCGTGCATACATCGCATCACCATACGCAAGCAGTGCCTGATACTTACCGATGACGCTGGTATACGGCGTGCATACACAGCATCGCCATACCGCCATGGTCTTCGTCAGCGCATCCGTTCAGTCATCGCCTTTCAGTGACTGTAGACTGCTCACTCGTTCTCAGCATTGACCACACCGGCGATGCGGATGTTGACATCCAGCACACGGAGACCGGTCATGGACTCGATGGCCGAAGCGACCTTATCCTGTACGTTTCTCGAAACATCCGGGATGGAGTAGCCGTACTTTACGTTCAGGCTCAGCTTCACGGAAACGTGGCCATCCTCGATGCTGATGCTTACGCCCTTACTGAGGTCGCGGATACCCATTCTGGAGATGATCTCACCGGACCAGCCGCCATACATGGAATCGACACCCTTCACCTCGGTCGCTGCGATGCCTGCGATGATGGCGACAACTTCATCAGCGATGACGATCTGACCATGCTCATCCTTCTCATATACAACATGTGTTGCTCTCTCTTCATTCTGTTCCATATAGAACCTCCGTATGTACTGCACCCGGGCATAATCCGAGAATTTAGACTAAACTATGGAAACATGATAGCACAAAGAGTGCATAAAATCCATTTGAAAACAGATTTTATGCATCACAGGGTCGCAGAGGCCAGGAAGCTCAGGAAGGGGCCTGGAGCGCAGATGGTTGCTGTTCGCTCGTGTACTGATCAGGCAGGGGGCCGAAGAGCCTGCTGTGCCACAAACCATCCCAGAAAAATTTTCACACCGTAGGCACGGTAAGCGCTTTATATCTTCATCGTGCCTACGGAAATGGCCATTTTTTTAGGTACACCGTAGGCACGTTCAGCCAGTTTTTCTGCCACCATGCCTATATAATCTTCAGCGAAAATAGGCATGATGAGCTATTTTGGTTGATATCATGCCTACAATTGACTTTCGGCCCCATGCCTGAATCTAGTTGGCGGTAAACAGAAACAGTTTTTTGGTAGCTTCTTGTATTTCTCCGGCAGTTCAGGTAGAATCAGTGTATCTGACAAATAGGTGTCGATCACGGACAGAATTCTTCTGTTCGGTTCTCAAAATTTAAAACTTCATAATGAACGCATGGTATCAGCATGTGTGCAGAAGCTATGTCTTCGTGCTGCTGTATAAAGCTGCAAAGAAAAAGAGCGCCGCGGTATGCGACACTCTTTATCGTGTTGAACGGTATATGTATTACTGCAGTGCACTGCGCTTCGTGCGCTGGATGGCATCAGACATCGCTGGGATCGAAAGGATGATCAGGGTGATGACTGCCTCTGCGCCGATGTAGATCAGATTGTAGACAGCAGAATACGCTGCCGGATTCCAGCCCTCCCAGGCATACTCGCCGAAAAATACCCAGCCGCTCAAAAAGGCGAAGACGTATCTTCCGATGCAGGCAGCGATGTAGCCGAGGCGAAGACCGTTCTTATGGCTTGCAAAGAAACCGGAAATACCGAACGCACCAAAGGCGAACACATAATCGAGAATCGCCTGTACCGGTGTCAGCACATACGGATCGATGATGAACTGCAGGATACCATAGGCTACACCCGCCGTGATTCCGATCGCCGGACCGAAAAAGAAGCCAGGCAGCATCGCGAAGAGCATCGAGCACAGGGTGATGGAACCACCGGTCGGAAACTCAAACACCTTGATCATCGAGGTGACCGTCGCAAGTGCGATGCATACTGCACAGTAAACCAGAACCTTAACTTTTTTTGACATAAAAAAACCTCCTTTGAATCGCACGGATTTTCCGTGACTGGGTCAGGAGGGGCAGAAAAAGACAGCAAAAAATGCTGTCATGCTTCCCTACGCAGGTACTAACCTGATCAGGTGAGAAGGGTTGGTTCTATGAAGAATCCTCTCAGCATAAGCGCCCCTAGCAATCAACCATCATTATAAAACAGAGGAAAGTCATGTCAATAGCGGATATGCACGAATAGTTCAGGCGGGTGACGGTGTGCTGGAAAATGTGGAAAACAGAAAGGAACAGAGATGGGAAACTATCCGCTGACTGCGAAAGAGCAGCATAAACGAAAAGAAAAGCTGGCGAAAATCCGCCAGACTGTGATGATCATCCTCATGGCAATCGCCGGCCTCTATTACATGACCGTTGAGCGAAGCCAGGTAACAAGCGCCGCGGTCGTGACGAGCGTGAAGGATGCTACAGAAAAGGCTGAAGATGTGAACCGGATTGCATCGGAAAAAGAAAAGAAGTTTACGATTGAAGGTTTTTTAGAGCCGACGTCGGCGGCCGATGAAGTGAATGGCATAGAAGCTGAAAAGGAGACATCGATGCAGAAGCCGACGGAAACACTGACCGTGGAAACGATTATGAGCGAACAGTGCGCCATGCCGCAGGATAGTGTTGATAAGGCGATGAAAAGCAGCTCTGGAACCGTGGAACAGTCGGCAGTAGATGCAGATCGGATCACACAGACCGTGCCGGATACTGTCGCGGATGTCACGGCGATTCAGACCGAAGACAAACGCGTGAACCTGAACACCGCCACCCTGGAAGAACTCGACGCACTCCCCGGCGTCGGCCCCTCCACCGCAGAAAACATCATCGCTTACCGCGAAGCCCACGGTGGTTTCGCCGCTTCGGAAGAAATCATGAACGTGAAACGGATCGGTGAGAAGACATTTGAGAAACTGAAAGAATATATAAAAGTGTAATTCTACACGAGCGAATCGTAACAAAAAACTCGCCCGGAGGCGAGTTTTTTGTTACTTCAAATATACATATCGTTTCATTTGCGTGTACTACGCACCCTGCTTCTTTAGTTTTCCACCTTGCAGTTGATGTAGCTCTTTGCGGAGTTCACGACGATGGTGAGGCCGAGGATGATGAGGAGGACAGCGATGATCAGCTGCAGTCCGTTTGCGATGAAGACGGCACCCCAGGTGGTCTCACCAGCTGGGATGGCGACTGCTGCAGCGGTCTGGATGGCCTTTACCATCGCGATCAGACGCTGTACCAGTGCGGTGAAGGTCACGCAGAGCATGATGATCAGTGGTGGGAAGAGCATCTTATTACTGCGGCCGGTCACCTTCAGGAAGACGCAGAGCGTGATGAGTACGAGTGCGGACAGGAGCTGGTTTGCAGAACCGAACAGCGGCCAGATGTTTGCATAGCCGACCTTCGTGAGGATGTAGCCGAACACGAGGGTGAGGATCGTGGAGAAGTAGATGTTGCAGAAGAGCTTTCTCCAGCCCTCGGCATGCTCCATATCATCGACGCTGAAGAGCTCCTGGAAGCTCATACGTGCGATACGTGCGACCGCATCGAGGCTCGTCAGGGCGAGTGCAGATACGCACATGGTCATAAATACGGTAGCCACATGAGATGAGATGCCGAACATCGAGATGAAGCCGGCGACACCGCGGCTGAAAATCTGGAACGGTGTACCCTCGGCTGGCGTTCCGTCAGCTGCAGCTGCTGCACCTGCGACACAGAGTGCGAGGACCGCAAGCAGGGACTCAAGCACCATGGCACCATAACCGACCTTCAGCATATCCTTCTCGTTGGCAACCGTCTTCGAAGAGGTTCCGGAGGAAACCAGGCTGTGGAAGCCGGAAACCGCACCACAGGCGACGGTGACGAAGAGAATCGGGAACATGGTACCTAACTTTGCATTGTTAAAGCCGGTGAAGACCGGAAGGTTCATGGTCGGATGTGCGACGAGGAGGCCGATGGCGGCGCAGGCGATCATCGCGATGAACATGAAGGTGGTCATATAGTCTCTCGGCTGCTTCAGAATCCAGATCGGGGTGACGGCCGCGAAGAAGATGTAGATGAAGGTGATGTAGCTCCAGGTCTGCTTACCAGCGACGAGCGGGAACTGCATGCCGAGTGCGAAGCAGAGGACGATGAAGACGATGGCCAGCACGGTCTCCTTCCAGCCGGTGAACTGGAATTTCCGCTGGATCAGTCCGTAGATCACAGCGAAGACCATGAACATGATGGATACCATACCGGCTGCTGAATTCGAATCTGCAGCGGCTGCCAGCGAAGTGACACCATCGGTCACAGTGTAGGCATTGAACGTACCAGCGACCATGTCGGCGAAGGCGGCGATGACGATGCAGCAGAAGAGCCAGCAGAAAAGAAGGAAGAGACGACGACCGGTCTTACCGATGTACTTCTCGATGAGAAGGCCCATGGAACGGCCCTCGTTCTTCACACTTGCATAGAGCGCACCGAAATCGGTGACCGCACCGAAGAAGATGCCGCCGAGCAGGATCCAGAGGAGAACCGGAAGCCAGCCGAACGCTGCGGCCTGAATCGCACCGGTGACAGGACCTGCACCTGCGATGGATGAAAACTGATGGCTGAAAACGGTCCAGCCGTCGGTCGGAACGAAATCCTCGCCATCCTCATACTTGACGGCCGGTGTCTTCGCCTGTGGATCGATACCCCACTTATGCGCAAGCCAGCGTCCGTAAAGCGTATAGGCCGCTATGAGACATACAGCTGCGATCAATACGATAACAAGTGTGTTCATACAAGTAACCCCCATTAGTTAAAAAATTTGTGAAATTCCCCATGTTTTACAACCATGTTTCGGACTTGTCAATCGTTTTTCGCAATAAAAAACACAGATTGCGGAGAATCTGTGTTTGTGTTAATCTGAGGTTATCTTAAAAATAATAAGTGTTTATAAATGGCGGAAATCGGTTATTTTTCGCATAATTTCAGTTCATGCCGCAGAGGGATTCCGCGCCGGATCTGCCGCTCGCCATACGGCGTGGTAGCTGGAGACGCAGTATTTCATGTCTCTTTTTTTCATGTCTCTTTTGCATATCTCTTTTTCATGTCTCTTTCGCATGTCTATTTATATCACTTCTCCGAGTGATATTCTGTCGACGATGTCCTCTGCGGTCATCGTCGACAGCGCGTCGATGAGCGCGATGTGGTAGCTTCCGCTGCCGCGCGGGTCCGTCTCCTCTGCGATTTCACCGGCGATGCCCATGAAAGCGGTCGCGAGCACGGCCGCATGGTAGGCCTCTTCGCCGGATGCCACCGCCAGGAAGGCAGCGAGCAGCTCGGTCGCCATGCAGCCGGTGCCGGTCACGCGCGACATGCGCGGACTGCCGTTCTTCACGAAGCAGAGCGCATCCCGTGAAGCGACGATGTCCTGCTGGCCGGATGCCACGAGGATCATCGGAAACGCAAGCGTACGGAGATAGCTCTGCATCCCATGCGCCAGTGCGTCCTCAGAAAGTGCCGGGTGCGCCGCATCGACGACCGCATCCACGCCCGTGCCGGTGTCTGCATCCGCAAGCAGTGCGTGGATCTCCGAGTAGTTGCCACGGATGGCGGTCGGCTGCAGCTCCACGATCATACGGCGAAGCGTTTCGCGGCGGAAGGTCGAGCCGGAGATCCCTACAGGATCGATAACCCGCGGGATGTCCTTTTCCCGCGCTGCCTGTCCGCTCAGGAACATCGCATCGATGTACTCGGTGGCGCCGAGGTTCAGCTCCAGCGCCTGACTGCCACGGGTGATTTCCGCCGCCTCGCGCGGATCATGCGACATGACCGGACGCGCGCCGATCGCGAGGAGGGCGTTCGCGCAGTCGTTGACCGTCACATAATTCGTGATGGAGTGCACGAGAGGCGCGGTGCGCTGAACTGCGTCCATCCATGTATACATCTGATTTCTGAAGTTTTCGTCGATCATCACTTCAGCATGTCCTTCGCGCGCTCGAGGAAGCCGGTCTCCGAAAGCGCCACGGTGATGATCACCGCGATCAGGGTGCCGCCGCAGGTGCTCACCAGGAACGGAACGACGAAGGTGAAGACGGCGGCCTTCGTGTTCCCCATGATGAAGGCTGCGATCGGGTAGGACAGGATGCCGCCGATGATGCCGGTTCCGAAGATCTCGCCGACATAGGCTGCCGGGAGCTTCCGAAGCTTTTTATAGAGATAGCCGGACAGGAAGGCACCGCACATGGAGCCCGGGAACGCGAGCAGCGAGCCGAGGCCCATCAGATTTCGGATGACACTGGCGATGAACGCCGCTGCCACGCCGTAGGCCGGACCGAGAAAGACCGCGCACAGCACGTTGACGAGGTGCTGAACCGGCGCACACTTCGAGCCGAAAACCGGCACAGAGAAGGTGGAGCCGACCACCGCGATGGCGGCAAATACAGCCGCGAGGGCCAGCTTCTTCGTGTTTACACTTGTGGCTGCTACGCTTGCAGCAGCAGAATGTTCGTTACGCATCATGAATCTCCTTTTACAATCTAAGAATCGCCGAAGGAAGGTTCACCTCACTGCCTTACGAATAATCGCCCTGGATCCGGAAGCCGTGGTCCATCGGACCGCTGCCCTTTCCGAGATCCAGCATCGCATTCAGTGCGCCGGAGATATAGTTCTTCGCGTACTGTACGGATGTTTCGAGATCATATCCCCGAGCCAGATTCGACGCGATCGCGGAGGACAGCGTGCAGCCGGTTCCGTGCGTGTTCGAATTCTCGATTCGTCTGCCGTGGAACCAGGTCACCTGCTCTCCATGCACGAGCACATCGTTCGCATCGTCCAGGCTGTGGCCGCCCTTCGTGAGCACGGCACAGCCGAACGCTGCGTGGATCCGCTTCGCCGCTTCCACCATATCCGCGGAGCTGCGAATCGTCATCCCGGACAGCACCTCACTCTCCGGAATGTTCGGTGTGATCACCGTCGCAAGCGGCAGCAGCTTCAACTTCAGTGTATCGACAGCATCGTCACTGATCAGCCTCGCCCCGCTGGTGGCGATCATCACCGGGTCCACCACGATGTTTCTGGCCTTGTAGAATGTGAGTCTTTCCGCGATCACCTCGATGAGGCTGCCGGAGGAAACCATTCCCGTTTTCACTGCATCCGGATAGATATCCGTAAAAATCATGTCGAGCTGATCCTTCAGGAAATCAGGTGTCGACTCCATGATACTCTTTACGCCGGTCGTATTCTGGGCAGTCAATGCCGTAATCGCGCTCATCGCATACACGTGATGTGCGAGCATCGTCTTGATATCTGCCTGGATGCCGGCGCCTCCACAGGAGTCACTTCCTGCGATTGTTAATGCTGTATACATAGTACTCCTTCTGATTATCACACGCATTAATTTTGTATAGCGACCTGAGGTGGTGCCCCCAACCTGCCGCTGTGATATATTTGAACGCACATGGCGGTCAAACCGTGAAAATGTCCGTCGGCGCATCTGCCACTGCCAATGCAGAGATCAGACATGCTCCCGCATAGAAAGCGAAGCCGCTACGCTTCTCTCTGACGCCTCGTCACCGATCGGCGACGATGTCATCTGCGATCGCCCGTAGCGTCCGCGCCGCTTCCGTGATGTCCGCTGCGCCGAAGAGACTGCTGACGACGGCGAGTCCCGCAGCGCCATGGGATTTCAGGCCGCCTGCATTGGCCGCACTAATCCCGCCGATGGCCACGACCGGAATCTGAACCGACGCCGTGATGGCCCGGAAGGTCTCGAGCGGCATCGTCTTCGCATCGCGCTTCGTGTTCGTGCCGAACACCGCGCCGGAACCGAGGTAATCCGCGCCGGCCGCTTTCGCTGCCTGCGCCTCTGCCACCGTCCGCGCGGTGACACCGATGATCTTCGCCGGGCCGAGGAGACGACGGGCTTCTGCCGCCGGCATATCGCTCTGCCCGACATGCACGCCGTCGGCATCCAGCTTCTGCGCGAGGGCGACATCGTTGTTCATGATGAACGGCACCCCATGCTTCCGGCAGATCGCCTGCACGGCCCGGGCGTCCTGCTCGAGCTGCGCCCCGGTGCGCTCCTTTTCACGGAACTGCACCATGGTCGCCCCACCGAGGATCGCCTGCTCTACAGCCATGGCCAGTGCCTCGGCTTCGGCTCCGAACGGCTGGGAAGACGCTTCGCGCTCGCCCCCTGCTGCCGGCACCTCTTCTGCCATCGACACTGACTTCACAGCTGTCATCTGCGACAGCGCCTTCAGACAGTGCCGATCGGTGATCGCATATAATCGAAGTAAATCTCTGTTCATAGTTTCCTTCTGTTTCATACACATACTGCGAAATCCTCTGCTGTCCGGCTTTACATGAAGCCTCGTCACCAGCTCGATTTTTCTCATCACAGCGTATGCATCGCACATCTATAAAAGTGAAAAATAAAAGGCTGCCCGATCGGACAGCCTGGAATAAGCGTACAAAAAGCGCAGCTCCCTACGTTGGCATGATCCAAATCAGGTTTCCAGGGTCCGGAACGCACAGCTCCCATCTCAGCCGGTTCTGACCGACACCCCCGTGTACTTTTATTAACTTCGTCATTATAGCACGGGATAGGAAGCTCAGCAAGAGCGTTACTGTTCACTCGTGTACTGATCAGGCAGGGGGGGCCGGAGGGGGCGGCAACGGAGGCCCCTTCCTGAATCCAGGTGACGAATGAACAGTACCTTTCCTTTTCCTGTAAAATCGAGTATTATGTAGCATATCTATGCGACGATGCCCGCGCTGAAGGCGTGTTTCGTGGCAAATCGCATGTTTGGAAGCTGAAGATGAAAGGAACGACGTGATGACATCAGGGGAGACGACGATTCGGGAATATCTGGAGCGCTTAGGTGCGCGGGCATCCGTGCCGGGCGGCGGTGGCGCGAGTGCGCTGGCCGGTGCCTATGGTGTGAGCCTCGGCATGATGGTCTGTGAATTTACCATCGGGAAGAAAAAACATGCGGAGTTTGAGCCGCGCATCCGAGACATCGAGGCACGGCTCGCGAAGCTGCGTGAAGCCTTCCTGGCGCTCTCCGACGAGGATGAGCAGGTGTTCCTGCCGCTCAGTCAGGCCTACGGACTGCCGGACAGCACGCCGGAGGAGAAGGACTTCAAGGAGACGACCCTGGAAACCTGCCTCAGCACTGCATCCATGACGCCGATCAAGGTGATGGAGCGTGTCTGTGAAGCGCTCGACTATCTCGGCGAGCTGGAGGCACATGGCTCGACGCTCATGCAGAGTGACGTCGGTGTGGCCGCCGCTTATCTCGGCACCGCCCTCGAGGGTGCGGTGATGAACGTCTACATCAACACGAAGATGATGAAGAATCAGAACCGTATGATCGAGCTCAACGAGTACGCCCGGAAGCTGCTCATGGATGGCCGCGCGAAGAGTCGCCTGATCTACGAGGCGGTCGAGGATAAGGTGAAGCCGCAGTACGATCCGGAACTGGACCGCATCGCCCGGAACAAGGTCGACTTCTCATGAGGCGAAGCAATCTGTCTCCGCTATACAGCCAGCCTCACCACCGTCAAGCTCCATGACCCTGGCAAACGCCAGAGATGCTCTTGCATAAAGAGGTGCCAGTGAACATCCCTTATGCATACGCCAGTGTAACCGTTTCTATACAGAAGATACGATACAGATAAAAAGAAAGTGTGAATATATGCAGGAATTAAGAGGAAAACTCATCGCAGACGCGATCAAGGGCGAGTGCCTGGACTTCGTCGGACAGTATAACGGCATCCTGCCGGCGCTGGCGATTCTGCGCGTCGGTCATAAGGAAGCCGATCTCAGCTATGAGCGCAGCATCAAGAAGCGCTTCATGGATTTCGGACTGGAGGCGAAGGACTATGAGCTTCCGGAAAACGTATCGAACGAAGAGTTTCAGCAAGTCTTCGACTTCATCAACCAGGATCCGGAGATTCACGGCATCCTCGTGATGCGTCCGCTCCCGAAGCAGATCGATGAGGCAGCGATGCTTCGCAAGATGAATCCGCTGAAGGATCTGGACGGTATCACCGATGCAAACGTCGCCGGCGTCATGCGTGGCGATGCGGATGCCTTCGCACCATGTACGGCCCAGGCCGTCGTAGAGATCCTGAAGGGCCATCAGATCGAGATGGCCGGTAAGGAGGTCTGCATCATCGGCCGCTCCATGGTGGTCGGCAAGCCGCTCAGCATGCTGCTGCTGAAGGAGAACGCGACCGTGACCGTCTGCCACAGTAAGACCGAGGACCTGAAGGCTGTAGCCAGCCGTGCGGATATCCTGGTGGCGGCCATCGGTAAGGCGAAATTCATCAGCAGCGGCTATGTGAAGGAGGATGCAACCGTCATCGATGTCGGTATTAATGTCGACGAGGCCGGCAATCTCTGCGGCGACTGTGACTGGGATCAGATCATCCTGAAGGCAGGTGCCGCCACCCCGGTACCAGGTGGCGTCGGCACCGTCACTACCGCCGTGCTCGCGAAGCACCTCGTCCAGGCCGCGAAGCTTCAGATGAAGCTCGCACCGATCGACGACAGCGCCGACGACTACCTCTCCTGATGCTACACCGGATTCATGCCTACCATCAGATAAAACAACCCCCGGCGGATGACTCCGTCGGGGGTTTCTATGTCTCATGTCAGCTCTGCCAGCACCTTTTCCATTTTTTCCTTCATCGCGTCGATGTGTTCGTGCTCGATGACGAGTGGCGGCACGAAACGGATCGTGTTGTGCTCCGCCGCGATCAGGATGACCTGCTGCTCGAGCAGCATCTTCCGGACGATCTCGCCAGCCGATACGGATGGGGAGAACTCGAGGCCCTGGATCAGGCCCATACCTCGATGATCCTTCACCATCTCCGGGAACGCTGCCTTCAGCTCTTCGAGGGCCGTCCAGAGATACGTTCCCTGTGCCTTCGCGTGGCCCGGGATATCCGCTTCCTTGAAGACATCCAGCACCGCGGAAGCCGCGGCGCAGACAAACGGATTTCCACCGTAGGTGGAGCCGTGGTCTCCCGGCTGCATCGCATGCGCAGCCTCGCCACAGGCGAGGAAGGCACCGATCGGCACGCCGTTTCCGAGGGCCTTTGCCACCGTCAGGACATCCGGCTTCACGCCGTAGGCCTGCCATGCGAACATGGCACCGGAGCGGCCCATGCCACACTGGATTTCATCGAGGATCAGCAGCAGATCATGCTCATCGCAGAGCTGCCGTACGCCCCGGAGAAACGCCTCCGTCGCCGGATAGATACCGCCCTCACCCTGGATCGTCTCCATGATGATCGCACCGGTGTTTTCATTGACCTGCGCCTTTACGGAATCGAGATCGTTGAAGGTCGCGAAGCGCACACCCCCGATCAGCGGCTCAAACGGCGCACGGTAGTGATCCTTGCCGGTCACACTGACCGCGCCCATGGAACGACCGTGGAAGGAGCCCTGCATCGCGATGATCTCGCAGCCGGCTCGACCCTTATTATAGTGGTAGCGACGCGCGATCTTCAGCGCGCCCTCGACGGCCTCGGTGCCGGAGTTCGTGAAGAACACACGGTCCATCCCGCTCGCCGCAAGCAGCTTCTCGGCCGCCTCGATGGACGGCTCGTTATAGAAGAGATTCGACGTATGCAGCAGACCTCTGTCGATCTGCTCCTTCATCGCCTGATCCACCAGCGTGTTGCCATAGCCGAGCCCCGCCACCGCGATGCCCGCACCAAAATCGAGGTACGCATGCCCGCCCGCATCGTAGAGCTCGACGCCCTTCGCATGATCAAACGCCACCGGAAAGCGATTGTAGGTCTTATACAGCAGCTGCTCGCCCTCCGCCACGAGGCGGTCGTTCACGATATTTCCCTTTACGATGGAATCATCCATAAATTTCATTTCTTTCACCCTCATCTGTCCATCCGCCGCATGCTTCATGTTTCGGCCAATGCACCCTCACAGCACCCGCCCGCACGAGCGCTTCCGCCACGATGTGCAGCGCATCTTCCCTGATTTTTCAGAACCACGCGTCGATCGACTTCTCGATCATCGTGCCGATGCCCTGGTTCGTGAAGATCTCGAGGAGCAGGCAGTGCGGCACACGTCCATCGAGGATATGCACACGGTTTACACCCTTCTTCATCGCATCGATGCAGTTCTGGATCTTCGGCAGCATGCCGCCGACCAGCTCGCCGGCATCCATCATCTCCTGTGCCTTCTCGATGGAAAGCGTCGTGATGAGAGAGCTCTTATCCTCGAAATCCTTATACACACCCTCGACATCCGTAAGGAAGGCGAGCTTCTCGGCATGCATCGACGCCGCGATCGCGCAGGCCGCATCATCCGCGTTGATGTTATAGCTCTGGCCACGCTCATCGAAGCCGATCGGACAGATCACCGGGATGAAGCCATCGTTCAGGAGATCCTCGATGATGGTCGTATCCACACCGACGATGTCGCCGACGAAGCCGATGTCCTCTCCCTTCGAGTACTTCTTCACACACTTCAGGAGATTTCCATCCTTACCGGAGATACCGACGGCCTTGCCACCGAGGTTGTTGATGAGCTGCACCAGGGACTTGTTGACCTTGTTCAGCACCATCTCGGCGATCTCCATGGTATCCTCATCGGTCACACGGAGTCCGTTCACGAAGTGCGGCTCCATGCCGACCTTACTGATCCACTTCGAGATCTCCTTGCCGCCGCCATGGACGATGATCGGCTTCAGGCCGACCAGCTTCAGGATCGCCACATCCTGCATGACATGCTTCTTCAGATTCTCATCCGTCATCGCGGATCCGCCGTACTTTACGACGACGACCTTATCCTGAAATTTCTGGATATACGGCAGCGCCTCGACGAGGGTCGCCGCCTTATCCATGATCCTGTTTTCGATTTCCATGATTCCCCCTGAACTGTTTCGTCTGTGATTTCGCGTGAAACGAACGACCGCCTCTCCGTATGCTTCAGAGAGGCGATGTACGTCGTGGCCGACTGCATTGGCCTTCCGATCATCAGCTTCTGTAATCCGCGTTGATGTTTACGTACTCGTGGGTGAGGTCACAGCCCCAGGCCGTGGCCTCCTCGGTGCCCTCGTGCATCTCGATGAGCGCGGTGACCTCCTGATAGCCGAGGATCTCAGATGCATAATCCTCATCGAAATCGACCGGCGCACCCTGGTGGAAGACCTCGATCTTTCCGATATCGTTCACGAAGTACAGATTCACCTTATTCGGATCGAAGTGCGCGCCACTGTAGCCCATCGCGCAGAGCACACGGCCCCAGTTCGCGTCACGGCCATAGATCGCCGCCTTCGTAAGGGTCGAGGAAACGACGGAACGTGCGATCGTCCGGGCCTCCTGCTTATCCTTCGCCTGGGTGACATGAACGGTGAAGAGGTGGGATGCACCCTCCCCATCGGCCGCCATCTCGCGCGCCAGGGTCTTCGTCACCTGGAGGAGCGCGGTTTTGAAGGTCTCATAGTCCTCGCCCTCCGCATCGATGATCGGATTCTCCGCCGCACCGTTTGCGAGGATCACACAGGTATCATTCGTCGAGGTGTCGCCATCGACGGAGATCATGTTGAAAGTATCGACGACGTTCTCGCTGAGGGCCTTCTGCAGTAGCTCCTTCGTGATCGCGAGATCGGTCGTCAGGAAGCAGATCATCGTGCACATCTGCGGATGGATCATGCCGGAGCCCTTCGTCATACCGCCGAGGTGGACCGTCTTCCCGCCGATCGTGAATTCGAGTGCGAACTCCTTATGCGTCGTATCGGTCGTCATGATGGCCTTGCTGGCTGCGGTAGCGGCTGCCTCACTCGCCTCGAGCTTCGGCACCATCTCGGAAATCGCATTCTTCATCTTCTCGATCGGAAGCTGGAGACCGATGATACCGGTGGATGCCAGCAGCACGGAATCCGCAGAAATCACCTGGCCGAAGGCCTCCGCAGTCGCATCGGCCTCCTCCTGGCAGATATCCAGTCCCATCTGACCGGTGCAGGCATTGGCGATCCCGGAGTTGATCACGGCGGCATGCACCGGACGGCCACTGTCGACGAGCGCACGATCCCAGAGGACCGGCGCTGCCTTCACCACGTTGCTCGTGAAGGTACCGGCCACGACGCATGGCTTCTCGGAAAAAATCATCGCCATATCATCCCGACGCTTCGACTTAATCTTCGCAGCGGTCGCCGCTGCCATAAACCCCTCGGCAGCACAGATGCCACCCTTGACTGCTATCATTCCCATGACTACTCCCTTTTCATATCTGTTTTATGTTGAATGGATGATTACTTATTATTTGTAAGATTCTGTACCTCGAGCAGCTTCATCGCACGTACCTTCTCCGGAAGACCGAAGAGGGTGATGAAACCGGATGCATCGTGGTGATCATACATGCTGCCCGTCGTGAAGGACGCCAGTGACTCGTTATAGAGTGAGTACGGTGAGGTCGTGCCGGCCTTGATGATGTTGCCCTTATACAGCTTCATCTTCGTCGTACCGGTCACGTACTTCTGGGTGCTCTCTACGAAGGCCTCGAGTGCCTCACGAAGCGGATCGAACCACTTGCCCTCGTAAACGACCTGCGAGAACTTCACATCCACCATGTTCTTGAACTCCATGGTCTGACGGTCGAGGATCAGCTCCTCGATCTGCTTGTGCGCCTCCATGAGGATCGTAAGACCCGGGGTCTCATAGACGCCACGGCTCTTCATGCCGACGACACGGTTCTCGACGATATCGATGATACCGATACCGTTCTCACCACCGAGCTTGTTAAGCTCGAGGATGATCTCCTTCACCGTCATCTTCTGTCCATTCAGCTCGACCGGAACGCCGTTCTCCCACTTGATCTCGACATCCGTATCATGATCCGGTGCCTTCTCCGGTGTCACCGACAGCATCAGCATATGATCGTAGTTCGGCTCCTGCGACGGATCCTCCAGCTCGAGGCCCTCATGAGAGATATGCACGAGGTTCCGGTCACGGCTGTAGGAATTATCCTCGGAGAAGGTGAGCGGGATGCCCTTCGACTTGATGTAGTTGTACTCATCCTCACGGGACTGGAAGGTCCAGATATCCGTCATACGCCACGGAGCGATGATATCGAGATCCGGTGCCAGTGCCTTGATGGCCAGCTCGAAACGAATCTGATCGTTCCCCTTACCGGTCGCACCATGACAGATCGCCTTCGCGCCCTCCTTCCGTGCGATCTCGACCAGCTTCTTCGCGATCGCCGGACGTGCCATCGACGTACCGAGCAGGTACTTGTTCTCGTAGGTTGCATTGGCCTCGAGACATGGAAGCACATAGTGATCACAGAAATCATCGGTGATATCCTCGATGTACAGCTTCGACGCACCCGAGATCTTCGCACGCTCCGCCAGACCATCCAGCTCGTTCCCCTGCCCTACATCGACACAGCAGCAGATCACCTCATACCCGAAGGTCTCCTTCAGCCACGGCACGATACAGGTCGTATCGAGACCACCGGAGTAAGCCAGAACGACCTTCTCACCCTGCGTGTTATTCTTTGGTACCAGATTACTCATAATCACTTCTCCTCTATAAAACGCCCCCGACGCATAACGCATCCCCGGAAGCACCCCTCATTTACGATGCCGTTATCATACGCCATCAAAAAACAGATTGCAAGCGCAAATTTGCATAATTATGCGTACATCGCTGTATATATTTTCACTTTTATGCATAGAGTTCGCATATTATAGCAGGTATAACTCATTAATATACATTTCGATGATACACGAGAACGAAGGAAGGCCGGAGGGGCGGCAACAGAAGCCATACGTAGAGACCGTGAATAAATCCAAATCGGACCCTTAGAACCAGTTCGTACTTTTTCCTTAGCCCCCTCGGCAACGCTGAGTTTTCATAAAGAAAATCTCAGTGATTGCCGAGGGCTTACTGGTTCTTAGGGCCCGATTTGTGATTTTTTCGGTCTCGGAGTACTGTGCTTCTGTTGCCGCCCCTCCGGCCTCATTCATTTAATCATTCATATCCTCGAGCAGTGCCCCCGGCGCGCCCAGCGTCTTCCGGTTCCGCACACAGGTCTCCAGCGAAATCGCCTCATAAATATCCGGATCGATCTGATCACATACCGCACGATACTCATCGAGCGTCAGATCATCGAGTGCACAGCCCTTCTGCTCGCAGAGCAGCACCAGCTCCCCGACGATGCCATGCGCCGTACGGAACGGCACACCCTTCCGCACGAGATAATCCGCCACATCCGTCGCATTCGTGAAGCCGAGCTTCGCCGAATCCTCCATCCGCGCCCGGTTCCAGCTCATGGTCGCCAGCATATCCTTCATGAGAATCACCGAATTCTGCACCGTATCCATCGCATCGAACGCGAACTCCTTATCCTCCTGCATATCCTTATTATAGGCGAGCGGCAGCCCCTTCATCACCGTCAGAAGACTCATCAGCGCACCATATACCCGACCGGACTTGCCACGAATCAGCTCCGCGATATCCGGATTCTTCTTCTGCGGCATGATGCTCGAGCCCGTCGAATACTTATCCGAGATCTTCACGAATCTGTACTCGTTCGAGTTCCAGATGCAGATTTCCTCACTGAGACGGCTGAGATGCATCTGGATCGTCGCGAGATCGAAAAGATACTCGAGGAGATAGTCACGATCCGACACCGAGTCCATCGAGTTCTCCGTCGGCTTCCGGAAGCCGAGCTTCCGCGCTGTGAAGTCGCGGTCGAGCAGGTAGGTCGTCCCGGCGAAGGCACCCGCACCGAGCGGGCACTCATTGAGCCTGTCCCTGGTATCCCCGAGCCGACTGAGATCGCGCAGGAACATCTCGCGGTACGCGCCCATATGGTGCGCCAGCGTCGTCGGCTGAGCCTTCTGGAGATGCGTGAAGCCCGGCATATAGGTCGCCCGGTTCTCCGCCATGATCCCTTCGACCGTATCGAGCAGCGCCTGCATATGCCCCATCAGCTCATCGATGTGGTCCCGCGTATACATCTTCATATCGAGCGCCACCTGGTCGTTCCGGCTCCGTCCGGTATGCAGACGCTTCCCCGGCTCCCCGATGCGCTCCGTCAGCTCCGCCTCGACGAAGCTGTGGATATCCTCCGCGTCACCCTCGATGACGAGCTTCCCGCCCTCGATATCCTGCAGGATCCCCTCGAGGCCTGCGATGATCGCCGCACTGTCCTCCTGGGAGATGATGCCCTGCCGTCCGAGCATCTCCGCATGCGCGATCGAGCCCGTGATATCCTGCCGGTACATCCGCTGATCGAAGCTCAGCGACTCGTTAAATTCCTCCGTCCGCTGATCCTCTGCCTCTGTAAATCGTCCACCCCAAAGCTTCATAGTTCCCCCTCCGGACGTTTCCCGTCCTTTATTCTTCATGAATTGCGATGATCTCGAGATCCGCATCGTCTTCGTTTCCTTCCGTTTCCTCGGCCAATGCTTCCGGCGACGCATCGTCACCAGCCGTATCTGCAGGCACCGCGGCCGTATCCGGTTCTTCCGCCACCCGAAGGTCCACCTCGAACACAGCGGCTTCGTCCGCCTCCAGGGCCGCATGCGCGGCCGTCTCCGGCGCATCCCCCTCTTCATCCTCCTGCGTCAGCTCCTCAAACGCCCGAAGCGCGTCGCTCAGCAGTCCGAAGCGCCGCGTGAGGAAGAAGATGACGAGGAGCATCACGAGGCTGAGCGCCGTGATGAGCCCGCCGAGGACGAGGCCCTGCGGCATGAAGCGCAGCTCGATCGTATGCGTGCCCGGCGTGAGCTCTACCCCGAGGAAGGTATCCTTCACCTCGGTGATGTCGGTCTCCACACCGTCCACGAAGATCTTCCAGCCCGGATCATACGGGATGCTCGTCATCATGACGCCACCCTGTGCCGTCGTGATCGTTCCGGAAAGCTTCGTATCCTTCCAGCTCGTGAGCTCCAGGTGCTCGTCCTGCAGCACAGCCTGCAGCGCGCGCAGCGCGTTGTAATCGAAACGGTACACATCCGCCGAAACGCTCTGCCCCTCCGTCTTACTGTGCAGGGTCACGGTATCGCCTGCCTCGAGATAACCGAGCTCCAGCAGATAGCCGCGGTCGACGTTGTTGAAGCTCTTCTCGGTGTAGCCGTAGTTCGCGCTTACCTGCTTCACTGCTGCGTTGTTCACGTAGGCATAGTACTCCCCTGCCTGATCGGCCGTGAAGCTGTAGTCCGTGTCATAGAACTCCCCCAGCACACTCTCCATGACCGGTGCACAGTCGAGGGCCTCGCAGAGGCTGTTCTGCGCCAGTGCCGGTGTGCCGGCATGGGTATCCCAGACATCCAGCGCCGACGCCGACAGCATATAGCCGAGCGGCAGTGTGAAATCCGTCTGATAGATACTGGTCATACCGGAGCTCGCGACGAAGCTGAGCCCCTGCTCTCCCGGTGCCTGCGGCTCCTCGGAGTAGATGTCGTATTTCACCGACATCAGCATGTTCATGAGCGGTGTGGAGCCGGTGATCGAGTAGGCATTCGTCGAGGACTCCATGCCCATACGCTTGAAGAAATCCGAGCAGTGGGCATACGCCGTCGATGAAAAGAGCGAGACGCTCGGGAAGTTCATCCAGGCACCATCATCCTTCGTCTTCCGCGTGATCTTCTCGAAGCGGTAGAAGCCGTCATCCTCTGCACGAACGGCCTGCACGAGCTTTTCGACATCCTGGTTGTCACTGACATACGCCGTACGTGAGGTCGTCGTCACCGAAGTCACCGCCATGTTGAGGGTGGCCTCTACGGAAACGACCACCAGCATGGCGATGGCCGTCCAGTGAGGTGTCCGCTTCGTGCATGTCCGCTCTGTATGCAGGAAGCCGTAGTACAGAAGTACGAACAGTCCGCTCAGATAGAACACACTGAAGTGGATCGCATCATCCGTCACAACCTTCTGCGCGACGAGGAGAAACGCGATGGCCATCCCGAAGGAAGCATTGACCTCCTTCACAGAAGAGGCTGCCCGATCGAGCCAGGCCTCGTAGCAGAGCACGAGGATAAGGAAAATATATATGAAACTCTGGCGACATGGAAGTGAATTCGGGTAATGGAAGCCATGCCAGATGAAGTTCAGGATGTTGACGCTGAAGCTCAGATAGAAGAAAACGAGCAGGAGTCCGTGCACGATCTTCTCCCGAAGACTGATTTTCCGGTTCATGAAGTACAGCGGCAGCAGCAGGAACACGAGTGCGCCGGCGTAGATGTTCGGCCAGTGATCGAGGCCCTGCTCCGTCTCAACGAAGGGCATATGCCGTACGAACATATCGATGATCGTGAAGTACTGCGTCGCGGTCTGCGGGAAGTTAAAGTCACTCGACGCCGTCATCTGCAGCGCATAGATCTCCGGCAGCAGCGTCACCGCCGCCAGTCCGCCCGCGATCAGAGAGTAGAGCCCGAAGCGCAGGACACGAAGTCCCACGACACGTCCATCTCTGACACCCTCGAGGATGTTGAGGCAGATGAAGTAGATGACCATGAAGATGCAGGTCATGATGGAGATATAGTAGTTCGAAAGAATCGAGAGTCCCAGCGCGATCACATAAAGCATCGCGCTCTCCCCGCGCACGAGGCGTTCGAGGCCCAGCATGATCAGCGGAAACAGGATGATGCAGTCGAGCCACATGAGATTCCAGCTGTACGCGGAGATATAGCCGGACAGCGCATACAGAATCGCGATGAAGCTGCAGCCGAGTGTCTGCTTCGGGAAGCGGCGACGCAGGTACCAGCACATCGCCACACCTGCGAGCCCGATCTTCACGACGATCATATAGGTCATGAACTCGAGGATCAGTCCCTTCGGACAGAGAAGCAGCAGCCAGTTCAGCGGGCTCGCGAGATAGTAGGCATAGAGTGCGCTGAAATTGATGCCGAGACCGACGTCCCAGCTGTACAGCAGGGAGCCGCCATGATGGAGCTTATACTGAAACTCCGAGAAAAACGGCGCATACTGATGATACATATCGGTACGCAGAAAGGTTTCCTTTCCGAACGGAAAGATCCCCCGGAAAATAAAAATCAGAATCATCGCCACGACCGGGACGATAAACGAGATCAGGCAGGCTCTCCGGCCCTGTTTACTATGCTTTTCCATCTTACGGCTCCTTTATGCATGTCTTTTCCGGTGCCATGCAAACCTCGATATCCTCATATCCACTGGATGCGCGAACAGGCTTCCGTCCATCACGGCGCTTCATCCTTCGCTTTCCCAAACACGAGGAACTTACTGAAAATATAATTCAGCACCGTCACGACCACCTGCACCAGCAGCTTCGCCAGCTTGTCGTTCATGCCGAGCAGTGTCACCGTCACAAACATGATCAGCATATCGAGCAGCAGTGTGCCCACTCGCGACATATAGAAGCGGACCGCCTCCGCACGAATCTCCGTACTGTGGCTCTCGAACACGAATTTCCGGCTCATAAAATACGCGAAGGTCACCGCCGCGAGCCAGGACAGGATGTTCGCCAGCTGCAGCAGCAGCGGGTTCCCCGGATCCAGCACCGTCAGCACGAGCCCATAGTAGACCCCGAGACTCACCACGGTCGTCAGCACCCCGACGATCAGATAGTGTACGATTTCCTTATAACGCATATATAAACGCTGAAGCAGGTTCATAATCATCTCCTTTATGATCATCAACAGGGTAGAGTATACATAAATCCCCTATTCTTCGCAAGAAGACGGCATCATGCTGTTTTCAATTAAATTGTGTGAAACTGACTTTTCGAAAGGGAATTTCTGATGTAAACTATATATAAATTGTGGTTAACTGCAAACGCGCACGGCCCCGAAGGCGTGCGTCTCATTCGCTGGAAAGGATGAATGGAGAGGAATTTGAAAAGAAGGAGGACCTATGTTTTTTCAGCCAGGTGAATATGTCATTTACGGATGTAAGGGTGTTCACAAAATCATGGATCGTGTGATGCTGGCCATGGATGGCAGTGCCAGTGAGAAGGAGTATTACGTTATGCAGCCGTGCGAGAAGCCGGAAGGCTCCGTCTACGCACCGGTGGATGCAGCGAAAACGCATATGCGTCGCATCATGACGCGCGCGGAAGCCGAGCAGTTCATACGCACGGCCCCCGATATACCGCTTCTGGACGTTCATAACCGGAAGCTTCTCGAGGATGCCTGTAAGGAGTGTATCCGTAGCTGTGATCCGGAGGAACTGATGCGCGTGATCCGCACCCTGTATACGCGGAAGCAGGAACGCCTGCGGCAGGGCAAGAAAATGACGCTCACCGATATTCATTACATGGAGCAGGCTGAAAGCATCCTCTATATGGAGCTCTCCATCATCTTCGGTATCCCGAAGGACGAGGTACCGGAGATGATCCATCCGACATCGGCAGCGATGCACACCATGTAAATCCAGGAACATCGAGCTAGACCCCGGCGGCCATAGGTAAGGTCGCGAAGCGAAGAAGCTGTGCTTCTGGGGTCTCACTCGATGTTCCTTTTACTTATGATATGGTTCGTGCGCGTTGATCTTAAACGCACGGTACACCTGCTCGAGCAGGATCACCCGCATCAGCTGGTGTGGAAAGGTCATGCGGCTGAAGCTGAGCTTCCTGTCTGCACGCTTCAGCACTGCCGGACTCAGTCCCAGTGAGCCGCCGATGATGAAGCTGATGTCCGAGCGTCCGCGCAGCATCAGCTCCTGCACCTGCTCCGCCAGCTGCTCAGAGCTCAGCATATCCCCCTCGATGGCGAGTGCGATCACATAGCTCCGGTCACTGATCTTTGCGAGGATACGCTCTCCCTCGGTCTCCTTAATCCTGGCCTCCACCGTCTCCGGTGCATGCTCCGGTGTCTTCTCATCCGCGACCTCGATGATGCTGAGATCACAGTATGCAGACAGTCGCTTCGCATACTCCTGGATCGCATCCCGGAGGTACTTCTCCTTTACCTTTCCTACGACAATCAGATGAATCTTCATATATCCTGTTCCATTTCACATGTACACCCGGGCGTCTACGCGACACATCGATGGTGCTTTACCGCTGCTGTGCGTTCGACAGCTGCGCGCTGTATCCCGCCTGTCCCGATACCGAAAAAGCAGGGCGTATCGCCGGTTCAGCACCCGCGTAAACTCGTTATCCGCCACGATACCGAAAAGGCAGGGAGCATCGAGCACTCCGGATTTCCGGAGCCTCATCCGCTTCCTGCCTTCATCCTTATAGATTACTTACTTCTGTACGATTACGTCCATAGGTCTTCGCCATACCGATCATCGTCTGTACGCAGTGCCCGTTCGAGTCAAACTGGTACTCCTGACCGTCGATGGTATAGCTCTTATAGTAGCCTGCCGCATCGCTTCCATACATACCGCTCGGAATGCCGGTCGTCGCATCGCTTCCGAAGTAGTAGTACTGCATGCTTCCGTTCGTCGCCCGGATCTGTGCCCAGCCGCTGATGACCTTTCCGGCATCCGGGTTGTTCCGGGCCATGTTATCATACTGTGCGAAGAACCAGCGGCCGCTCGCATCCTGGAACCAGCCCTCGACCATATCGCCCTGCTCGTCGAAATAATAGAAGTTCGCACCGATCTGTACCCACTTATGGGCGTAGGTCCACTGTGTGCTGGACGGTGTCAGATACAGAAGACGCCAGCTCGTCCCGGTGTTCTCCCAGGCGAACTTGCTCTTCTGTGTCGCAGCTACCTCCTGAAGCTCGACCGCGCTTGCAGGGTGCTCAGCCGCCACAGCTACCACTGGCGCAGTCATCGAAAGTGCCAGTGCCAGCGCGACACCCACTATATGTGTACGTTTCATGATCTGTTTCCTCCCACGTTTACTTACTGAGGGCAGCGAGACGCTCGGTCACCTGCTGAAGAAGCTGTGTATTCCGCTGAAGCTTTTCACGCTCCTCCTCTACCTTTTCTGCCGGT
The DNA here is from genome assembly GCA_902485915.1 of uncultured Oribacterium sp. GTDB lineage: Bacteria > Bacillota > Clostridia > Lachnospirales > Lachnospiraceae > Oribacterium. Next base: position 8,061 of record CABTMH010000039.1, on the reverse strand, counting down.
GCCTTCGAAGTGAAGCGCTCGTTGTTCAGCATGCCAGTGGAACGGCTGATCTCTGCCTCCCACTTCTGCTTCTCCTTCTCGAGACGCTCGATCTCCTTTGCGATGTCTACGAGATCCGCAAACGGGATATGAATCACCGCATCCGGAATCGCTACCGTTACAGCATCGTCTGCGATGCCAGTCTTATCACTCTGAATTATAACATCCGATGCATAGGCGAGGGTAGCGAAGAATACCTTACTATGTTCGAACGTTTTTCTTACGCGCTCGTTCTCGGTCACGACGTAGGTCATCGCCTTTCTGGACGGTGCAACGTTCATATTCGTACGAACATTACGGATCGAACGTACGGCTTCCTTGATGGTCTCGATCTCCGCTTCATCCTCCTGGAAGTTCAGTGCCTCACTGAACTCCGGCCATGACTGACACATCAGCGGTGTCTCCGGGTTCTCGAGGGTATCGAAGATCTCCTCGGTGATGAACGGGCAGAACGGATGCAGCAGCTTCAGCGATGTGATCAGCACATGCTTCAGTGTCCAGAGAGCGGCTGCCTTCGTCTCATCCTCTTCGTTCCAGAGACGCGGCTTCACCATCTCGATGTACCAGTCGCAGAACTCCTCCCAGATGAAGTTCTGTACCTTATCGAGAGCGATTCCGAGATCAAAGGCTTCCAGGTTACGGGTCACATCGGCAGCGAGGCTGTTCACCTTGCTGAGGATCCACTTATCCGCCATGGTCAGGTTCGCCGGCATCGTCTCCGGAAGATCTGCCTTATCGAGGTTCATCATGATAAAGCGGGACGCATTCCATACCTTATTCATGAAGTTTCTGGAGGCCTCGACTCTCGACCAGTAGAAACGCATGTCGTTACCCGGTGCGTTACCGGTGAGGAGGGTCATACGAAGGGCATCGGCGCCATACTTCCGGATGACCTCGAGCGGATCGATACCGTTGCCGAGCGACTTACTCATCTTCCGTCCCTGATCATCACGTACGAGTCCGTGGATCAGTACCTTATGGAACGGAACCTTACCGGTCTGCTCGATACCGGAGAATACCATACGAACCACCCAGAAGAAGATGATATCGTAGCCGGTCACGAGTACATCGGTCGGATAGAAGTATCGGTACTCCGGGGTCTCCTCCGGCCAGCCGAGGGTCTCAAACGGCCAGAGTGCACTGGAGAACCAAGTATCGAGGGTATCCTCATCCTGTCGGAAGTGATGTCCACCGCACTTCGGGCAGCTCTCCGGTGCCTCGATACCGACCACCATCTCGCCGCAATCCTCACAGTAGTACGCCGGGATACGATGTCCCCACCAGAGCTGACGGGAGATACACCAGTCCTTGATATTCTCGAGCCAATGAAGATAGGTCTTACTGTAGTTCTCCGGAACGAACTGGAGCTCGCCGCTCTCGATCGCCTGGATCGCCGGCTTCGCCATCTCCTCCATACGTACGAACCACTGTGGCTTGATCATCGGCTCGACCGTGGTGCCACAGCGGTCATGGGTGCCGACATTGTGCTTCGTCGGAACGACCTTCACCAGCAGGCCGAGATCGGTCAGATCCTGTACCATGGCCTTTCGTGCCTCATAGCGGTCCATGCCATCGTACTTCGATCCAGGGCAGTGGATGGTCGCATCATCGTTCAGGATCGTGATCTCCGGCAGATTGTGACGCTTGCCGACCTCGAAGTCGTTCGGGTCGTGCGCCGGTGTGATCTTTACGGCACCGGTTCCGAAGGTCATATCGGCATGCTCATCACCGACGATCGGGATCTCACGATCTGTGAGCGGAAGCTTCACCATCTTACCGATCATGTCCTTATAGCGCGGATCCTCCGGATTGACAGCGACGGCGGTATCACCGAGCAGGGTCTCCGGACGGGTGGTTGCGATCTCGATCTGACCGGAACCGTCCGCCAGCGGATAGAGGATATGCCAGAAGTGGCCTTCCTGCTCCTCGTGGTTTACCTCTGCATCACTGAGGGAAGTATGGCAGACCGGACACCAGTTGATGATTCTGGAGCCCTTATAGATGTAGCCCTTCTTATACAGATTGATGAAGGTGGTCTGCACAGCGTGTGTACAGCCCTCGTCCATGGTGAAACGAAGTCGGTCCCAGTCAGCACTGGAGCCGATCTTGTGGAGCTGGTTGACGATTCTGGACTCGTACTCCTCCTTCCACTTCCAGGCCTCCTTCAGGAAGCCCTCACGACCGAGCGCATGCTTATCGATCCCTCTCTCCTTCAGCTGATTGGTGACCTTCACCTCCGTTGCGATCGCCGCATGATCACTGCCCGGCTGCCACAGTGCTTCATAGCCCTGCATGCGCTTCCAGCGGATCAGGGAATCCTGCAGTGTGTTATCGAGGGCATGGCCCATGTGCAGCTGACCGGTAACGTTTGGTGGCGGCATCATGATGGTAAACGGCTTCTTGTTCGGGTTGACCTCCGCATGGAAATAGTGGCCCTTCAGCCACATGTCATAGATGCGGTCCTCAACCTCCTCCGGGTTGTACTGCTTTGCAAGTTCTTTCATAATCGTTTCCTTCTTCTATCTATATTCTGAGATGGGTGATGGTGTTCCGGTCGTCTGTATGACCTGATCTTCGGCAGGGCGGAGACACCACTTCTTTTATACCTTCTCGCGGTATTCCTTTTTCCACTTGACCAGCCAGAGCTTCGCTTCCTTCCGGAACTCGCTGCGATCCCGCCGGTAGACGTCGTCGACCTGGCGGACATGCTCGGAATCCTCTGCCTGTGTCAGTACATTATCATACTGAAGCTCCCAATCTGCAAGCATTTCCGTATCGATATGGTCGATATACTTTTCGATCGTCTTTACGGACGGTTCGAGCTTCGAGATGAAGTAGAGCTTACGAAGCGGTTCCAGCGCCGCGGTCTCGACGAAGACCTGCTCGAAGATATCCGATGCACGGCGGAACTGCATGACCGTGACGCAGGCACTGCCGAGCTTCATCTTCACGAGCATACTGTCCTGATAGTGCAGCGACTCGGTATAGGCCTCGATCGCCCGGCCATAGCGGCCCATGTGGAAGTATGCATCGCCGAGCAGATCATAGAACTGGTCTCGATCGATGTGGCGAAGACGCCTGTACTCGGTCTCGAAGTAACTGATCTCCTGCTGCGTGTAGTAGTTGCTCTCACGGAGAATCATGAGCAGCAGGCGTTCCTGGAGCTCTCCGCCCTCACCGGAGCCCATGTACTGCTCGAGCTTCGCAGCGAGGATACCCATGTGCAGCTCATCACGGATCCAGCCACTCAGCTTCCGGTCCACGAGATCGGTCGGCAGCATGATCGGATAGTGGTAGATCACATAGGAAAGCTCCTGGATCGACCAGAGATTGATATCTAGTTTTTCATAGTAAAACGGGTGCTGTGCACACCTTGTACATAGTAATAAGCCCATATCTCCCGCCTTATTTAAACCTTATCCGCGAGGTCGATCTCCTCGGTGATTTTCTGTCCGCTGGATGGGAAGAGGTCGCCGAAGCCGAGATCCTGTACGGTGACGCGGAGGGTCTCCGCATCCACAAACTCCGTCGACATGCGTATCCTCGTCGTACGGTTCTCCCGCTTCGGGAAGAGATCGAGCATCATGCGAAGACGGATCGGACGACGTGGATGGGCGAGGGAGGTGACCTGAAAATCGATGTAGTCCTGGTCGTCCTCGATCAGCTCATAGGAGGTTCTCGAGTCCATCCAGTTCGTACCGGCCTTCACGATCGGCAGATTTTCTTCCTTCTCGTTGATCACGACACGTGCAGAGATATCTGCACTCACGCGTGTATCGCAGAGAATCGTGTACTCTTCGCTCTTTCCCTCATCGATGTTCCGGGCATGAATCTCTGCACCGATGCAGAAGAGTCCAGGCTCGATCAGCACACGCCGACGGTTGCAGATGAAATTCATGAAGTTCGTCGCGAAATTCGTATCCCGGAAGCCGCGTCCGCAGAGAAACACCGCAGAGTAGGCATCCTTCCCCAGTGTCCGCTCCCCGACGGTCGTCAGTATCCGATCGGCGATCTTCCCGCCGGAGGTCGTCTTCAGGATATCGAGGTTGAAGGCCTCGGTCTCCGCCTCGGAACCGAGCAGCGCGAAGCGCCGGGTTCCGCGGGATACATGCATCTCATAGTAGCAGAGACACTGATTATTTAATTCGAACATGCCCACCTTACGATTGTACAGGCTGGAATCCTGGTGCAGCACGAAATGCGCGAAGCTTTCCGTATGACTGATGATGTGCAGTTTCTCCTCCCGGACACCGGTCCGGAGGATGGCCTCCTGCAGCTTCTCCACCATGGTGCGGCTTGCCTTCCGGATCGTGACGACGACGATATCCCCGCTTCGATCCTCCTCGCTCGGATTCTCCTCTGTCCGGAGAAGCTCCTGGAAGTAATGATAGACGATATCGATCGCCGTATACTTCACGCGCGAGATGGTGGCCGTCCCGTTTTTTTCGAGCAGGCTGACCAGCTTATCGACGATCACACCAGATCCGGCGAGGGTTTCCTTATAGGCCTCCTCTCCGATCGTCCAGCGGTCGTCCTTTTTATGTTTGGCGATGACTGTCGGCAGCGGTTTCGTTACCGTCTCATCATTGATACAGACATTCGTATAGTCATCGTCCAGTGAAATTCCTATATATCGACTCACAGAACTGCTCTCCTTACTCCACGCTCTTCGCTTCCGTCATCTCCTTCGTGAAAAGGGCCTCGATGACGGCTTCATTCCGGACATAACGGTGCATGGCCTGGTATAACTCCTGGTCCTGGTCCTTCCCGATCAGTCCGGACATCTCGCTCAGGATATCGTAGGTGTCCCCCTTCAGGCGCACGGTACCGTCCCAGGTGATGCTGCCGCTGGCCGCCGGCACCTGGTCCTTCGCAGATTCATAGATCTGGTACTCTGCACGCTCTCCGGCAAACAGTGTCACCGGACGCACATAGATATTCTGATAGATTCTCGTAATCTCTTCCTCCTCGAAATCCCCCTGATCCGGGAGGATACGGAGATACAGAGACGGGCGGATATCCTTATGACCATGGTACTCGATATAGTACCGGTCCATCACGCTGTCCGGAATCCGCACGAAACGGTACAGCGTTCTCGTATATGCAAAAATCAGCTTCTTCCGGATCAGATAGTCCATCGTCTCCTGAAGCACGAGCTTTTCTTCTCCGTTCAGATCCTTCTGCTCGGACATGTGCTTCGACATCGCCAGCAGATAGATCACCGGGACACGCTCCTTATAGCGCTCATCCCGCACGATGCCATAGATATCCGAGAACACCTTCTCCCGGATCACCCGACCATCGATGAAGTAATCCACCGCGCGCTTCGTGATATAGGCACGCAGCAGCACATTCTCCGCATCTGGAAAGCTCCGGTAGAGCTCGAAGACATCGTCGAGCCCCTGCTCGGTCCGGCTGAACAGCATCTGCGCCAGCAGACGTTCCGCCATCTCCCGCTGCCCGTCCGCCTGCAGCTTCTGTCCACGCAGCAGAATCGCCAGCATATCCCCGGACAGACCGTTGTAGTACTCCATCAGATAACGCAGGATCGTCCTGTCCTTCGTGCCGAGCGTAAACAGCTCGTAGCCGAGCGCCAGAAGCTCCGCTGAACGCACATGCCGTTCCTCAACGATGAGGCTGCGTACCAGCTTCTCGAGGTACGGTCGATCCAGATCACGCTCACCGCTCGACAGCATCAGATGATAGGCTTCCTCAAACATATCCAGCCGGATCAGTGCCCGAAGCAGCATCTTCTGCTCACTGTGATCGAGCTCCTGCTGAGGGATCTCCGCCAGGAACTGCTTCTCCTCCTCTTCCAGCGCCGGATCCGAATCCCGCAGCTTATCATGATATCTCAGAATCACATTCAGAAGATAGGCGCGGTATGGTGCGGCGAGTGGCATCTCGCGTATCACCGATTCGAGAAGCCGCAGCTCCTCCACACTCTGGATTCCGTTTCGTGCGATGCGCCGTGCCCGGGCAAGCTTCAGCATCGGCTGCTCCGGCACCACCTGGAAGCAGCGCTTCTCGAGCTCCGGCTTCTCCATGATCCGGGTCTTCTCATACGAGATATCCGTGTAACGGTCTCCGTACGCATCCTGGAACAGCAGCACACTGTTCTCGAAGAACAGCGGGATATACGCACTCCCCTCCTTCAGTGGATAGAGCTCCTCCCGATCCAGCTCCAGGTAGCGCACGACGACATAGTGCATGCGCGGGTCACTGGTCGACACGCGATAGGCGCGAAGGATCGCCGGCAGCACCGTACCGATCCGTTCGTCCACCATATCCACGAGGACCATACGCTCATACAGCACACTCAGGCGCTGGTCGAAGGCCGACTTCAGCAGCTGGTCGATCGTAAACTTCTGGATCTTCTTCTCGAAGCGCTGATAGATATCCTCCTCCGCGCCGAAGTTCATCACGACGTTATAGAACAGCGGCAGCTTCATGTTCTCCGGGATATCGTACTCATAGGCGAAGTAGAGATAGACCTCGCGTGGCAGACGCCCCTGGTAGCCCTTCGGCATCGCATACATATAGTACTCATACAGCCGGGTAATCTGTGACTGCATCTCGATCGCCCGCTGATAGATCCGAAACGCCAGCTCCGTCGTCGCACCTGCACGTATACAGCAGCCGGCCGCCTCCTCGATGAGCTCCGCGTCCTCCAGCTCTTCCACCGGTACGTCTGCTCTGTTCAATGTCTCCTTTGTGCACCCGCTCTCTGCACGATGTACCCGTGTCGCCGTCTCCTGCTCCGGATGCCGGATGGCATACAGAAAGGCCTCAAGTGCATGGACCCTGTCCGGTCCCTTCCGGAGGCCATCATAGAGCGCACGAAAACGTGCATCGTTCATAAACGGTGCACGGACGAAATCATCATATTCAAATACACGCAGAGCCGCGCCCCCGTTTGTCTGGTACAGCTTCACAAAGTCTTCCGGCGTACGTAAGCCCGGAATCACCTCGGCCGATGCATAGGAACGAACCTCGAAGGCAAACGGAATCCGTGTTTCACCGCCGTTTGATACGATGCACAGTCCCCCCTCGATATGATCGCCATCCTTCAGCGCACGTGCGTCGACGAGTGCACTGATGCGGGTACGCAGTCCGAGAAAGGTATTCTTCTGAATCGTCACATATGGACTGTCCGAGTAGATCAGGCCCTTCAGCAGGATGCCGTTCTCAGATGTCAGGATCAGATCCAGTTTTAAGGTCTCGCCCGCGCAGACCATGCCATGGAAGGCTGTATCGCTGAGACGAAGCTCGGGGCAGGCCAGATCGACGATGCCCCTGGCCAGCTTATTTATGCGTTCTTTCATAATCAAAAATCTCCATGAACGTATATTCTAACACAGAAAAGCCATGTGTAAAAGGTCCGTCTAATTGAAATACACCCTCTTTCCTGTTATTATAATGAAATATAGAACGATAGAAAGGGCATTTTATGATTACCGAGCCTTTAACCCTATATAAGCTGATGATTCTCTATCTGCTGAAGTCCATCAACTACCCGCTGACGAACAATCAGCTGAGTGCTTTCTTTCTGGATTATGAGTACACGACCTACTTCACGCTGCAGCAGGCGATTTCCGCGCTGGAGGATGCACACCTGATCACCGCCCATACGACACGAAATGCGACACGCTACGAGATCACACGGGAGGGCTCCGAGACGCTGGAGCTCTTCGGCAGCGATATCTCGTCGGGTGCGGTCGAGGATATGAACAAGTTTCTGAAGGCCAACAAGGTCAAGCTTCGTCAGGAGTCCTCAAACTATACGGACTATGAGCAGGATGATAACGGGAACTATATCGTGCATATGGAGGTCCGGGAGGAAAGCGCCCTCCTGTACTCTGTCGATATCAACGTTCCGGATCAGGATTTCGCCGAGCGCATGTGTGCGAAGTGGGCCGACAACAATCAGGAGATCTACGCGCATATCATGAAGCAGCTCCTGAGCTGATGTGGAGAGCATCATCTGACCATACCGCCGAGGGCCGTCTCAGAAATCTTCTG
>CABTMH010000038.1 GCA_902485915.1 uncultured Oribacterium sp. | reverse complement strand
CGGGAATCGAACCCGGGATTCAGCCGTGAGAGGGCTGCGTCTTAGCCTCTTGACCAATCCGCCATGTGATATAAAGTTTTAAGTGACGGATCCGGGAATCGAACCCGGGATTCAGCCGTGAGAGGGCTGCGTCTTAGCCTCTTGACCAATCCGCCATATTTGTGTCGCTCAAGGCGACTCGATTACTATATCAGTCACCCTCCCGAAAGTCAACTGTTTTTTCAAATTTTTTTCGAGCCCCCGGAGGGGCTCGATACTGTTCACTCGTCAACTGGATTCAGGCAGGGGGACGGCCCCTGACTAATCAGTACAGATGATTCAGGTCTTCATAGAAGCCCGGGTACGAAATCTGGATACAGTCCGCGTCGAGGAGCTCGACGGCGGTGCGCTCATCACCGGCGAGGGCGAGGACCGCGAAGGTCATCGCGATGCGGTGGTCCTTATGCGTGTCGATGATGCCAGAGCCGACACGAAGGCTACTGCCCTGCCCCTCGATGATCATGCCATCTTCCGTCTCCTCCGCGGAGATGCCGAGTGCACGCAGGCCCTCGACCATCACGGCGATGCGGTTTGATTCCTTCACCTTCAGCTCCTGCGCATCTCGGAAGACCGTACGACCGCTCGCACCCGCGGCGACCGCAGCGATGACCGGCAGCTCATCGATGAGACGCGGGATCATCGCACCAGAGATTTCAGTGCCCTGAAGCGACGCACTGTAGCGGACATGGATATCTGCGACATCCTCGAAGCCGGCGAGACGACGATTCTCCAGCGTGATGTCCGCGCCCATCGCAGCATACGCATCGAGGATACCCGCACGTGTTTCGTTGATGCCGACGTTCCGGATGAGCACATCCGAGCCCGGCACGAGTAGCGCCGCCGAGATGAAGTAGGCTGCCGAGGAGATGTCCCCCGGTACCTCCAGGGTCTCCGGCAGCGCAGAGAGCTTCGCACCCGGCTGCAGCGTGATCTCAGCACGTCCATCTGGAAGCATCCGTGTGGAGACATTGGCCCCCAGTGCACGCAACATGCGCTCACTATGATCGCGGGACAGGGCCGGTTCGATGACCGTGGTCGGACCCTCCGCGTAGAGGCCGGCGAACAGGATCGAGGACTTCACCTGCGCACTGGCGACCGGGGAGCTGTAGCAGATCCCGTGCAGCTTCTGCCCATGGATCGCGAGCGGTGCACAGCCGTTCTCCCGGATCGAGCGGATATCCGCGCCCATCTCCTGAAGCGGGATCATGATGCGCTTCATCGGTCGCTTCTGTATGCTCTCATCCCCCGTCAGCGCGGAATCGAAGTCCTGCGCCGCCAGGATGCCAGAAATAAGTCTCGTCGTGGTGCCGGAGTTTCCGCAGTCGAGCATCCCATCCGGCTTCTCTAAACCACGAAGACCGCGGCCGTGAATCACGACCTCGGTCTCACTCTGGTCAAGCTCGATGGCGATACCCATATGTCGGAAGCAGCCGATCGTCGAGAGACAGTCCGCACCATTCAGGAAACCGCTCACGTGGGTGTCGCCCTCGCTGAGGGCACCGAGCATGACGGCACGATGTGAGATGCTCTTATCTCCCGGCACGGTCAGGCTCCCCTTCAAGGGATGCTGTGCTGCATGTATGGTTTTCTTCATCAGTCGATAAATCCTCTCATCGTCATGTAGTTCTTCATCAGGACTTCCATCTCGTCGAAATCGATGCGGCTCGCGTTGATCATCAGATCATAATTATCCGGCTGCATCCAGTCCTCACCCGTGTAGTACTTATGGTAGTCCTTCCGCTCCTTATCGATCTTCCGGATGCGGCGGAGAGCCTCCTCTTCGTTGACCTTATCGTAGTCCATGACGCGCTTCGTACGGGTTACGAGATCTGCATAGACGAAGAAATCGACATGGTTCTCCATATCCGCCTCGGTCAGGATGTAGTTGCTGCAGCGTCCAGCGATGATGCAGCTCTCCTTCGAGGCGATGTCACGGATCACCTCTGCCTGGAAGCGGAACAGATTCTCCGGAGAGACGATGTTCTCCTGGGTGTTCGGCTTCCCGATGTCCGGCTTCAGACCGTACAGTGTCTTAAACAGGAAGTTCCGTCCGGCCTTCTCGTCTGCCATACGGAAATACTGCTCACCGATCGCGGTCTTCTCCGAGGTGAGCTTCAGAATATCATCATCATAAAAATGAATGCCGAGATCCTCCGCGAGACGCTTACCTACGAGGCGTCCGCCAGAACCATACTGTCTGCCGATCGTAATGACGAATTGCTTCTTAATCATAGTTGCCTCCTGATGTGATTACCTGTTGATACTATAATTATATACCATTTGAAACCCGCGTTACAATATTTATCAGATAGTTACTGTTCGCTCGTGTACTGGTTCCAGGCTGGGAGCCTGATCCGTATGCGAGTGAACAGCAATATCAGATACCTTCCTTCGTCGAAAGGAGGATACGGTCGTTGTTCATCTCCTTACCGGCACCCTCGGCGAAGCGCTCGAGGAGATCGTTGACACTCATCTTCGTTCTCTCCTCGCCGCGTACGTCGAAGACGATGTTTCCGCTGTTCATCATCAGTGTCCGGTTACCGAGCTCCAGCGCCTGGTTCATGTTGTGGGTGACCATGAGGCAGCTGATGTTCCGCTCCTTCACGATCTTCTTCGTCAGCTCCAGCACCTTCTTCGCCGTCGACGGATCGAGGGCCGCCGTATGCTCATCGAGCATGAGGATCTTCGGGGTGACCATGGTGGCCATCAGCAGGGTCAGCGCCTGTCGCTGTCCACCGGACAGCAGTCCCACCGGATGGCTCATCCGGTCCTCGAGTCCCATATCGAGGAGCGAGAGCTGCTCCCGGAAGGCTTCGCGGTCCTTCTTCGTCACATAGCTGAAGAGTCCCTTCTTATGCTCGCTGGCCCGGAGATAGGCCACCGAGAGGTTCTCCTCGATCGTCATGTGCGGTGCCGTACCCATCAGCGGGTCCTGAAAAAGACGTCCGATGTAGCGGCTGCGGACATGCTCCGGTACGAAGGTGATGTCCTCTCCGTCGAGCTCGATATAGCCGGAATCCGTGTAGAAGGTCCCGGCGATGGCGTTGAACAGCGTCGACTTACCGGCACCGTTTGAACCGACGATGGTGGCGAAATCCCCATCCTCGAGGGTGAGGCAGAGATCCGAGATGGCCCGCTTTTCGTTCACGGTGCCTGCATTGAAGGTCTTAAAGATATGTTCGATTTTCAGCATCTCATCTACCTCCCTGCATGGACTTACGTTCACGGATCGCGTTCATCTGCTTATGCTTGAACGCGACGAGCTCTTTCGCCCGCGGTGCGGCGATGGCCACCGCGACGATCACCGCCGATACCAGCTTGAAGGCCTCGGTCGGGACGTTGAGACGCAGCGCGATGGAGATGATGAAGCGGTAGAGGCAGGAGCCGACGACCATACCGAAGATCCGCGCCATCATCTTCCGCTTTCCGAAGAGGGTTTCCCCGATGACGAGGGACGCGAGGGCGATCGTGACCATGCCGGTACCCAGGTTGATATCACAGGTTTTGTTATACTGCGCGATGAGGCATCCAGAGAGACCGGTGATCGCATTGGCCACACAGAGACCGACCGTGATCGTGAAGGCCGGGTTGATGGAGGATGCACGGACCATCGCCGGGCTGTCACCCGTCGCACGGATCGAGAGACCGAGGGTCGTGCTCAGGAACCAGCGGATCAGCAGGCAGACCGCGAGGACGATCACCGCAAGGAGAATCAGCTTGCTCCAGCCCGTGAAGGCCTTACTGCTGCTCAGCTTTCCGAAGAGCGTGAAGATCGTGTCCGTGCCGAAGATGGAGACGTTTGAGCTGAAGCCCATGACGGCCAGGTTCACGGTATACAGGCCCGTGTTCACGATGATACCCGCGAGGATGCTCTCGACACCGAGCTTCGTCTGCAGAAACGCCGTCACGAAGCCGGAGCAGACACCCGCCGCCATCGCCGCAAAAATCGCGAGGAAGGGATGGCCTGCGATGGTCACGACCGCGCCCACTGCGCAGCCGAGGGTGTAGCAGCCGTCGGTCGAAAGATCACAGATATTCAGGATGGAATAGCTGATAAACAGTGAAAGCGCCACCAGTGAGTAGACGAGACCTACCTCCAGTGCCGTGCGGATGATGCCCGCTGTAAGAAAACCAGTCAAGGGTTCATACCTCCTAAAAAAAGATAGCTATATTGTAGCAGATTTTCTTTATGGGGTCAGACCCCATTACGAAATTCTGAAGAAAAAGGCTGCCGTTTGCGCGACAGCCTCTGTGATGCGTTATATCGGATATGTTCTTCTTCTGAGACGGAGCGTTTCAGATCCGGGAAGCATCGACATCACCCTTCAGTTCGAGAATTCCTTCTCGGTCTTCGTCTCGACGATCTGTGTGCAGAGATCCTGGATCTCGGACTTCACGGTATCGAGGGAAAGGCCCAGTGCCTCGCAGCTGTCGGTGTTGATGGTTGCGATACCGTTATCGAAGGTCTTGACCGCGAGGCTTGCCGTATCCTTACCGTCGAGGAGAATCTCCGCTACGGTGTCTGCAGTTGCGACACCGAGGTTCGAATAATCGACACCATAGCCCATGAAGGCACCGTTCAGTGCAAAGGAATCCGCGCCTGCGTAGTGCGGGATGCCCGCCTCGAGGAACTTCTCATAGATGCCGAGCTCTGCCTGCTGAATCGTGTTATCGGTCGGTGTAAATACGGCATCTACGCCCTCTGCGACGAGTGCATCGGCCGCTGCCTGGACCTCATCGGTCTTCGTACCGGTCTTCTCGATGTACTTGATGCCCTTTCCATCGAGGTACTTCTTCGCATCCTCGATCGGCTGCTTCGAGGAGTCCTCAGAGTTAGAGTACAGAAGTCCGACATAATCGGTATCCGGATTCACGGCCAGCATGAGATCCATGATCGCGTTCGTGTTCAGCGCATCCGAGGTTCCGGTAATGTTGGCGCCCGGCGCATCCATGGACGCTACCAGCTTCGCAGATACCGGATCCGATACAGCAGAGAATACCACCGGGATATCCTGGCCTTCCACGGCGGACTGTACGACCTGTGCCGCCGGGGTCGCGATCGGGATGATGATGTCTACATCATCCGAGATCAGCTGACTCGCGATCTGGTTCAGTACGCTTGCATCGCCCTGACCGTTAAAGGTGTAATCCTTATAGTTGAAGCTGACGCCCTTCTCCTCGGAAAGCTTATCCAGCTCCTTCTCCACGTTCTCCTCGATCTGGTTGAGGGACGGATGATCCATGAACTGAACGATACCGACCTTATATTCCTTACCCGCTTCTGCGGCTGCCTCCGTAGCGGCTGCTGTATCTGCTGCAGCTGCGGTGGTCTCCGCCTTCGTCTCCGCAGCCGTCGTTGCGGCCGGCGCCCCGGACGAGCCACATGCGCCCAGTGTCGCTGCCATCAGTGCTGCCATCGTCGCTGCCATAAACTGCTTCTTCATACTATTTACCTCCATGATGTCGGGCCATCGCCCTAAGTAGATGTTCAACTGGAGCTGATCGAAATATGATGTGGCTCTTTCATAGATAAGTACAAAAAAGCCTCACACAGAGATTTCTCTCTGCATGAGGCGAATTAATCTATAATCCGTGGTACCACTCATCTTACCTTTCGGTCACTTTTCACATACCAGCATATGTGCTGCCTGATAACGGTGCAGAACCCGTCGCTTCCTACTCGATCCCTTTCGGAGCGCCCTCCAGAGTCCATTCACTCATCTATCCTGTACCGTATTCTCATCATCGACGGCTCTCTTTGACTTTCAGGATGAACTACTTCTCTCTGTCATCGGTTTGTTTTATTCGATTGACTGTACTTTAGCACGTTGAATCAGAATCGTCAACACCCGATCCATAACGAATATTTATATCAGATGTTCTGTCAACGATCCATCTCACTGTGGAAACCGGTGGAGTAATGATCGCGGATGACAGACTCGATCTCCTTCAGGGAGCTCTGCGGAAGATCGCCCGGGATGGTGTTCTTCATCGCAGAGGTCGCATTACCATACTTCACTGCCTCCTGAACATCGCCGTCTGAGTGAATCAGTCCATAGAGCGCACCGGAAATATACGCATCACCGGATCCGATACGATCGACGACATCGATGTTCTCGTACGCCGGCTCCTCGAAGTAGGCGTCACGCTCTGCACAGTAGGCGAGGGAGCTGAAATCATGGCTCTTCGGGCTGTGCACCGTGCGCTGCGTCGCAAAGACAGCCTTGATCGGGAACTCCTCGGTGAAGCTCTTAATCATCTCGCGGCAGCTTCCGGTCTTCAGGAAGGTAAGCTGTGCCGTCGACTCGGAGCAGAAGAAAACATCCACATACGGAAGAATCTTCAGAATCGTCTCGCGTGCCTCATCTCCACTCCAGAGATTACCACGGAAGTTGACATCGAAGGAAATCAGCGCGCCGTTTTCCTTGAAGCGCTTGATGGCCTCGATGGTCGTCTCACGAAGCTTCGGGGACAGTGCCAGCGTGATGCCCGACGTATGGAAGCACTTCGTGCTCTTATACACCGCCGGGTCGATCTCATCGAGATTCAGTGAGAAGAAGCTCGAGTTCCGGCGATCATAGATGACCTGCGGCTTACGCGGGTAAGCGCCATACTCATAGTAGTATACACCGACTCTGGCATCCTCTGACTGATCATAGATGAAGAAGTCATCCGATACGCCGTAGCTTCGGATGGTACCCTTCATAAACTGACCGAGGTCATGTGCCGGAAGCTTCGAGATGATACCGGTATGAAGACCGAGCAGTGCGGCACCTACAGCTACGTTCAGCTCTGCACCGCCGACGTTCTTCTCGAACACATCTGAACGGGCGATACGCTCGTTCCCTGGTGGCGAAAGTCGAAGCAGCAGCTGTCCCATCGTTACAAGGTCAAAGGGTCTATCCGGAAAATTCATATTCATGCCTCCCATGCCTCGGAAAGTGATTCCGAAATTGTCGATATTGCATATAATGCATTGATTTTATACCATTCTTTCGTTATAATCAAGACAAATGTAAACGCTTACACGAAAGAGCTCAGGGTTGGCGTATGAGGAGCAGCATCAAACTTCCGAAGAGAGCGAAGTGAGTGGCTGAACTGTTACTCTCCTGTACCAGTTCTTTATAGAAATCTTTCATCCGAAGCGTTAAAGAAGGAAACAGTATGAACATTTACGATATCTCGAAAGTAGCCGGGGTTTCCATCGCTTCCGTCTCCCGTGTCATCAACGGCGCGGAAAACGTCTCCGAGAAGACCCGGAAGAAGGTACTCGATGTCATCGACCAGTACGGCTACACACCGAACGCGTATGCACGTGGTCTCGGGCGCGGTTCCATGAAGACCATCGGCATCATGTGCTCCGACCCGACCGATATGTACCTTGCGAGCGCCATCAACTTCCTCGAGACCGAGCTGCGCAGCCAGGGCTATAATTCCATCCTCTGCTGCACCGGCTTCGAACTCGAGAATAAGAAGGCGAGCTTCGAGCTCCTGAAATCCCGTCAGGTCGACGCCTTCATCCTCGTCGGTTCACAGTTTATCGAGCCGAATCCGGAGGACAATGCCTACATCATCGAGGGTGCCCGCGAGCATCCGGTCATGATTCTGAACGGTTATCTCGAGGGCGAGAACATCTACTGCACCGTCTGCGACGAGCAGGGTGGTATGCGAAACGCGCTCCACCAGCTCTATGACACCGGCGCACGGAAGTTCGTCTATGTCTACTCGAGCGTCAGCTACTCCGGCACACAGAAGCTGGCCGGGCTGCACCAGGGCATCGCGGAGCTCGGACTCCCGAAGGACGCACTCCGCACCGTGCATGGCCACCGCCGCTTCGACGAGATGGCGCAGCTTCTGAAGGAAGCCTACGAAGAGGAAGCCTTCGACGCCATCCTCGGCTCCTCCGACACCTCCGGTGTCGGTGCCGTCAAGTTCGCGCGACGCATGAACCTTCGGATCCCGGAGGATCTCCAGATCGTCAGCTGGAACGACTCCACCCTCGCAGTGGCCTCCTCTCCGGAGCTGACCAGTGTCGACGCGATGCTGAAGGAGCTCTGTCAGAAAACCTGCCAGCATCTGATGGCGATTCTGAATCCGGCAGAGGATGAGCATGGCGAGACGATCGAGACGGAGATCCCGAAGAAAACCGTCATCGCGACACACCTCGTCACGCGTGAAACCACACGTTTCTGACGTTCGAAGCCCTGCAACCTCTCCTGCCCTGTCACCGGTCATCACTTCTGACAGAAGTATCGGACGAGGCCACTGAAACGTCGGATGGCCACGAGCGTAAAGCCCGTAGGCATTGACCATCCGACACCTTACACGGAAGACAATGCCGTAAGGCGTTGCATATATATTTATCCCTATCTGTCTCTGTTCCCGGGACGAAGTGCGCGGGCCCCACGGCAGATACCACAAACTCATGGAGGTAAAGCTATGAAACCATTTATGGACAAGGACTTCCTGCTCTCGACCGATGTAGCGAAGGAGCTCTATCACGAGATCGCAGAGAAGGCACCGATTCTCGATTACCACTGTCATATCGATCCGAAGGATATCGCAACGGATAAGAGCTACGATAACATCTACCAGGTATGGCTCGGAAAGCCGCCAATCGGTGACCACTACAAGTGGAGACAGATGCGTGTCAACGGCGTACCGGAGGAGTACATCACCGGAGATAAGCCGGATCGCGAGAAGTTCCAGATGTGGGCAGAGACCCTTCCGAAGCTCATCGGTAACCCTCTCTACCACTGGTCTCACCTCGAGCTTCGTAAGTACTTCGGCTACGAGGGCTACCTGAACGGCGATACTGCTGAGGAAGTATGGAATCTCTGCAACGAGAAGCTCCATGATCCGTCCATGTCCGTACGAAACATCATCAAGCAGTCGAACGTAAAGCTCATCTGCACCACCGATGACCCGATCGATACCCTCGAGTGGCATCAGAAGATTAAGGACGACGCTAGCTTCGACGTACAGGTACTCCCTGCATGGAGACCGGACAAGCTGAACAACATCGAGCTCCCGACCTTCGCACCATACATCGCAAAGCTCGCTGAGCGGTCCGGTATCGCCATCACCGATATGGATTCCCTCGAGAAGGCAGTCGCTGACCGTCTCGATTTCTTCCAGTCCATGGGATGCTCCGTCACCGACCACGGCGTTCGTTACGTTGCATACGCTCCGGCTGAGAGATCCGAGCTCGATGCGATCCTGAAGAAGGCGATGAACGGCGAGGCTGTCACTGTAGAAGAGGCTGCCCAGTATAAGACCGCGATGCTTATCTTCCTTGCAAAGGAGTACAACAAGCGTGACATGGTCATGCAGATCCACTACGGATGTGTACGTGATAACAACGCCGACATGTTCGCAAAGCTCGGCCCGGATACCGGCTTCGACTCTGTCGACAACTACGCTCCGGCAGATCAGCTCGCGAAGTTCTTCAACGCCCTCAGTGCGACGGATGAGATTCCGAAGACCATCCTCTACTCACTGAATCCTTGCGACAGCACCACGATCAACACCATCGCCGGCTGCTTCTGTAAGGCACCTGTAAAGAACAGAATCACGCAGGGTTCTGCATGGTGGTTCAACGATCACAAGCAGGGCATGATCGAGCAGATGGTCAACATGGCAAACCTTTCCGCACTCGGAAACTTCAACGGTATGCTGACCGACTCCCGCTCCTTCCTCTCCTACGCTCGTCACGACTACTTCCGTCGTATCCTCTGCGAGCTGATCGGACAGTGGGTAGAGAACGGTGAGTATCCGTACGATAAGAAGGCTTTGACTGAAATCGTAAAGGGTATCTCCTTCAACAACGCTGTGAAGTACTTCGGCTTCGACCTCGAGGAGTGCTGATCTGAAAGCAAACACATTCAGATATGATACGCGCGGCAGTCACACGACTGCCGCGCTTTTTTCGAGTATCACCCATCGGCGCATACGTATCTGTTATGTACAGATTCAGAATCTGTATACAAAAACGGGAACACATCGATTCCTCGCGAATCATGTGTTCCCGTTTCGTTTTTTACGAAGTCGAGCATCGTAATAAGCCGGGTTATGTATCAAGTGGTCATCTATCTAGGACGTATGTTGCCATACGCCTCCATCAACCTACCCGGAAGCGGACGAGCCACCCTATGCTTCCTGTTTGGTCTTTCTTCAGATGGGGTTTATAATGCCGTTCCTGTCACCAGGCCCGCGGTAGTCTCTTACACTGCCCTTGCACCCTTACCGGCCGAAGCCGGCGGTCTACTCTCTGTTACACTTTCCTGTGCGTCACCGCAACCTGCCGTTAGCAGGCATCCTGCTCTGTGAAGCCCGGACTTTCCTCTCCCAGCCGGTTTCCCTACGCTGGCAGCGACCACATCCGATACTCGACACCACATTTTACCTCAGGAATCTCTCGCCGTCAAGCACCCGAGGACGGATCAGGCAGGGGGCCGGAGGGGACAGCAACGAAGGCCCACTGGCTAATCAGTACACGGGTGCACAGTCCATCAACCGACGTCGAGGCAGCTGCCGCCGATGAATTCTCGGATGATGGAGTTCTTCGGGATCAGCTCCGGGCTGATCGGGAGGAAGTAGTCGAGGAACTTGAGGAGGCGCTTCGCCTCCTGATACTCCGGCTCGTCCGGCTGGATCTGGAACAGGAGTGGTGCTGCGAAGAGCTTCAGTACCGGCAGCTCATAGATCATGCTGGAGTTCACCATCACATCCGCGGTCTCCTGGAACGGGAAGATGTTCTTATCCTCTCCCCGGCGTACGCTGTCCCACATGGTGATGGTGTCCTTCGCGCTGTAACCGCGGGTGCGGTTGTCACGCACGATGCGGCGGAGGAGGCGGCCATCCGCCGTCGGTATGCGGTTGTGGTCGTCGACATTGATCTGGGTCAGGGCGGAGATATAGATCTTAAAGCGGGCGTCCGCCGGAAGCTGCTTCGACATCTCGTCATTCAGGCAGTGGATACCCTCGATGACGAGGACATCATTCTCGCCGAGCTTACAGAAGTTGCCGCGGTACTCGCGCTTTCCGGTGATGAAATTGT
>CABTMH010000037.1 GCA_902485915.1 uncultured Oribacterium sp. | reverse complement strand
GGCCAATGTCATTAAGTTTACATTGAGCAATTAAGAGGTTCGCCTAAAATATAAAGAGCGATGGAGATATTTATATCTTCAATCGCTCTTTTTTTATTTTCGGATAACACAATAAGACAGACCAAAGTCTGTCAAAAAATAATATTCAATTCTGCACGATTATGCTACTCTATACAAGAAGCCATGAAAAACCTTCGCAGTCAGATTTCGAGTTCGATGTCGTTCTGGCCGTACTGGTATAAGATTTCTTGCAATTATGGTTTCCAAATCAGGTGGTGATGTTCTTTCATAAAAGAAGCGTCTGCACATATGAACGGCAACTGAGAAGTTTGCTTTATATGTATGCTTTCTTTGCTTTTTAGCAATGACTACGTGCGAGGTAATCATTTCAGAGAAGTTATACATAATCAGATGTGCATAGATTTCTTGATGGATGGACATCACCTTTTTTGAATGAAAATCAAGCATGCCTAACGTATACTTTAAATCTCGAAATGATGTTTCAATACCCCAGCGTGCAGCGTACAATCTTTTTAACTCCGCCGTCGGATAATCGTCTTTGTCAAGGTTCGTGAGTACTGTTTCGTAACGGTCAGTTCCTATTTCAAAACGGACTATCCTGAACTTTAACTCATAAAATGTGACAGGATCTGCTTTTCTTGTTTTCTCCGGTAAATAATCGAAATTTACGTTATGAGGGACAAAACGGTATTTATTTTTATCTTTCAGCAGTTCCTTGACTTGTTTGGTTTGCTTTCGTACAAGCTTTAAGCAAATATCAATATCAAATTCATCTTCTTCAGGAAGTAGCAAGCCCTCCTTTATGCCAGTTTTTCCATCTTTTACACGTATCAAAAAGAACCATCCTTTTTCTTGTATATGCGCCATGTTGTTATAAGATTCATATCCCCTGTCTGCAATAACCAAGGCCTTCTCGATATTTGATTTATCAACCATTTCTTGCAATGCCTTATGTTCATTCCAGCTCATACGTCCTTGTATTCTCGAATCAACATAAATATGTTGTTCAAGATCATAAAGGGCGTTTAAATGGATTAAACTGTAAGGCTTCTGACCATTTGCCCCCTGAAAGTAAGTATCTTCGTCATCTGGATTAGTTGCAATTTGAATATCGGAACCATCTACCGCCAACAATCTTAATTGGATAGATTGCCTGGTTATCTTTTCTGTAAACCCTGCCATTATATCCTTGAAGGCTTCCGGCTTGATTTTGCTCCGTTGCTGTACAAAAGCAGAGGTTGTGGGCATGTCAGGCTCATTATCAAAGATGTCAATCAGCTCATTTGTAAGTCCCTTGCTCCCCATTCCGATAATACTTTCCACAACTTTTTTGAACGAGAGTTTTCGTTTCCGTGAAAAATCACGCCCCGGATTTGAACAGTACTTATCGGAAGCGTTTGCAACGGTTTCAATTTCCGACATTAAAAGCTTTTTAATGTGTTTTGGTTTCATGTAAGCACCTCCTTGCAATTAACTCTTTGCTAATTACAAGGGCCGCTTTCGCTACCTCTCTATTCGATCAGTAGCGAAAGCGGCCGCACATTCTGTCGCTTGTGTCAAGCGTTTTTTGCCGTAAAAAAAGACCCCTATACCATTTCTGGTATAGAGATCTTTCTTTTGTCATCTTAACTTAATGACATTGCCCGTCGGGCTGCTTTTTCTGCTCTTCTATTCACCACAGTATACTGTTCCGTTTATAAACTCACCGGTCTCGGAGTACTGTGTATCAGCTAAGGGTCCTACGCATCTTTATCTGCTCATGTGGCCACATCAAACGATCCAGTGCAGTGGCTTCTGCGGTTCGACGCGGCGAACGACGTCGATGATGCTGCCGTCGCGGGCTTCGATGATGCCGACGACGTCGTCATGGAACTCGATCGGGTCCGGGCGGCCGACGATGCTGTACGCGATGTCACGAAGCGCTTCGATGGTGATGAGTGGGAGCTTCGCATCACGGAGGCACTGGAGGAGGTCCTTCCGGCGCGGGTTCACGGCGATGCCATAGTCGGTGACGAGGACATCGATGTTCTCACCTGGGGTAACGCAGGTCACGACGCGATCTACGACGGTCGGGATACGACCACGGATCAGGGGTGCCACGATGATGGAGCATTGGCATCCGGCTGCTGTGTCCGGGTGTCCTCCTGGGGCGCCGCGGAGCACGCCGTCGGAACCGGTGGTGACGTTCACGTTGAAGTCGGTGTCGATCTCGAGCGCGCCGAGGATGACGAAGTCGAGCTTGTTGACGAAGGCACCCTTATTCAGCGGGTTCGCGTACTCGGAGGTCGAGATTTCGTAGTGCTGCGGGTCCTCTCGGATCGACTGGATGGCCGTCTGATCGAAGCATTGAGCATCGACGATTGTGCGGATGTATCCCTTATGCAGGAGGTCGACGAGTGGCTTCGTGATGCCGCCGATGGCGAAGCTCATCTGGATCTGGCGCTCGGCGAGGAACGGCTCGAGGAAGCGGGTCGCGGCGAGGGATGCGCCACCGCCACCGGTCTGGAAGGAAAATCCGTCGCGGAAGTACGGGGTCGCGGCCATGACGCGTGCGCAGTCTTCGGCCATCTTCAGCTCGCGGACGTCCTGCGTCATGCGGATGACGTTGCTCGCGATCTTCGCCGGGTCGCCGATTTCGTCGACGACGCAGACATAATCGACGTCGACCATCGGGATGGATGGCGGGAAGTTCGGGAACGGCACCATGGTGTCGGTGATGGCGACGACGTGGTCGGCGTAGCGGGAATCCACGACGCTGTAGGACAGCACGCCGCAGTCACTCTTGCCGCCGACGCCGCGGAGGTTACCATACTCGTCTGCGGTCGGCGCACCGATAAATGCGATGTCGATGTGGACGTCTCCTTCTTCGATGGCACGCACGCGGCCGCCGTGGCTTCGGATGATCGCCGGCGTCGTGAGCCTGCCGAAGGATACGTCCTCGCCGATGCGGTCACGGATGCCGGAAGTCTGGATGCCGATGACGGTGCCTTCTTCGATCATCTCTGCGACGCGGCTGTGCGACTTGCCGAGCGACGACGCACAGATCGTGAGGTCGCGGAGGCCCATCTCCTGTGCGGCCTCGAGCACCATGTTGACGATGTGGTCACCATCGCGGAAGTGATGATGGAAGGAAAAGACCATGCCGTCCCGCGCGCCGCACTTCTCGAGCGCCTCGCGGATACTGCCGACCATCTTACTTCTCCGTGGATCGACCATGCCGCGCACCGTCGGCGCCGCCTTCGTATATGGTTTGTCATCCCGGTAGCTGCTGCCCCGAAACGGCTCCTTCCCATAGCGCTTCAGAATCTCGTCCGGGATGTCCCGGCCTACTGCATTGAGCATAACTGTGTCCCCCTGTAATGTGGTTTTGTGTTTTTGTCCTTATTATACCACAACGGCTGACTCGTTTCTTTTATGCCCACAAAAAAACCACCGCGTCTGCGATGGTCTTCCACTGACTGATTCCGATATGTCTAGCTCTCATTTCTTCTGCTGCAGTTTCTTATATTTCGTGTACAGATAGACCGGAATGCCGATCATGACACTTAGACAGATGATGATAAAAACGATGGCCAGAACCACTTTACCCATAATGCTCACTCCTGTCCTTTATACTCTGATTTCTACGCACGATATCACTCTGCGCTCCATCCTCGAGCTTCTACCAGCGATGTCTCTCCTGCGCTTCTTCCTCGAGCTTCTACCAGCGATGTCTCTCCTGCCCTTCATATCCGAGCTTCTACCCACGATATCACTTCTGTTCTGTATACTCGAACTTTTTCCCGCACTTCGGGCAATACTCGAAGTCTTCCGTAGTGGTGTAGCCACAGTTGTAGCAGACCTTCGTCCACTTGCCCTGCTGCTCCAGGAGCCGCTGCTGCGTACTTCCTGCCGAAGCCCCCGCCGTACTCTGCCCACACGCTGCGCCGTTCTGCGCGCCAGCCTGCCAGTACGACTGATCAGCGCCATATGACTGCCATGCACCAGCATTGGCCTGACCATGCTGGCCAGACGAGCGATGCTGCGCGCCGGCCTGCCCACGCTGCTCGAGGTAGAGGTCCGTCTGCTGTATCGTAACGTTCTCCCCACGCTCGATCGCGTGGCCGACCTCTGGGCGAAGCTGATACAGCGAGCCGCAGCAGCTCGTGCGCACATAGTACGTACGCCCCCACTTGAAAATCGGAATGAAGAAAACCGACAGTACCATATACGTCACGAACACCTGGTACTGCCCCATGCGCCCGCACACATCGCAGGTCATCGGCTGATGATAATCGAGATCCTTCTGATCATTCATGATTCCAAAGAAGAAAAACATGGTCTACCTCACCAGTAGCGCCCGATGGCGATGATCGGCGCGTAGTGCACCGCGGAAGAGCCGCTGTCCTCGAAGACCCAGCCACGGGAGCTGTTCGTCGCATGGACGATGGAGTTCTCGCCGGTATAGATGGCGACATGGTTCACGCGACCACCGTTACCATAGAAAATCAGATCGCCTGGAAGCATCTCTGCCTCGGAAACATAGCGCGGAGCAGCTGCGCACTGCTCGGCGGAGGTTCTCGGAAGCGAAATGCCGAACTGACGGAAGACTGCGAGCACGAAACCAGAGCAGTCCACCGGACCACCGTTCAGATTCGTACCGGCGCCATAGCGGAGCTTGCCTGCACCGACATACTGGCGCGCGAAGTTCACGATATCCTTACGACCAGTGACTTGCTGCAGTGATTCCTCCGAATGCATATAATTCTTGCCATTCTCGTATGCACTGCCCGCTACCAGATAGCTGTCCGACGACATATCCGAGCTGCCCGCCACCGTACCGAGACGGCCCAGCGCATTCGGATCCGAAAGCGGAATCACCTTTGTCTGAACGCTTCCATCCTGTACCCAGGCACCATCCGAATTCACAGTATAGCCATCCGGTGTCGTCGTATCGGTCGATAAGCATCCATTCAGATCGAAATAATACGACTCGGCGATGCCGTCCTGGTTGCCATCGATCCACGCCCAGCCCGTCTGAAGCTGTCCGGCGTCGTTCAGATACACCCACGAACCGTTCTGCTGTCCCCAGCTTCCGGCCAATGCTGTCATCGTCGCTGTGATGGTCAGAGCCGCGGTCGCTATGGCTGCACTCATTAGTTTTTTCACTGGAATCTCCTTTGAATAGACGCCCCTAAGGGTAGTCCTGTCTCTGCCTGCTGACGTTTTCGCACGTCAGATGCACTCTGGCAACCATTGCAGATGCATGTGCACCCTGACCGGCTGCCGACGTTTTCGCACGTCAGATGCACTCTGGCAGCCTTTGCAGATGGCATGTGCACCCTGCTCGGCTGCCGACGCATCCGTCAGCTGTGTTACAAAAAAAGTCCTGGTTTCTCGCATCTGAAACCAGGACTCTGTCTTCGGTAATATTCGCTTTACGATTTAACGGTAGCCACTCTATTTCAGATTGACACTGCTGTCACAAGAGAATATCAAGCTACTGACCGGACTCGAACCGGTGACCTTCTGATTACGAATCAGATGCACTACCGACTGTGCTACAGTAGCATGCGCCTCAAAACGCCATTACAATATAGCACGTCGCCCGCCAAATGTAAAGCAGAATTCTCACAGTCCACAAAAGGATTCTCACAGTCCACAAAAGGCAGCGACCCGGCGTTACTGTTCACTCGTCAACTGAATCCAGGCAGGGGGCCGTGTTGGTACACGTGTGAACAGTAACTTCTCTTGCACATTCATTTCCACCTCTTAGGCAAACACAAACTGCTTCTCTTGTTCCTTTTTCAGTATTTCATATACATAGCTGGAACCTTCGAGATAAAGTCCCGTTTCCACATCCTGTAACTTTTCAAAAGTTTTCGATGTGTAAAGCTTATTCATCGCTTCATCCATAGAAATATGATTATCATTCATTAAGAATTCGATAATATCCTGAGTGGTGTACTCAATCATTTCTTGTTGTCCCGCTGTCATATGATACACCTACTTTCTTCAAATATTTTAATGCCTTTTCCGTATGGAAAGTATATTGATTCGTGAGCTTTCCAAAATCAAACTGTTGCTTCATATACTCCGCATTAATTGTCCCTTTGGAAAATTGACGAATCAACAATCCAACCGTATCATCTGCCACTGGTCCTACCACAACATCATATTTACAGTCAGTATTGCATTCTGGGCTTTTAATGTCCTCAAATGCTTTGTCTCTGTTGTTGCGAATAAACACTGCCCATTCTATTGTAGGATCATCTTCAAACTTCCTACATTTCAAATCAGCCTTTTCCAGTAAATCGTCAGGAATCTCAAAAACAGTTACGGTAGGCTTTCCACCCGCAATTCTAGTACGCCTTTGAGCCATTCTCCATGCCTGTTCTTCCAAAAGTGTTGTATAGAATCCTCTGCCAAAATCTTTATATGGTTGACACTTCTTTAAATCAATTTCTTCAATCTCAACATTCGAGCCATGATAAAGAATCATCTAAGGACACCTCCATTCTTTTGACAGATCAATGTGAGATCATCCATGACATCGTCAAACGAGAGGGTGTGTTCTACATCATAAAATTCTTTAATAAACTCAATGCCCTTATTATTTCTAAGATAGATATAGGCATCCTGCATATTTATCTGGTGACGGCTTGCAAACTCGCTGATACAAACGACAATATAATCTAGTAGATTCTTTTCCTGCTTTGCCATAAACTCACATCCTTTCATCTATATTTTATCACAAAGCATCTATTCTGAGTACATTCTTAAAGATAGGCTTCATGTCGAGTCAGCGACCCGCGAGTTACTGTTCGCTCGTCAACTGGATCCAGGTAGGGGGCCGGAGGGCAGCCTGCCGGATCAGTACACGTGTAAACAGTAACTCAGTTACAATCACTGCCGGATTTCGGTATCGGCTTCTCGCGGGAGAAGCCCTCTCCCATGACCTCGCGGACATCCGAGAGGATCACGAAGGCGTTCGGGTCGATTTCATGTACGAGATCCTTCAGATACGTGATCTCGCGGTTCGACATGATGCTGTAGAGCATCGTCGTTTCCTTACCGGAGTACATCCCGATCGCATGCACACCAGTGACACCACGATCCAGCTTCTGCAGGATGGCATCTGAAATCTGCGTCGGCTCCGAAGTGATGATCCATACTGCCTTCGCGTAATGCATACCTTCCATCAAGCCGTTCGACACCTTCGTCACGACATAGACAGAGATGATCGCATACAGCGCATGGATGCCGCCGAACGCACCGACACCGATGGCGACGATCGCCCAGTCGATGACCTGGAGAATCTGCGGGATGCTGTACTGCGGAAGCGGAATATGCAGGAGCGCCGCCAGGATATCTGTACCGCCGGTCGTCGCCTGTCCGATCAGGATCAGACCGAAGCCGAGCCCCGAAAGGATCGCGCCGAATACAGCCGCCAGCAGCAGATCACCATCCGGAATCAGGCTGACGCCCGGCAGCAGCCAGAGAAAAAAGGACAGCATCGCTGCACCATACAGGGTTCTGCCGATAAACTTCGTACCGAGAAACTTCCACGCCGCAAGAAACAGCGGGATGTTGAGCAGTGTGTTACTGAGCCACAGCGGCATCCCGATCCAGCTCCGCAGGATGATGCCGAGACCCGTCACACCACCGACGACCAACTGATTCGGATCATAGATGTTTTTACTGCCGATCGCCATCAGCAGCGCGCCCAGCGCAATCAGCATATAATCCCGCATCGGTGTTCGTTTCATCAGCATAACCAGTCCTCCCAGATTTACAAATCAGCTTTCATCATAGCATAAATACCCATCCGCGTCGATCTTCACGCCACTGCTGAGTCCGCTTATCTTCTCATAGAAGGCGGCGATCTTCTCCGCATCGTCCAGCTTCCGCGTATAGCCGGCGGCAGAAGTACCTGGTATCAGGCGAAGCCGGATGCCCTCATCATCGACCTCTGCCTGCAGCAGTGCGGTGCTCGGAATCGAGCTGCCGAACACGAAGTTTCCGAGAGAGTACGCAATCGGCACGCCCTGATAGTACTCGATGCCCTGCAGGACGTGTGGATGTGCGCCGACCACCAGATCCGCGCCCGCATCCACGAGTCGATGTGCGATGCTCTTCTGCACCTCGTTCGGCGTCTCCTCCCGCTCGATGCCCCAGTGCACATAGGCGATGACATAGTCCGCCTGCTGCTTCGCTGCCTTCACTTCCTCCGCGAGCTGTGCACCGCCATCGTAGGCTGAAAACATGCCGGCAGAATCCGTGCCCGCCGCCCAGTCCGCCTCTGGATACACACGCGTCGCGCCGATAAAGGCAAACGTCCGCCCGTTCAGCTCGATGATATCCGGCTTCCGTGCCTCCGCAAGGTTCTTTCCGGCACCCACGTGACGGATCCCCGCATGGTCCAGCGTGTCGATCGTATCGAGCATCGCGTCACGCCCATAATCAAGTGCATGATTGTTTGCGAGCGTGACCAGGTCGATGCCCATCTCCTGCATCAGCTTCACCTTCTCCGGATGCACACGAAAGGTGAACTGCTTGTCCGGTGCCGGCGTTCCACGCGTACTGAACGGAAATTCTTCATTCGTCATAAAAAAATCCGCCGCCTGAATCTCCGCCTGGTAGCCCTGTGACAGGACACCGTCGATGCCGCCGGCTGCGTCATACGCTTTCAGCACGTGGTCGCTGAGATACACATCGCCCGCAAACAGAAGGCGCACTGCTCCCTTCACGGCTTCCGTCCCATCTGTTTCAGCATCCCCCGAAGCCCCATCGCTCCCGGCAGCATCTTCCTCCATCGAATGCTCGATCATGATCGTGGTGTCATCCGCTGCGCGCTCGCTTTCAGCTGACTCGGAAACGGCCCCATCCATTTTCTTCCCTGTCGAGTCTGCCCCATCTGCACCGGCTTCTCCATCCATACCCGAGACTTCACCGGAAGCAGCCAGACTTTCTCCTATACTATCGACATCGGATGGCATACGTCGCCCATCATCCGGATACAGCGTAATCACCCCCAGCGTCGCGATGATGCCGAGCAGAAGGACACTCCACAGCCAGACCCACCGCTTCGTTCCGCTTCCCTTTTCCATCTGTTCGTCCGATTTCCTGCGGCTCCGCCCGTGCGCTCTTCGATTCTCCTGATCCATCTCGCTCCCTCTATCTTTTCCGTCCTGCTACGAACCCCATCATGAAAATTAATTAGAACATACGGTTGTTTTTATGGTTGACATCCGTTTCGTTCACGGTTATCATAATAAAAAGAACAGATGTTTGTCAAGTGTTTCGGATACTTTTCCACGCATCTCAGAAGGGCGGATTATGGAACGGATTATCTTTCATATCGATGTAAATTCTGCATTTCTCAGCTGGGAGGCGTGCTATCGGATCCACCATCTCGGCGGCACGCTCGATCTTCGCACGATTCCGAGTGCGGTGGGTGGCGACCAGAGTAAGCGTCACGGGATCATCCTCACGAAGTCGATTCCGGCGAAGAAATATCATATAAAAACCGGCGAGCCGATCGTAGATGCGCGAAAAAAGTGTCCCGATCTCGTCATCGTCCCACCGAACTACACCCTCTATAGCCGTGCCAGTCGGGCGATGATCGAGATGCTGCAGGAGTATACAGACACGATCGAGAAGTACAGTATCGATGAAGCCTTTCTCGATATGACCGGGACGCCCTGGCTTCAGGACCGGGCCCTGCTGCTTCGACATACGATTCCGACAGAAAATATACCGCATTCGTCCGCGATCACTTCTCTCGCAGATCGTATGCAGGCCTTCGATGCGATACAACTGCCACCGGATATCGACGCCGCATGGCAGACCGAAATCGAACATCGTGCGGTGCTGCTGGCATGGCAGCTGAAGGAGCGGATCCGGGAGGAGCTCGGCTTCACGGTGAACATCGGCATCTCGAGTAACAAGCTGCTTGCGAAGATGGCCTCCGACTTCCAGAAGCCGGATCAGGTGCATACACTCTGGCCCTGCGAAGTCGAGCGAAAGATGTGGCCGCTCCCCGTGGAGGAGCTCTTCTATGTCGGCTACGCGACGGCCCCGAAGCTGCATCGTCTCGGCATCCATACCATCGGGGCGCTCGCGCAGTTCGCGCCGGATATGCTCTATCATCGCATGAAATCGCATGGACTTCTGGTGCGACAGTTCGCCTGTGGTATCGATGACAGTCCGGTGATTCCACAGCTCATGGAGGCCCCGCCGAAGGGCTATGGGAACTCCTGCACGACCATCCATGATGTGACAGAGCGCCAGGAGGCCTACTGGCATCTCCTCTCCCTCGCAGAAACGGTATCTCAGCGGATCCGCGCCGATGAGGTTCGTGTCAGCTGTGTGGATATCAGCATTCGCGACAGCGAGCTTCACTTCTACGGACACCAGAAGCAGCTCCGCTCCCCGACGGACCTTACCCTGGAAATCTATGATGCTGCCTGTCGCTGCTTCGACGAGCTCTGGACCGGCTACCCGATCCGGCATCTGGGTATCCACACCAGTAAGGTAAGTCATGCCGTCGGCCGACAGGTGGACCTCTTCGACCGCTACGACTATGGGAAGCTTCGCCAGGCCGAGCATGCGGTCGATGAGATCCGCACGCGTTACGGAAACGACGCGATCAAGCGCGCCCGCTTCGTTACTGCACCCGGCTGCGAGGATCCGTACGCCATCGACCACATGAACGGCGGCATCTCTCGCGAGCGACGGACGGTAGACTACAGACAGGAGCAGATTGTATAGAAAAAGCGCTTTGCGAATCGCAAAGCGCTGCACCGTGGATGCCACCGTGACCAGACACACTTGAGAAGCATCCCCGCCTATATCATCCCCAGGAAGGAGGAAGCGGCACCCGGACGACGGCCCGGGCTACTGCGTCATACACATGACCGGTTTCACTGCTATCAGTGATGTGCTTCCGCACATCGACAGCGGCACCCGCAAGGGCCGCCAGTATCCCATCGCCGTAAAAAGCTGGTTTACCAGCTCCGGCACGATCATCCCTCTCTCCTTCAAGTTCGAAGGAGACGACGGCGAGTTATACTATATCCAGAATCTCAAGGTGAAATCCTCCGAGGAGAAGCACTACGCCGGGATCCCCAGCCGGGATTTCAGCTGTACCGCCGTTCTCGGCGGTCTGGAGCAGAGCTTCCGCCTGGTCTACTATCCAGGTGAATGCAAATGGGTGATGGTCATGTGACCATCACCCACCCATATTGCATCTACTTTTCAACCACCAGCATGATGCCGAGGGTAGTTTCTTTATACCGCTTATACCACCGACTTCAGTCCGAGGGTCTTTTCGATCACCAGCATGATGCCGAGGGTGACGACCATCAGAAGTGTCGCGAGCGCGGCGATGGTCGGATCGAAGTGATACTCGACATAGCTCATCATCTCGATCGGGAGCACACTGACACCAGGTCCTGTCAGGAAGGCCGACAGCGATACGTTGTTAAAGGAGTTGATCATCGCCATGATCGAGGCCGATGCGATGGCGGATTTGATGTTCGGCAGGATGATATGGAAGAAGGAGTATACCTTCGTCGCACCCAGACTGCCGGCTGCTTCCTCGATCGCGAAGTCGAAGTTCGCGAGGCTCGCGGTTACCACACGCATGACGTACGGAATGCCGAGAAGTGTATGGCCGACCAGAAGGCTCGGCATCACCGGAAGCTTCAGCACATTGACAACATAACGGAGCATGACGAAACCGAGTACGACGACTGGAACCAGTACAGGTGACAGGAAGACGGTCTTGATGGCGTCCTTGCCACGGAACTGATAGCGGTTCAGCGCATAGGCTGCCGGCAGTCCGAGTACCAGCGCGAGCAGGGTCGACACGATCGCGACGATCACCGAGGTCTGCGCTGCGGAGATGAAGGATTTCATCGTCAGAACCTGTGCATACCACTTTAATGTAAAGCCTTTGCCTGGGAACGTCAGATAATTCGTGTCACTGAAGGAGGCCGCCATGATGATGAGGAGCGGTCCGATCAGAAAGACGTATACCAGGATGGTGATCAGCAGCAGGGCTTTGTTCTTTTTCATTTCTTTCTCTCCACAGAGCAGCTTCGCTGCTCATATACCATAAAGTTACTCAGTTTTCGCTTCGTGGGCACGCGGATCGTACCCACGAAGCAGTGAAACGCAGGTATCTCCTATCCATGCGCTACATGTTCGCGAAAAAGCGTTCACTCACACAGGCAGACCCAGCTGCTTTTCGTAAAATCTTCTAAACGACGATTACTGAACAGAGAACAGCTCGTTCCAGCGGTTGATCCAGTCTGCCTTCTTCTCTGTGATGAGGGACCAGTCCGGAAGGATCAGGCTGTCGACCATCTCCTGGCCATAGGTGAAGTTTGCAGCCTGCTCCTCGGTGAGCTCGACCTCGGTGTTTACCGGAGAATCGACGCCGTCGAGTGCCTCAGCCTGCTGTACATCCTTGGAAAGGTAGAAGTCGATGAAGGCCTCTGCGAGCTCCTTATTCTTGCAGCCCTTCGTGATGTTCAGCATGTTAAATCCAGCGAAGTTACCCTCGGTCGGATTTACCCATACATAGTCCGGGTTTGCCTGCTTCGCAGCGGTGTAGCTGTAGTCGAGGAATGCAGCGACGGAAGCCTCACCCTGGTTCAGCATGGTGATGGTGTCGTTGGCAGAGGTCCAGGTCTTCACGACGTTTGGCTTCAGCTCCTCGAGCTTTGCGAAGATGGCGTCATCGTCCTGACCCGGGGTCAGACCGAACGCAGCTGCGGTTGCATAGTAGAACAGCATACCGGAAGTGGTAGTGATATCCGGCACTGCAATACAGTCCTTCAGCTCTGGATTCCAGAGATCTGCGAAGCTCTTAATCTCCACATCGATCATAGACGGATCATAGACGATACCGAGACGGTTAAAGGTGTATGCAGGGCCGTACTCCTCACCCATCGGTGCCTTCGCAACATCATAGATGGAATCGAGGTTCGTAATCTTCGAGCGATCGATGCTCTCGAGGATACCGTCATTTGCAAGCTGTGCTGCGAAAGAATCGCCGATGATGACGACATCATAGTTCTCCGGAGACTCCTCGATCTTCGTTACACGCTCCGCGTTCTTACCGGTCTCTACGACGATCTTCGCGCCGGTCTGCTCCATGAACGGATCATAGACGTTCTTCTGAAGAAGCTCAGCGTTGAAAGAGAATGTAGAAATCGTCAGGGTCTGGCCGGCGAAGTCCTGGGTAGCAGACGCATCTGCAGCCTCTTCCGCAGCAGCGGTGGTCTCGGCAGCAGCGGCTGTGGTCTCCGCAGCGGCAGCCGCAGTGGTGGCAGCGGTGTTGTTCGATGAACCGCACGCAGCGATGGTGGTGCTCAGCATAGCAGCTGCAAGCACAAGGGATAATGTCTTTCTCATAATTTCCTCCACTAGATAATGATATGTCAAGCGTCGCGCATGCGACGCTGAACCATAAATGAATATACGTCAGCTCACACCATAACGATCTTCTGGGCGTCGAGGGAAAGCGTGACGTTCTCTCCTACGTCGAAGAGACGGTCGTTCGAGGTGTTGACGATGAGCTCGCCGAGGGCGGTCTCCACGTTATACTGCATGCGCTTGCCGAGGTAGGTACGCACGCCGACCTTACCGGCGACAGCATTGGCTACATCCTCTCCCGCTGCCGCGACGAGGATATCGTCCGGACGGATGCAGGCGCGTGTCGTGTCACGGCCTTCCTGTGGATGTGCGATCTCGAGGATGCTGCCATCCGCAGCCTTCCAGTTCGTGCCCTCGCTGTGCTGCAGGTCGATGAAGTTCTCGAAGCCGACGAAATGCGCGATGAACTCGGTCTTCGGATGCGCATAAATCTCCTCCGGGCGATCCAGCTGCTCGATGACGCCGTGGTTCATGATCGCGACCTTATCACTGATCGCGAAGCACTCCTCCTGATCATGGGTGACATAGATCGCAGTGAAGCCGAGCTCCTGCTGCAGCTTACGGATCTCCACACGCATCTGCACGCGGAGCTTCGCATCGAGGTTACTGAGCGGCTCATCGAAGAGCATGAGATCCGGCTCGATGACCATCGCACGGGCGAGGGCTACACGCTGACGCTGTCCACCTGACATCTCCTTCGGAAGGCGCTTCTCGAAGCCATCGAGATCGACCGTGTGAAGCATCTTCATCACGCGCTCCTGGATCTCCGCCTCCGGCATGTTGCGGCGGCGCAGGCCGAACGCGACGTTCTCGAAGATGTTCATGTGTGGGAACAGCGCATAGCTCTGGAAGACGAAGCCGAAGTTTCGCTTATGCAGCGGCACATGGGTGTAATCCTTCCCATCGAACAGCATGTCTCCCTGCATCGGCTCGGAGAAACCGGCGATGAGCCGGAGAGTCGTCGTCTTGCCACAGCCGCTGGAGCCGAGAAGGCTGACCAGCTCACCCTTCTCGACGTTCAGGTTCAGGTCCTTCAGGATGATGTTC
>CABTMH010000036.1 GCA_902485915.1 uncultured Oribacterium sp. | reverse complement strand
GTACGGCTTATGAGGGCAATGTCGTTTTCCTCGACTGCTATCAGCCACACGCCTACGGGACCGACCACGGATGTGAGGTCGAGTGGCTTCACTTCGATGGCCTGAATGCTCGCGGCTACTACGAAGCCATCACGCTGCAGACCGGACCGGTCATCACGCTGAAGGATACATATCGCCTCGAGAAATATCTTCATAAAATCTACCTGGGTTTTCGTGATTCACTTGCTGTCCGCGATCCGCTCCTGAATAATTACATCGTAAATATCCTCACCGAATTACTGCTCGCCCGGAACCAGGACAGTGCCGATGTGAGCTCAAGCGGTATCATCGACGACACCATCGCCTATATCACGGAACATCTGCAGGAGGAGCTCTCCCTCGAGCAGCTCGCCCGACTGGCATCCCTGAGCCCGTTCTACTTCAGCCGGCTCTTTAAAAAAGAAACCGGCTTTTCTCCGCATGAATACGTGATCGAAGCACGCGTC
This sequence comes from uncultured Oribacterium sp., assembly GCA_902485915.1. Lineage (GTDB taxonomy): Bacteria > Bacillota > Clostridia > Lachnospirales > Lachnospiraceae > Oribacterium. The sequence goes on along the minus strand of CABTMH010000036.1, from coordinate 2,457 downwards.
AATGCGGCAAAGTATTTTCTCCAGTCCGCGAGACTCAGTCAGAAGGATATCTGCTACTCCTGCGGTTTTTCTTCGGAGTCCAGCTTCTGCACCACCTTTAAAAAAGTGACCGGCCTCACGCCATCGCAGTACCGGAAGAACGTAAACTCCGAACGCTGGATTTAAGAGTAAAAGGTCACCGCAAAAGCGGTGACCTTTTTAACAAGTGCTGGATTTATATTATTCAGCGTCCTTACCCATCTCATCCTTGTAATTCTCAGGTGTTACGACGACAGCGTCTACCGCAGTCTCCATATCCGGAGTCTCACCATCGATCAGCTTGTAAAGGACATCTACAGATCCTTCACCTACAGAAAGTGACGAGAAGTATGCAGCTGCCTTCATGCAGGTGCCGTCTGCACCCTTGTTGTTCCACTCATCCTTCGCCATGTAAGCGCCGAGACCGACAACACAGGCATCCTTATCGAGACCGGCTGACTCGAGCGCACGGCAGGCACCGATGGTTCCCTCCTCGTTCGCACCGGTTACAAGCCAGGTTTTCACTTCCGGATGTGCGGTGATGATGGATGTAGCCGCAGTGTTACCCTTATCGGTGGTTCCATCATAATCTGCCTTATAAATCTTCGACGTATCGAAATCCGGGCAATCTGCAACGAACTGATCATACTCGCCCTCTGCTCTCGGTACACAGGAAGAAACCGTGTCCATCGTGAGAATCAGAAGCGCTACATCATCCTTTCCTACCAGATCGTTCTTCTTCGCATAGTCTGCAAGCCATGCACCATTTGCCTGACCGATCACGTAAGCGTTGATACCTACCCATGGTGCGATCTTGTTGCCATCGTTATCCTGAAGTGCATCATCGGCTGCGACGATCGGGATACCTGCCTCCGTTGCCTTATCTACCGCTGCCTGTGACATGGTCTGATCCGGAATACAGGTCACGATACCCTTTGCGTTATTTGCGATTGCGTTATCGATGGCCTTTAAGTACTCCTCCGGGCTCATCTTCGCATCAACATACGTAAAGCTGTCACCTCTCGCTTCAACCGCTGCCTTGGCAGCATTTCCTTCATCGATAAACCAGGTCTGATCACCAGCCTTATAAATACCATAGACAACACCCGCCTCACTGCTGCCATCCTTCTTTTCTTCGGCTGCCGCTGTGTCTGCTGCAGCTGCTGCCGTCGTCTCTGCCTTTGCGGCTGCCGTCGTGGCTGCAGTGGAGCTACCCTCTACAGAACAGGCTGCCAGGGAACCAACCATAGCCACGGCCATACCGAGTGATACAAGCTTCTTGAGATTTGACTTTTTCATTATTTCCTCCTTTAGGGTGCCGAAGCACCGTTTTTTATGATGCACGGGGCGTCGTCGACAAACGCCCCGGCTGAATCAGATGTCTGTAGCAGATTTCCGAAAGCTTCATGGACCGAAGTGTCGTCAGCTAACGGCATCTGCCGAATCGTATAAGAATGATCGAATCAGAGATTCTTCATGGAGAGTTCCAGAAGTTCCTTCTCACGACGCTGCTTACGGATGTAGTCCGTCGTCAGGGCGAACAGCAGGAGGCCGCCCTTTGCGACATACTGCCAGAAGGATGGAACGTTGACCATCGTGAGGCCAGTGTTGAAGGCCTGAATCAGGATGATACCGAGGAAGGTGCCACCCATATCGCCGACACCGCCGGCGAAGGATACACCACCGAGAATAACCGCTGTGATGGCATCAAACTCGAGGTTTATGTTTGCAGCCGGCTGACCGGAATTCATACGGGCTGAGAAGATGATACCGCCGATGGCACAGAGCGCACCCATCATAACGAAGGTCTTCGTGACGATCTTCTGTGGATTCAGACCCGCGAGACGTGCCGCCTCCTGAGAACCACCGATGGCATAGATGGAACGACCGAATTTCGTTTTCGAAAGGATGATACCGAAGATGATGATGCAGATCAGCATGATCCACACAGAAACCGGGATGTTCAGGATACGAAGCTTTCCGATCAGCAGGAAGGTCTTGTCTGCGATGGCGACCGGCTTACCGCCGCAGATGATATACGCGAAGCCTCGAATCACAGACTGTGTAACGAGTGTTGCGATGAAGGCCTCCAGTTTGATTTTATTGACCATGAAGGCGTTGCAGAGGCCGACGGCCATGCCGGCGAGAATCGTAATCACGCAGGTCACAACAAACGGAATGCCCATGCCGACCAGCGTCGCTGCGAGGACGCCGGAGAAAGCCGCCAGAGATCCTGGTGACAGATCGTTCTGTCCTGCGATAATAAGGTACGTATGTCCGATGGCCACCAGTCCGACGAGGGAGGCTGCAATCAGGATATTGATCATGTTGGTCACCGACAGGAAGTTCCTGTTCAGTGCAGTAAATAATACGAATACGGCGACGATGGCTGCCATCAGGACGAGCTTATCGCCATCAATTTTTAATTTTTTCATCTCT
>CABTMH010000035.1 GCA_902485915.1 uncultured Oribacterium sp. | reverse complement strand
GCCCTATGCAGGTGGTCCGGATACTTGTGCCCAAAATCAATCTCTAAACTTTTTCCAAATCACCCCTTGACTTTTTATTAGCAGGCTTTCTTATCAATGATTAAGCATCTTCTGCCGCAGACATCTTTTGATGCTTGCTCTACGATCCATTTGTCCAGGAACTGCATCTGCTTGTCGGTATGGATCCAATGCTCGCCACCGGGCATGACGGTCAACTCTGCATGGTACCTTTTAGAAAATGCAGATACCGTTTCAAGGGATGTCAGGTTGTCGTGCTCGCCGTGTAGTATACAAGTGGGGACAGTCCAGCTGATCGGATACTGGCGCACATAGCAAAGGTAATCCCAGGACAGCGTTTCTCCGAAATCTGTGACGATTTCTCTTTTCTCGGCAAGCTCCTCTTCGGTCACATTCGACCATTGCATCATATTGCAGATCAGTTTTTCCATATCCACGATCGGAGAGATGAAATAAGCCCGGTCAATCAGTGTCTCATCCAGCGAGGATAGTGCAAAATACGCGCCGATACTGTTTGCAACCAAGGTGATGTGATCGTACCGGCTTCTTTGCTCGGTAAAAAATGCGGGAAACTCTTTCTTTGCCTCCCAAGGCGTTTTGGAACGGTAATAAAGCCCGATTACCTCGTGGCTCGGAAAGAGTGTTTTGTAATGTTCGGCTTCCTACGCCGAGCCGTCCTTTCCGTGAACATATATAATCAAATTTTTCATTTATCTTATTCTTTCTGAAATCTACTCCGAAATCCCTGCCAGTTTCCTGAATTTTTTATCAGACAGTATGCCCTGTGTCAGGAACTGTCCGTCCCGGAACAGGGCGTAGGTGGTGACCGGCGCGGGCACGTTCTGGGCGGCTTCTCTGTCAGTGATATGGATGGCCTTGAACGGGATGTTGTACTCCTCGGCGATTTCAAGCACTTTCGGTACCCAATAGTATGTGAACGGGCACTGGTCGGTGTAGTAGAGGACGAATCCACTCTCCTCCACCCTCGGGTGTCGCGCGCAGTCCTTGAATCTCGGTGGCGCTGCATTATCTGCAAGGGGATGGTACATGAGATTGATTCCGCAGTCGGAGATATCTGCCACACGAAACCCCTTATAGGTCAGGAACTTCGGATCAGCCAGAAACTCCCGCTTCCGGCCCTCCGCGCACAGAATACAAATGCCGTTCTTCTCCTGCGCCCTGGCATCGCGGATGCACGCCTCCAGCAGATCATTTGAGTATCCATGTCCCTTCATGGAGCCGGATACCCAGAGGCAGTTAATGTAGAGATATCCGTCTGCCTCAATAGGCACCCATGCGTTTTCAGCCGGAATGTATTCGATAAAGCATTTACCGCGTTCTTCACTGCGATAGAAAACAAGTCCGTCATCAAAGCGCTGCCGCAGCCATTCCTTTTTTGCGACGCTCTGCTTGCCGGACATTGCGCAGCAGATATGTTCCTTATCAATATTTTCTTTTGTAACCCGAATATAGTTCATCCGTCATCCCTCCAATCTGACATATTTTTTCCATTTATCAATGGTTTTACTTCCACGGCTTCCCCGTGACATACCCTTTTTCCAGCCAATAGGCGTCATCGACCGCTGACATTTTCTGTTTCCTGTGCAGAAGCTGATAGAGCCTGAACAGGCATCTCACTTTAAGGGATGGTGTCAGATGTCTGGCTCTGCGTCGGACATTTCGGGCTGTCCGCCTGACCTTCTTTTCTGCCGATTTGCGGAATGATGCCGGCAGATTCGTCCAGTCGTGCCCCCACACGGCCTGCGAGAGGATGTGCGTTCTCGCGATTCCCCAGTAGTCCGTGCTGTCTTTGATATCCCGGACGGTCGATCGCATACCGCCACCTGCGGCGGTGTTGATGATGACGGCCTGCTTCTTCATAAAAGTCAGGTCCGGGCGGTGAACCATCCAGCGGTATCCGAAATGATCCAGCAGCGTTTTCATCTGCCCCGGAACATGATACACATAGGTCGGTGTGCAGAAAATGATCAGCTCGGACTGTTCCATCGCGCGCAGGATCGGTGCAAGAGCCGCTGCTCCGCCACAGCTCTGTTCCTGCCCGTTGATGCAGGCATAGCATCCCACGCAGATATGGGGCATATCCTGCGGGAGCTGAAACTCGAAAAGCTTACCGTCCGTTAAAAGTTCCTTTATAAGCAGTTGGGCAATGTTATAGCTGCACGACGGCTTCTTCCGCCCTGTGGCATAAATCACGGTAATGTTCATATTTTTATTCCTTCTTCAAGTGCTCTGTGGCAGCTTCGTGACTCATTATGATTATTTCTATAAAATCAGAATCAATGCTTTATTTCTTCGCCATCTTCCAGGCTATTCACTCATTCTTTCTATATTTGGATTCAACTATCGCAATAAACCGCCGGATATGGGCATCCAGCAGTGGCGCAACAGACGCCTTATCTTCCGCACCATCGTAGACACTGTAGAGCAGATACATCGGCCCGTAAAAATCCAGTGCGAGCTGCATCGCTTCCTCATCCGAATCTGCCAGCTTACGAAAGATCGCCGCCATGTACTCCAGCGGTCCGCCTGCCAGATAATCGTGGTGGAGCTGCGCCAGCTTCGGGTCACGATACTGCTCCAGCGTCAGCATCTTACGGAAATTTGCGGAGAATGTTTCCTTCGTCCAGTGATCAAACTGCGCCAGGCTGTATATCCGAATCTTCTCGATCGGCGTATGCATATACGCTTCCGCGAACCCGTCCGGCTCCGTTTCCGGCATCTCATACTCTTCTGCACGCTCATAATCCATCCGGTTCATTCGCTCCACGATCTGATCCAGAATCTCCTGCTTACTGGCGTAATGCTTATACAGCGCCGCTTTCGTAAATCCCAGCTGCTTCGCGATATCGCTCATCGACGTGCCCAGGTATCCATTCTGCGCAAACAGCTCAAGTGCAATGTCTAAAATCCGTTCCTTCGTACCTTCCGCCATCATCCATCTCCTTATAAAAAGTAATCGTTCGGTAACTCTAAGTATAGTTACCGAACGGTTACCTGTCAATAGATTTCAGACATGCCGATTCATAAATGTCACTATTTTGCTTACTCTTCACTCCTAGCTCGGTGGGGCAGAAACACTTATTTAAAAAAACAGCACCCGTATCCCGGGTGCTGCGTCTTCTTACAGTATGTTCTTGTATCGTCCGAGGAAGCTCTGCATGCGTTCGTTCTCGGAGTTGAATACGTGCTCCGGGCTGCCTTCTTCGACGATCACACCGTCGGCCATGAAGATGACCTTATCAGAGATGTCGCGGGCGAAGGCCATCTCGTGGGTGACGATCACCATCGCGATGTGGAGATCCTTCAGGGACTTGATGACCTTCAGGACTTCCCCGGTGAGCTCCGGATCGAGGGCGCTGGTCGGCTCATCAAAGAAAAGAACCTTCGGGTTCAGCGCCAGGGCGCGGGCGATGGCGACACGCTGCTGCTGTCCGCCGGAGAGCTGGTAAGGATAGTACTTCTCCTTATCCGCGAGGCCCATCTTCTCGAGGAGCTCACGGCCGATCTTCTCTGCCTCCTCCCGGGACTTCTTCTGCACATGGATGACCGCGTCGGTCACGTTCTGAAGCACATTCCAGTGTGGGAAGAGGTTAAACTGCTGGAAGACGAGGCCGTAGACCTGCTTGATCTTCCGGAGTGTTTCCTTATCGGCGTATGCTGCACGCCCGTCGGAAGCATTGTCCGCAACCACCGTATCCTCATACTTCAGTGTACCGGCGTCCATCGTTTCGAGCAGAGTGGCGCAGCGAAGCAGGGTGGACTTGCCGGAACCGGACGGGCCGATGATCGACACGATCTCGCCATCCGCGACGGTCAGGCTGATGTCCTTCAGGACTTGGAGGTCGCCGAAGCTTTTCTTCACGTTTTTCATTTCGAGCAGATTCATCACGTACCTCCTTACTTATAGTAGTTCATCTTCTTCTCGATGCGCTCCATGAGGAAGGCGACGATGAAGTTAAAGACATAGTAGAACACGCCGGCGACGATGAGCGGGGTCATCGAGGTCTGGCTGGACGACAGGGCCTTCGCCTTCGTGAACATCTCCATGACCGAGATGGAGAACGCGAGCGAGGTGTCCTTGACGAGGGTGATGACCTCGTTCGTGATGGACGGAAGGATGCGCTTCAGCACCTGCGGCAGGATGATACGGAAGAAGCTCTGCACACGGGTATAGCCGAGGATGTCGGCGGCCTCGTACTGTCCGACTGGCATGGACTGGATACCCGAGCGGTAGATCTCCGCGAAGTAGGCGGCGTAGTTGATGATGAAGCCGATGTAGACGGCGGAATTACGGTAGGTCGGGCTCAGCTTGATGTGACAGAGGTAGTACGGACCGTAATACACGACGAAGAGCTGCAGCATCAGCGGGGTACCACGCATGATGGAGATGTAGGCCTTCGTGAGTCCGCTCACGACGCCGTTTTTCGACATACGCCCGAAGGCAACCAGCAGGCCCAGCGGCAGGCTGAACAACAGGGTGATGGCGAAGATCTCGACCGAAACGCCAAGACCCTTCAGTAATTCCAGGATGATCTGTGACAGTGCCACGGTAATTCCTCCAAAAAACAAAATTTGATGGTTTTAACAACCAGTCTTTATCATATCATATCTAAACACAAAGATGAACCTGACAGGAGCTCTCCTATCAGGTCCAATGTCTACACTCGCATGTATCACTTCAGGGTGAATACGTCGGAGCCGAACCAGTCGTTCGAAATCTTCGCGATGGTTCCGTCGTCCTTCATCTCCATGAGGGTGTCATAAACAGCCTTCGCAAGCTCATCCTCGCCCTTCTTAAAGCCGATGCCGTACTCCTCTGCGGAGAGGGTATCATCGAGGATCTTCATATCCTTGCCGGAAGACTTGATCTGGTATCCAGCGACGATGCTGTCCATGCAGACCGCATCACATGCACCGGACTCGAGATCCATGAGCGCCGTGTTGTAGTCCGCAACCTCGGTCATCGATCCGAAGCTCGCGCTGAGCTCTGTCTCCCCCTGCAGTGCAGCGAGTCCCGAAGAATCCTTCTGAACCTCCACCGCCTTTCCTGCGAGGTCTGCCTTCGATGCGATCTCACTGTCGGCATTCACGACGAATACCTGATTGTTCGCCATGTACGGGCCTACCCAGGTGTACGCATCCTCACGGCCCTGCATCGTAAATCCGTTCCAGATACAGTCGATGTTGCCGGACTCCAGCTCCATATCCTTCGCATCCCAGTTGATCGGCTGCGGTACGAACTCGAGGCCGAGACGGGAAGCGACTTCCTTCGCGAGGTCGAGGTCGAAACCGGTGAACTGTCCATCATCCCCGACGAAGCCCATCGGTGGGAACTCCTGATCGAAGCCGACGGTGAACTTGCCGCTCGGGGTCTTCACCGTTCCCTCTGCTGCCGCTGCGGTATCACCTGCGGCCTCGGTGGTGGCTGCAGCAGTCGTTACATCTGTCTCTGCCTCAGTAGCTGCCGCTGTGGTCGCCGCTGCTGTGGTCGCCGCCGGTGTCGAGCTGGACGAACCGCAACCAGCAAGTGCACCTGCTACCATCATCGCTGCTGTCATCATCGCTAACGTCTTCTTCATAATTATCTCCTCCTGCACTTCCGTGCGACGAGCCGGCCTCCAGAGGCCCCTCGTGAAACCCTCTTTATGGTTCAACACTCTACCATGGTAAAGCAGTGATGTCAACCATGAGTTTTTCGGAAATCAATTAAAAAAGAGGAACTGCCGACTCGGCAGTTCCCTTCCATAAATATAATTTTAATCGCAAACTGCTATACAGCCCTAAAGTCGGGCTGGGGAAGCCCGACTTTAGCCCCTTCGGGGAGCAGAGCACAGCTCTGCTGGAGGTCGTTCCGGAGTTTGCCGATGCAAACTCCTACACTCTAGCGACGCCGCTTTTCCGCGCTGCTTCTGCGGTGGCACTGGCGACAGCGTCCCGTACGCGTGGGTCGAAGGCCTTCGGGATGATGTACTCCGGTGTGAGCTCATCGTCGGATACGAGGTCGGCGATGGCGTAGGCAGCAGCTTCCTTCATCTCGTCGTTGATGTCGGTTGCGCGTACATCGAGAGCACCACGGAAGATGCCCGGGAAGACGAGGACGTTGTTGATCTGGTTCGGGTAGTCGGAACGACCGGAACCGATGACAGCCGCACCGGCTGCCTTACTATCCTCCGGCATGATCTCCGGGGTCGGGTTCGCCATCGCGAAGACGATACCGTCCTTCATGCTGGCAACCATCTCCTTCGACACGAGACCGCCACGGGAGACACCGATGAAGGCGTCCGCACCGTTCAGTGCATCGGCGAGCGTGCCGTGGATATGATCCTTATTCGTGATATGGGACATCTCCTCCTGACCGAAGTTGAGGCCCTCGTCGCCCTCGCAGATGATGCCGTGGATGTCACACATGATAACATCCCCGAAGCCCATCTTTACGAGAAGCTTACCGATCGCACAGCCGGCCGCGCCTGCACCGTTGATGACGATCTTCAGCTCGCCCATCTTCTTACCGGTTACCTTTACCGCGTTCAGAAGTGCCGCCGCTACGACGACAGCAGTACCGTGCTGATCATCATGGAATACGAGGATATCACACTTTTCCTTCAGCTTTTTCTCGATCTCGAAGCAGCGTGGAGCTGCGATGTCCTCGAGGTTGATGCCGCCGAAGGAGCCTGCAAGCAGTGAGATGGTGTTCACGATGGTATCGACATCCTTCGAGCGGATGCAGAGCGGAATCGCATCCACGCCACCGAACTCCTTAAACAGTACGCACTTTCCTTCCATAACCGGCATACCGGCCTCCGGGCCGATATCGCCGAGACCGAGAATCGCGGTACCATCTGTGACCACCGCTACGGTATTCCAGCGGCGAGTCAGCTCCCACTGCTTCTCTGGATCCTTCTCGATTTCCTTGCAGACCGCTGCTACGCCCGGTGTATAAGCAAGTGACAGTGCCTCGGAGCTGTCTACCTTCGCGCGCGACACAACTTCGATCTTTCCCTTTAATTCATGATGCAGCTTGATAGACTCTGCAGATACATCTTTTCCCATCTTAAAATCCTCCTGATTAATTTACCATCTTCTCTGGACGTACAGTTTGATCATACTCACTCTCCGACAGGAAGCCGAGGGCGAGTACCGCTTCCTTCAGGGTCGTGTTTTCCTCGAAGGCCTTATGCGCACAGGCCGCCGCGTTCTCGTAGCCGATGACCGGGCTCAGGCAGGTCACAAGCATAAGCGAGTTGCGGAGATTTTCATCCATTTTTTCCTTCTTCGCCTTGATTCCGCGGACGCAATGGAGCTCGAAGGAGACCATGCCGTCGCTTAAGAGGCGGATGGACTGCATCATGTTGTAGGCGAGCACCGGCATGAAGACATTGAGCTCGAAGTTACCCTGGGATGCACCGATCCCGATCGTGCT